>JAREWP010000075.1 GCA_029001845.1 Candidatus Magnetocorallium paracelense | reverse complement strand
CCCTCAGGATATCACTCTTGAATCACTCAATGAAAGACTGTGGCAATGGACAGAGAAGGAGTATCACCTCGCTCTTCACTCGGTTACAAAGGAAAAACCCCTGGAGCGTTATCTCAGGCATTTACATTTAATAAGATCGGCTCCCAAAGAGCTGAACGATTATTTCAGAAAAAGAATTGTCAGAAAAATACATAAAGACAGAACCGTTTCTCTTATAGGAAGAATATATGAAGGCCCTGTCGAGTTGACAGGCTGAAGGCTGAAGGCTGAAGGCTGAAGGCTGAAGGCTGAAGGCTGAAGGCTGAAGGCTGAAGGCTGAAGGCAGAAGGCTGAAGGCTGAAGGCTGAAGGCTGAAGGCTGAAGGCCTTCAGCAAAAATTCTGATATCTAATGCCTGCCGATAAATCTAAAAACGTGAAGATATCTCTTCCCTATCCGAATGTCTTCAACCATCACTCCACTGCCTTATTAATCCTAAACGCTGAAGGCGGACTGTTGACAGCTGTTTTTAGTCTCAAAAAACAACAACTCTATGCTTCGATAAATTGTGTAGCTCCTTCTATAAGTGCGGTATCTTCAGGTTTTCCGACAAGTCTGTTCATATCGAGAAGTATTATCAGCCTTTCGTCGAGTTTAGCGATTCCCTGTAAATACTCGGAACTGATATCTGAAGACAACGGAGGCGTAGGCTCCACGATACTGGACGGTATCCTCAGCACTTCGGATACCGAGTCCACAACAAGCCCCATAATAATCCCCTGAATATCCATAATCATTATACGAGAAGCCTCATCGTTTTCCTTACTCATTAAACCGAATTTATTTCTCAAATTTATAACAGGGATAACCTTTCCGCGCAAATTAATGACTCCTTCCATAAAAAAGGGCGCATTTGGAACCCTGGTGATTTCTTTCATTTTATTGATCTCCTGGACTTTCAGAATATCTACTGCATACTCCTCTTCACCAAGAGTAAAAGTTACAAGCTGTAATATTTCGTCAGCGCCTGCAAACGATTCCATAAAACCTCCTTCCTTTGTTTTCGGGACAAGCGATCATGACCCTTTGGTTAAACTCTAAATTAAGGAAAAACTAAAGAGGATCACCATGCTCTATAGAGTTTTTTAACCACGAAGGGCGCGAAGGGCACGAAGTAAAAAATCTTCTTCGTGCCCTTCGTGGTCTTCGTGGTTATTTAAATTAGGGAGCTTTGTGTCTATTCTTAAGGTAAAGGTTCATAACTTTTCCGGTTGCCATAAAACAGATTAAACTGCATTTATTATTTCGCCCGCCATCTCTTCAAGGTCTATCACCTTATCGGCCAGGCCGGCATCGACTATTGCTTTAGGCATTCCATATATTACACAGGTCTCCTCGCTTTGTGCAAATACTCTTCCTCCGGACTTTTTTAAAGTACCTATACCGACAAGCCCGTCATTTCCCATTCCCGTTAATATGACGCCAAGAGATCTTCCCGGGAAAAATTCCGAAACCGACGCCATAAGAGCGTCCACAGAGGGTCTGTAGATAAACTCATCTTTATCTTCTGAGATTCTGACGATGCTCTCTATACCCTTGATCCTGGCGACTCTCATATGTCCGCGACCCGGTGCAAGATAGGCGGTTCCCGGTTTTAACCGGTCACCCTCCTCGGCTTCCTTAACCTCTATTTTACTCAGTTGATTCAGACGTTCGGCAAAGGGGCCGGTAAAATTCTGCGGCATATGCTGCGCTATCACTATCGGCGCCGGGAAATTGGCGGGAATTCTGACCATTATCTCTTGCAACGCCTTTGGTCCCCCCGTCGATGTACCGATAGATACAATTCCAACCTTTCTCTCGCCCGTTGTCTTTACAGGAATTTCTAAAGGTTCTGTTTTGGTTTTTTTTGACAGCCTTTTAACCTTACTCTGCGTTTTAAAACTCTTGCTCCTGGCGAAATGCTTTATTTTTTCTATCAATATTTCCTTAATCTTTACAATATTGATAGAAAGCTCAGAGAGATTTTTAGGAATATAATCGACCGCTCCCAGTTCCAGAGCGTTCAGTGTTTCCTTAGCGCCCTTACTGGTAAGGGAGCTGACCATTATGACAGGTCTGGGATGATCTTCCATGATATGTTTTAAAGCTGTCAGACCGTCCATTTTTGGCATTTCGACATCCAAAGTGACAATATCGGGCTTTAGTTTCTTAACCTTTTCAATAGCATCAAGCCCGTCTTTTGCAAAGCCCACAATCTCGATCTCTTTGTCAGAAGAAATCATACTGGATATGGCGTTTCTCATAAAAGCGGAATCGTCTACTACAAGAACTTTAATCATAAGTTATCACCGACATATCAAGTTAAGCTGCTTCGGCAGCGACTTTTCTCTTACTCCCTGATTAAGGAATTCGGGAAATAAACAATTAACGACTCCCTTTGGGGAAAATAATTGAATCAGTTAACAGCCTTGTTGCAGCCGAAGATGGTGTCGTTAAAAAAAGAGTCATCTTCCTTTGGAATCAACGCTTTTGTGTCCAAAAGAAAGATATTCTTATTATTAACTTTGGCCACCCCGGATAAACAATACTGTAAATGTTCATTACAAGACTCTTCAGGATTCAATGCACTGTCTTCAAAAAAAATGACACCGGTTACAGTGTCCACAATAAGGCCCACAGTTTTATTTACAGAATTAACGACAATAACCTTTTCAGCTTTAGCAATCCCTTCTCCGTTATGTAAGCCTATCATTTTTTTAAAATCCAAAACAGGAACTATTTTCTCCCTCAGGCAGGTGACACCCTCCATATACGCCGGCGCCAGAGGGATTTTTGTGAGATTCGGCAAATTAATGACTTCCTGAACCATATTTATCGGAACCGTAAATTCGTTATTATTCAGTAAAAAACCAATATAATGCATAATACTATCGATCACACACCATTAAGAGCCCATCATCCCTCTTGCCATAACTGCAAGATCCAGAATAAGGACTACCCTGCCGTCTCCCGTTATTGTAGCACCAAGCACACCACACTCCTCCGCCTCTATACCATCTATCATCTTAATTACAATCTCTTCCTGGCCCATCAGCTCATCCACTGAAATACAAAATCTCTTGTCCCCGACAAAGGCCACAAGCACATATCGTTCGCTAAGACCGGTCTCCTCTTTCCTTGCAACGCTCAGAACCTCGGCCATATCAAAAATAGGCAGTACTTTACCTCTGATTGTCATCACTTTCTGTTTTGTTACATCTTTAATATCACTCTTCTTCACTTTAAGGCTTTCTTCGATCATTGTCTGGGGAATGGCATAGTATTCATCTCCGATTCTCACCATCATGGCCTGTAAAATTGCAAGAGTAAGCGGCAGACTGATCCTGAAAGTGCTTCCCATGTCCTTTTTGGTAATCACCTCTACATAGCCGTTTAGTTTTGAGACATTAGTTTTTACAACATCCATGCCCACTCCACGGCCGCTTAATTCGGTAGAAACCTCTTTTGTTGAAAAACCGGGGAGGAAAATCAGATTGATGGCAGCTTCATCAGTCATCCTCTGAGCCTCTTCCTCGGTAATCAATCCCTTTGACAACGATTTTTTCTTTACACCCTCTGCATCTATACCTTTACCGTCATCTAATATTTCTATAACGATCTGAGTGCCCTTTTGATACGCGCTGATTACAATCTTTCCCTTTTCCGGTTTTCCCTTGCTCTCTCTCTCTTCAGGAGACTCTAAACCGTGATCCAGCGAATTTCTTATTATATGAACCAAAGGATCGCCGATACTTTCAATAACAGTTTTGTCAACTTCTGTCTCCTCCCCGAAAATCTCCAGTTCAATATCTTTTCCCAGCGTCCTCGACAGGTCCCTCACCATTCGCGGAAACTTCCCGAAGACTTTCTGCAAAGGCTGCATTCTCATCTTCATTACAGCAAGTTGCAAGTCGGAAGTCACTCTGTCCAGAAAGCTTGCCGTCTCGATAAGGTTCTCCAGATTTTCATCGCCGCTGTAACTGTCTTCCAGTTTAGAAGAGAGGTTTATGAGTCTGTTTCTTGCAAGTACGATCTCTCCGGCGTAGTCCATTACATTATCTATTCTCGATACATCGACTCTCAATGTGGAGACAACTTCTTTATCGGCAGGCCTTTGTTGCCCCTGGTCTCTGGGAGAGGAGGCAGGCGGTTTCGGAGGAGGTGCTGGAGCGGGTTTTGAGACTTGCGGCGGTGGCGCCGTTGCAGGTTGAGGCTTAGGTTCTTCCTTTTCTTCAGAAGCCTTGTCGCCCATAGCCATGACTTCAGCCATCAGAGCAGCTGCTTCTTCACTTAGTTCAGGCGCTTCGGCGGTTTCCTCAACTGTCGTTGTTTGTTCGTCCGCCATTTCGATAGTAACAGGCTCTTCAACCGCTTCAGGTTCAGGTTCAGGTGCGGCTTCCGGTGGTTCGCCTCCGTCTCTTGCGCCCGTTGCTGCTTCCAGTGCGTTATCGAGTTCAACAAGAAGAGCCGAGATGTCTTCTTCGACGCCGTCTTTAATTTTAATATGAAAAATCAACAATCTGAGCGTGTCCACACTCTTAAGTATTACATCCATTAAGCTTTGAGAGAGGTCGACTTCCCCGTCCCGTAACATCTTCATGATGCTTTCCGCCCTGTGAGCGACATCGATAACAAGCTGAAATCCCAGAAAGCCCGCAGCCCCTTTCAGAGTATGCATACCACGAAAAATCTCGTTGAGGATATCCTTATCATAGCCTTTGGACTCCAAATCAACAAACATGGGGTCTATATTTTCCAGAGTCTCTTCTGCTTCCGTAACAAAATCTTCTATTATTTCATCCATTTCATCAGACATGATATCCTCCCGGCAGATAAATGAAATTACACTCTATATAAAAAATTTAAATAAAAATAAACTGTCAAGCACTAAAATTCTTGACATGATGAACAGGATAAAACAGGATTTTCTTCTGTTCGCAGTTGCTTTATATTATTATCCTGTAATCCTGTCTAAATAGTTATTTAAAAGCCGAATTCAGCCAATAATGAATCTACATCGTCCTGCTTTGCAAGCACGCCTTCTTCTTCTTTTATTGCAGGCCCCTTTAACTCGATCTCGCCCGATTTTACCGTCTCCGCTTGAGGCCTTTTTGTCTCTACCTTTAATCCGAATACTTTAACGAGTCCTACCAACTGTGTTTCAAGGTCAGCCACCAGACTAATTACTTTTTTTAGAATCTGACCTGTAAGATCCTGAAATTCCTGAGCGAGCATTATATCGATAAAACCATTGCCTAATTCGGAGAGTCCCTCTTTGACAAAGGAAAACGATTCCCTTTCCAAATCAGTCAGATCGTCGATCTTTTCAAACTTTTGCTCAAGGACTTTAAACTTTTCGACCAGCTCTTCCTGTAAAGTCTGGCTTTTTTCAACCAGTCCGAGAGTTTTGGATGCTGCTTCATCAGTTTTGCTTATTACCCACTCAAGTTTATCCGCCGCGTCAGGCATGTCGTCTTCAGCCATATTTTTGAGTTTCGGGTCTATTAGGGTTTTAAACTCAACCAAAGAATTATGAAGTCTCCTTGTAAGTGTACCTACTTCAGAGAAAATTTCTCTCTCCCCTAAAGATGAAATCGTGGAAAGGGCCTTTTCAGCCTCTTCTATCTTACCTGTTGTAAAAGCGTCCAGCAGTTTCTGCACTTCTTCCATTAATATGTTTACTTCTTCGACGCCAAGGCCCTTCTCCTTGGCATCATGCTCAAGAGCTTCCGTTACTTCCTTCACATACACCTCTCCACCTCTTCCGGCTATCTTTTTAGTGACCACGGTCTGCCCCTCTTCATTCACTTCACTGCTAATAACCTTGTCAGTGAGAAGAGAGAGGTCTTCAATACTCAATAACTTTGAAAATTCCAGAAAGAGTATCATTCTGTCATTGTCGAGATTGGCGACGCCCCTGACGCTCTCATCGGCTTTGGATTCAATCAGTTCAAGGTTATTTTCTATTTTATCCTCACTAATATCCACCACGCCGGAAATGGAGTCTACAACGCCTCCGAAGACAATCTGTCCCAGATTCATAACAATTATCCTGCTGTCTTCGGCATCTACGGCGCCATAAATATCCAGCCTTTTACGCAGGTCCAGAATGGGAATTGTCCTACCTCGCAAATTAATTACACCCAATATATAATCAGGTGATTGCGGGATCTTTGTGGCCGGTTCAATTTTCATTATCTCCTGAACCAGGAGAATCGGAACTGCAAACTCCTCCGATCCGAGTTTAAAGCCAATATATTGTCCCATTTCATCCTCTTTTCAACACGACAGACCTATTACACCGTGTTATTGGATAGAGTAACGCTTACTTCTTCTCGAAAATCTTCTCGATCTTTTCTTTCATCGTATCTGCGGTAAAGGGTTTGACAACATAGTTGTTTACTCCTGATTTTATCGCCTCGATGATCTGCTCTTTCTCTGCCTCCGCCGTAACCATAAGAACGGGAAGATGCTTCAGCTTCTCGTCGGCCCTGATCTTTTTTAACAACTCAAGCCCCGTAACATTGGGCATATTCCAGTCAGTGACCACAAAATCGTACTTTTCGAGCAAAAGCTTTTCAAAGGCCTTTGCTCCGTCTTCAGCCTCGTTGATATTGGTGAAGTTAAGCTGCTTTAAGATGTTTTTAACAATCCTCCTCATAGTTGAAAAATCGTCTACAACAAGGATCTTCATGTTTGTGTCGTAACCTGCCATTATAAATCACCTCCGGAGTTAAATATCTTTTTTAAAATCATTTTTATATTTTTAGTGACAACTTCGGCAGTGACCGGCTTTACAAGATAACCGTCCGCCCCTGCCTGAAACGCCTTTTCCCTCTCTACATCATCGTCTTCAGTAGTAACCATCAGTATGGGTATCTGTTTGAGCGATTCATTGGATTTTAAGTTCTTAATAAGTTCCAGCCCGTCCATATAAGGCATATTGAGATCTGTCAAAATTAAATTTACATCTTCTACAGCCAGCTTCTCTATGGCATCCAGTCCGTTTTCCGCGAAAACAGTATTATAGCCCTTTCCCTTTAAATAAAGCCCTAATATTTTTCTGGTGGTGCTGTCGTCATCTACGACCATAATCTTCATCATTCACACACCTCTATATTTTGCAGGAAACACCATTAAGACAACTTACGCTTTCTGATAAACAAGCGTCTTGTTTATAATATTCGGCCTGAATGCCTTTGTTGTGTTATGGAGACTCTCGGCCATACCTATAAAAAGATAACCGCCGGGCTTTAAGGATTCATAAAGCCCTGTAACCACTTTCAGCTTTGCCTTGTTATCAAAATAGATCAGGACATTTCTGCAAAAAATGACATCCATATCGCGCATGGCTTTCATCTTCCTGTCATCCATAAAGTTGAGAACCATAAACTTAATTTTAGACTTAACAAGAGGACTGAGAAGAAATTCGCTGCTACTGTTAGCCTTGAAATATTTTTTTTTATAGGATTCAGGCACGTTTCTGACAGAGTATTGCCCGTACGATGCAGCCTTTGCCGATTTAATTACCGATTCGCTGATATCTGTAGAGAAAATTTCAAAAGCAGCGCCCTTTAATGAAGGACTTTCCATTAACATCATGGCCAGTGTGTAAGGCTCTTCTCCGGTAGAACAGGCTGCTGACCATATCCTGAGTTTTGGTGATTTCTTATCCTTTAAAATCATTGGCACGATATCTTTGACAAAGACATCGAGTTGCTTTACTTCCCTGAAAAAAAAAGTCTCGTTAGTCGTGATTTTATCAAACAGGACATTAAGTTCCACATTCCCGGTATCGTATTTGAGCAGATAGAGGTAATCCTCGAAACTGCCTACCTTCCTCTCCTCCAGCCTTTTACCCAACCTGTTTTCAATAAAATACTTCTTTGTATCGGAGATATAGATACCGCTCTTTTCATAAATAAAATCCCTCAGTTGCTTAAATGTATTATCCTTTAGCGTAATCATTATTTAAGGCATAAGGCGCAAGTTTAAAATGTCGCGCCTTTGTACATAAAACTTATATTAAATCCATCAATCCCCAATTTCCCCATTTATAAAAAGTTCAAAACCTCCTCCACCTTCTCTCTCACACTCTCATCGGGGTGCTCTTTTATGGAATACAGAGCATCATATACCTCGGGGCCCCCTAATCCGAAAAGAACGTCAATTGTATTCAGGACAACCGGTATCTCCTTATCGTGCAACAGCGGAGTTAAAACATTCACATACTCCTCTCCGCCCGTAGCGGCGATCGCTCTGACGGCATAAAACCGCACCCACATATCCATATCGTTTAACGCCTGAAGAAGGGACTTCGAAAATCTGCCGGACTCCTCTATACTCATAACCGCGACCTTTCTGACTTCATGGTCGGAGTGCCCGATTACTTCACTAAGACGCTTCTCTGACTCCTCTGTCATCATAGAACCGAGTCGGGAAACGGCAATGACCATTACATCGGAAGATTCGTCATGAGAGAGGTCCAAAATGACATCGGGATCGTCAGAGTATTTTGCTACATATCCTTTTATCTTCTCGCCGAATTCAACCATCGATTCCAAAAACCTCTTTGAATCGATAGCAAGCAAAGACTTGACAAATTCCTCTACAACACTTTCATACTTCTCTTTTTTTAATGCCCTTATTAACGCATCGAAAGCTCTCTGGTCTTTGAGTCTCCCCAGTGCGTACACAACCTGCTCTCTGATGTGGCCGTCTTCGTCGTTCAGAGCCTCGATCAGCTGAAGGTACAGATATTCTTTTCTGGCCCTTAAAGCTATTTCGTTGTCCTCATCTCCATCAGGCTCTCTCTCTTCCCCTGCTGTCCCTGCTATCTCTACAAGCGCCGAGGCGGCGCCTCTCCGGATATCTCTGAAAGAACCCCTTAGAAGTCCTATCAAATCGTTGATCGCTTCCTGACAATTCAGCTGGCCCAATATTTTGACAAGAAAGGCTTTTGCACGAAATTTGAGATTCGACTCCCTCAACAAAACCAACAGTGAAGAACAGTCTGCAATATCAAGTATCGCATTAAAAAGGATATCTATCTTTTCCTCGTCCTCCGGCTCGGAAGAATCCATGGAACCGGCGATATCGAGCATTTTATATAATCCTTTTTTTTCTTTTAATACCTTTATACCTTCGATTGCCGGTAAACGGTCATCCCAGTCGTCACTGTCAAGGAGTGCCGTTATATCCCGGGAAATATACTCCATATCAGGTTCTATGCCAAGGTTTATCAGGCTCTTAACAGCAATTGTTTTTGTAAAATCGTCAGTACGCTTAATATAATTTACCAATGCCTCCTTCGACTCTCTCGAGGGAATTCTGCCCAAAGTCTCGATCGAAGCGAACTTCAGAGTCTCAGAATCGGAATAGAGTAATTCTGAAATACTCTTTACAGCACTACTGCTCTTAAGTTCCCCCAATGCCTCAAGTGCGGAAAAGGACACCCACTCATCGTCTGCAAGAGCTTTTTCAAGATACTCAATACTCTCTTCACTTTTTAAAAGACCCAATGCCTTTGCCGATGCGGCCCTGACATTGGCGTTTCCGTCTTTCAACATCGGTAATAATCTGCCTGCATCCACTCCTTCCCTGATTTCCCCCATCAAATCGATAGCGAACTTTTTCATATCGTCATCTCTGTCTCCGAGAAGGTCATATAGAAGAGGAACTGACAGAGAGCCGATTTCTCTTAGAATCACGATAGCAGCGTTTCTTTGAGCCGCTTCCTTTCTTAAGACAGGAATCGTCATATATGCCGTCACCTCTCCGCCTATCGTTATAAGTGACTGCATAGCTGTCTCCTGAACGGCAGGGCTTTCATCAAACAGGGCCTTAATAAGCGGATACACCACTCTCTCGTCTCCTCCGGCAAGAGTTTGCGCAGCATTGATTCTGGCCGAAGAATCTCCCGATTCGAGCATAGCGACATATTTTCTGATACTCTTTATATTCATTTAAAATAACTCTCGCTGTTATGCTGTAGTAAATTCAATAAATAAAACATGTAACAGTCATCTAAGAGCTTCTAAATTAAAAACCTCAGACAGTAACTCTTTTCTTTGCTCTTTTTCTGCTTAAATAATTAAGGAAAAGGAGACTTAAAAAAAATTCTTTGTCATGCCTTAGATTTAAATTTTAATATTAAGAGATATGTTTTGTAAAGAAAGACGGGTAAAGGTTGTTATCTGTTAAAAGTTTCTCTCTCGACTTCTGTCAGCTTGCCTTTCAGCCTGAGTGTCGCCTGGCTGTGGAGTTGGCACACCCTTCCTTCCGTAATATTCATGACCTTGCCAATTTCCTTCATTGTCATCTCCTCCCAGTAATATAAAGAGAGAATCAGTTTCTCCTTATCAGGAAGTTCGTCTATTAATTTGGCAAGCGTTTCTTTCATAGAGGTCTCTTCCAGTTGTTTGAGAGGGTCCTTTGCGGATTTATCGGGAATGCTTTCGAGAATGTTTATATTATCACCTTCCTGCATATTCTGCCCGAAGTCCTCAAACCGCAGGACAATGGCTCCGTCAGCGCTTTGAAGTATTTTGAAATATTCCTGGAGAGAAATATTCAGAGCGCCGGCCACTTCTTCGTCTTCAGGAACCCTTCCAAGGCTGCTCTCAAGTTGAACATAAATTTTTTTAATTTCATTTACCTTTTCCTTTAACGCTCTTGGAAGCGGATCGAAGGCCCTCAACTCGTCAAGCATGGCGCCCTTAATCCTGAATTCGGCGTAAGTTTTTAATTTCGCCCCCCGTCCTGCCTCATAGTTTCCCATGGCATCCAGAAGTCCCATAATTCCGACGCTCACCAGATCGTCTATAGTCAGTTGTCTCGGCAGTCTGTTCGACAGTCTGTATGCCGTATACTTAATATAGGGAAGGAACTCTTTAATTGTATTTTCCTTCTCCTCATCGGTCATTTGTTGTTTATATCCCGAATAATCACTCATTGTAACAACCTATTCCAACGCGTCGACTGTTGAAGCTGATAAAAGATTACCAATAAAAAACTGTAAAGAGCCTTTGATATCCGTATTCGCCCTGACTGAGAGCTTCTTTGCCGTTTCCGTAACCATCTTTGCAGCTTCACATCCGGGATAGAGATCGATAAATGCTTTCTGCTTCCTCACGGATACGGGCACTGACTCATCGTAAGGAATATAGCCGATATAGTCAAGAGATATATTTAAAAAATTTTCGGCTGCAAGAGACAATTTCCTGAATACCTCCAATGCATCTTTACTGCTCCTCGCCGAATTGACAAGAATCCTGAATTGCTTCTCCTGATATCTTGTAAACAATACCTTTATCAATGCATATGCATCGGTAAGAGAAGTCGGTTCGGGAGTAGTTATTATAACAATCTCTTGAGCAGCAATACAAAAAAAAGCGACATTTTCGGAAATACCTGCCGCAGTATCGATTAAAAGCACATCCACAACGCCCTGAAAAGATTCGAATGCCTCTATTAATCTGAGTCTCTGAAATTCGTCAAGCGCGGTAAGTTCCTGCACTCCCGAAGAGGCCGGCAAAATTTTAATCCCGTAAGGGCCTTCCACAAGCACATCGTCCAAAGTAAGCTCTCCCTTTAAAACACTCTCAATATTATGCTTAGGCGTCAGTTGGAGCAGTATGTCTATATTGCTCAACCCGAGATCGGCGTCGAATATCATAACCTCTTTACCCTGTTTTTTCATAGCTATTGCGAGATTCGCCACCATGTTTGTTTTACCAACGCCTCCCTTACCGCTCGCCACGGTGATTGTTTTGATCTGTCTGCTCTTTCCACGGTCGTCATTCAGCATTTAAAACACTCCTTTTTAAGTATCAGGTTTGCGATTCTCTCTACAGTAGCAAATTCAATGTCGTTAGGAACTTTCTGCCCTGTAGTCAGGTAAGCGATGGGCTTGCGATATGTCAGCAACAGGTTGTACAGGGAACCGTACTTTATCGCCTCGTCTATCTTGGTGAAACCGAGATAGTTTATAGGGAGCTTTCTGTAATTTTTATAAGCCTCCGTCATAAAACCGTCGTCGCAGTTGGCATTGACCAAAAGGTGCATTTCGATCGGAATTTCGCTGTAATCCAGCTCGGAAAGACTTTCGATATACTCGGTATCCATAGGATTTCTCCCGGTAGTGTCTATAAACACAATATCCCTCGTTTCCGAGAATCTTGCAAGACTGCTTTTCAGTTCGGCATTGTTAGAGGCATTGGCAAGAGGAATGCCCATAATCCTCGAATAGATCCTGGCCTGCTCGACAGCTCCGATTCTGTACGTATCGAGATTGATGATAGCCGCTTTCTTTCCTTCCTTAATGGCGTGCCCTGCAAGTTTGGCGACAGTTGTCGTCTTCCCCACACCTGTGGACCCTATCAACATAATGGCTTTTCTGCCGGACAGGGGATCCCTTATTTTAATATCCGATACGATCAGGGAGGGAATCTCGTCGATATCCTTCGCTTTTTCGCATAAAAGAAGTGCGAACTCCTCTCTTATCATCCTCTCTTTAAGAAAATGGAGTATCATCTTTTTCTTTGGGACCATACTCATCTCATACCCCACACTCTTCATATCCAGGATAGTGTCTCGCAGCCCTTCTACTTCGTCCTTTATATCTTCGGTAAGTCTTATAATCAAATCCCTGACATCGTTTGAAGGAGGCGTACTCATTTCCGACTTAATATTAGATATCTCCGATTTCAGGTACTTGATTTGAGCTTCATGATTTGGAGCCGCAACATCGGAATCAGGAACAGGGGGTAGTGATTGTTTATTTTCATTTAACGCAGCCTGACCTTTCGGTTTCGACGCCTTTTCCACATCGTAGTCAACGGCGGCAGTGACCTCCACAAAAGGTCTGACTCCTTTTTTTTCCTCAGTCGACAGGATAACCGCATCATCGCTCAATTCTTTTTTCACAAGTTTCAGAGCCTCGGTAAAGTTCTTTGCCTTAAACTTTTTAATCTTCATACCTTACCATTCCGATCGTATAGAGTCTCACTGTGTCGGCTATTTCGGCATTGGATAAAACAACAAGCGATGGAAGAAATTTCATCATCAATTTCTTTACATATCTCCTGATATTGGCTGAACAGAGGATGATGGGTTGAATCCCGACTGACTTATGTTTTTCCATAATCCCTTCAATGCCTTTTATCAGTTTGTTAATTATTTCGGGGCTTACTGTTTTACCTGTCGTTACAGTGTTATATAGATTTGTTTCGAATCTCGGGTCCAGAGTCAGCACAGGAATACTGCCTTCCTGAGTCATATACTGTTTTGAAATCTGTCTGGATAATGCCTGTCTTGCATATTCAGAGAGTATATCCAAATCCTTTGTACCGGGGGCATAGTCTAAGAGGGTTTCCAGAATCGAAATAATATCGTTTATGGGGACCCTCTCTTTTAACAGGTTTTGCAGCACCCTTTGTATATTTCCCAGAGTCATATGAGTAGGCACAAGCTCATCTACAAGCTTAGGATAAGTCCTCGATACATTGTCGAGAATATTCTGTACTTCGTTTCTGGTGAGAAGTTCCCAGCCGTTTCTTCTTACAAGTTCAGTCAGGTGAGTGGCGACAACAGTTGCCGGATCTACGACCATATATCCCGCCAATTGAGCCTTTTCAGCCATATTCTCCTCTATCCACAACGCCGGAAGCCCGAATGCCGGTTCCTTGGCCGGGATACCGTCGATTGCCTCTACCCCCTCGGAAGCGACGGCTAGCCAATATCCCATCATTACCTCATTTTTGGCTACCTCTATCCCCCTTAAAAGAAAGCTGTATTCATGTGGTCTTAACTGAAGGTTATCCCTTATATGTATTGGAGGAACAACAAAACCTATTTCCTTTGCCAGTTGTCTCCTCATCGCCTTTATTTTGGCAAGAAGCTCTCCCTGCTGCTCCTCTACAAGCGGAATCAGGCCGTAACCTATTTCAAGGGTAAGAGGATCGAGATCGATAAATGACTCGATAGGCGGCTCCGCAGGAGGAGGCTGATCTTCAAGCTTCTCCTCTCTCTCCTGCTTCTCGGTTTGTAACAGCATATATGCAAGACCTGCGCTGCAGGCTGCAATTAACAAAAAGGGAATATGCGGCAGTCCCGGCACCAAACCAAAGGCCAGGAGTATGCCCGATGCCGTAAAAAGCGATTTCGGGTTAAGAATGATTTGATCGGAAATATCTTTACCTATATCGCCCTCCTTTCCCGCTCTGCTGACAATAATACCCGATGCCGTCGATATGAGCAAAGCCGGAATTTGGGAAACAAGACCGTCTCCAATAGTGAGAATACTGTATGTTTTCGCTGCTTCCACAATCTCTAAACCCTGTTCGGTAACACCTATAATCAGACCGGCGATAAGATTAATCGCAGTAATAACAAGCCCTGCAATAGCGTCTCCTCTGACGAATTTGCTGGCGCCGTCCATGGCTCCGTAAAAATCCGACTCCTGCCTGATCATCTCACGTCTCTTTCTCGCCTCCGCTTCATCGATAAGACCGGCGTTCAGATCGGCGTCTATAGCCATCTGCTTACCAGGCATTGCGTCCAAAGTGAATCTGGCGGCAACCTCGGCGATTCTGCCGGAACCTTTGGTAATAACCACGAAATTAACTACGACAAGGATTAAAAACACAATAAAACCAACCGTGTAATTACCGCCTATGACAAAGCTGCCGAATGACTCTATAACACTGCCTACAGCATCAGCGCCCTCACCGCCCTTTAACAATATCAGTTTTGTAGTGGCCACATTCAGTGAGAGTCTGTACAGCGTCGTCATCAGAAGGAGTGACGGAAAAACCGAAAAATCCAAAGGTTTTTGAGTGTAAATCGAGGTAATCAAAACCACGACGGCCATGGCTATGGATAAAGACAGCAGAATATCGAGGAAAAAAGAGGGTATCGGTATAAGCATAACGCCCAACAGGGCCACCATGGCGATAGATACGAATATCTCGGCCTTATCCTGTAAAAATTTGAGGTATTTCAGCATTTATGCGGCTCCTTTAAGTTTGTAAATGTAAGCCAGAATTTTCGCCACTGCTTTATAGAGGTCCTGTGGAATATTGGAGTTCAGTTCGAGCTTAAAAAGCATCCTTGCCAAAGGTTTATCCTCTACAATAGGCACTCTGTTCGCTTCTGCAATCTCCCTGATCTTTAACGCCACATGTCCCGATCCCTTTGCCGTGACTTTTGGAGCGGACATCTCTTTATCGTTATACTTAAGGGCAATGGCCAGATGAGTAGGATTTGTAATGACTACCGTGGCCTTTGGGACTTCCTCCATCATGCGCTTTCTGGCCATCTCTCTTTGAATGCTCCTTATTCTGGACTTCACATGGGGATCTCCGTCAGTCTCCTTACGTTCCTCTTTAATCTCTTCCTTACTCATCCTGATAGACTTCTCGAAACGCCATTTTTCAAGAAAATAACTTATCACCGCAATAATAAAGAAGAAGAAAAAACCATACAAAATAGCCTCCAGTATCAAATCTCCGGCCATTTTGGCGATATCGATAATATCCATATCCATAAGAGAGGGGAGAATATCGATATCCCTGCGGATGACAAAATAGCAGAGATAACCGAGAACCGCAAATTTGGCCAGACTTTTTAGGAACTCGACCAGTCCGTTTATGGAAAATATCCTTTTTATGCCTCCAAGAGGGCTTATCCTTGTGATATTCACCTCCGGCGCCTTGATCAGAAACCCTGCCTGCACAACATTGGCTGCAATGGCAAGGGATACGGCTGCTATAAAAAAGGGAATCAAAAGAAGTATAGTCTCCGTTGCAGCAAATCGGAAGGCCGAAAAAAAATCGTGTCCATATTCGAGACGAAGTAATTTTTCCATTAATTGACCGGTATTCTTAACAAAAGTAGTGCCTCCAAAAATAAGAACCAGCATGATTCCACCCAAGGAGGCCACTGACGTGAGTTCCTTACTCTTTGCGACCTGGCCTTTATCTCTGGCCTTCTCCCGCCTTCGCGGCGTCGCTTGTTCTGTTCTTTCCTGACCCTCAGCCATTGCTTAACACCATATTATCTCACTAACCGGCGGCTATTGCCAGCGCTCTGTGTAAGTCTTCTCTCATATCGCTGAAAATTCCCATTAAAACATACGCAAAAACAGGAATGCTTAACAATAGCAGCAGATAGCCCAAAAAAATCTGTAAAGGCAAACTGACAAAAAATATGTTTATCTGGGGAGTTGCTTTATAAATAAAACCCAACAGGAGCTGTGACACCAGCATTCCCGTAACAACGGGAGCAGCTATTTTTACGGCTATTAAAAAAAGTTTATTCACAATCCTGGAAGACTCGACCATGAGATCGTTTATATTGGCGCCGCCGGCCGGAATAAGTTCATAACTTTTTACAAAAATAAAAATAAGATCGTGATGAGCATCGGCAACAATAAAAAAAAGCATGGCAAGGATACCGAGAAGTCTTGCTATTTCTGCCGACTGACCAAACTCCGGATCGAACACCGTAGCCATAGATAATCCGACAGCATTGCTTATTGCCTGCCCGGCGGTATTAACGGCAAGAAAAACAAACCGAACGGTCAGCCCGAGAACAATACCCAAAATAACCTCCTTAGAGATCAGAACCGGAATCGTCTCCTCCGTTATATCGAACTCAATGATCGGTGTTATGACAGCGGCAAAGGCCAATGCCATACCAATCTTAAACTGTCCCGGAAAGTTCCTGCTTCCGAAAAAAGGAAAAAGACTGATAAATATTGTAACTCTCAAAAGAACCAACAAAAACTTAGCCCCATATGGCGACAAAGTCTCAATATTTTCCATTCCAAACATGATTAGTAATTAAAAAAAATTCAGGAATTCCGAATTTAGGAATTAAAAAATCGCCCCCAATCGTCAATCGTCAATCGTCAATCGTCAATCGTCAATCGTCAATCGTCAATCGTCAATCGTCAATCGTCAATCGTCAATCCCTTACCTAATATACATCGGTATGTTCTCCAACAAATTTCTCGTATAATTTATTAATATCTCGGCCATCCAGGGCATAAGTACGAAAATTACAGCAAATACGGCAAGAATTTTCGGAACAAAAGTAAGCGTAAATTCCTGTATCTGAGTTATTGCCTGAAAAAAGCTTACCAGTAAACCTACGACAAGACTTACCAGCAGCACCGGCCCCGAAGCCATAAGCAGTGTCTTAAAAACTTCTGCTGCAAGATCTCTGACAAGTTCGATAGTCAATTAAAACTCCTCACAATAGATCCGACCACCAGATTCCACCCGTCTACAAGGACGAAAAGAAGCAGTTTAAAGGGCAGTGAAATCATTACGGGAGGAACCATCATCATACCCATGGAGAGCATTATGCTCGCCACTACCATATCGATTATAATAAAGGGGAGATAAATTAGAAACCCTATCTCAAACGCTGTTTTCAGCTCGCTGATGGCAAAGGCGGGAACCACAACATTTATGGGCAAAAGGGAAGGTTCCGCAGGTATGTCCTCTTTGGAAAGCTTTAAAAATAACGCAAGATCCTTCTCTCTGGTCTGCCTGAGCATGAATTCCTTTACCGGGGCTTCAGCCTTTTTCAGGGCGTCACCCAGCTTTATCTCCTGATTCATCAATGGATTTATGGATTCCTTTGTCACAATATCAAGGGTGGGAAACATAATAAAGAGAGTAATAAAAAGAGAAATTCCGATAATTACGGGATTGGGGGGAATCTGCTGACCGCCGAGAGCCTGCCTGAGAAAAGAGAGCACTACGACAACTCTTGTGAATGAGGTAAACATAACCAGAATTGCCGGCAGCAGAGAAAGGAAACTAATAATTAAGAAAATCGTAATTACGGGATCATTCGTATTAAGTGCTTCAGCCATTGTTTTACTTTACCCCGGGTATATTCAATATCCCTTTTTTTGAAATCACATCTGCAAAGCTCTCCCCTTCATCGCCGGCGCCGTGTTCAATAAAATACGCCTCGTCAACGGTTTTAAGCAACCTGAAATCCGTTGGAGTAACTCCTATAATAAGAACCTCCTTGCCGATCTTCAACGCAGCGACACCTCTTTTGGGTCCAAACGAAAGATACTCTACAAGACGCATAAAACCGACCCCTTTTCGCCTTTTTTTAAAACCGTATGCAAGCACAAAGATAAGAGTAATGACCGCAGTGAGCGAAATTATCATTTGCAGATAGGCGTCGCTCATTTAAGCTGTTTCAACCTCTCAGTGGGGCTTATTATATCGGTCAGCCTGATACCGAACTTTTCGTTAACCACAACGACCTCGCCTCTGGCTATCAGTTTTTCGTTAACCAGTATTTCCATAGGTTCTCCGGCGATCTTGTCCAGCTCTATAACAGACCCCTGCCCAAGCATAAGGAGGTCGTTAATAATCATCTTTGTTCTTCCTATCTCAACAGCCACTGTAAGCGGAATATCGAGGAGAAACTTGATATCTTTGGCAGCACCGGGCTGGCCTTCATTCGTCAACTCATTAGACATAGGATTTTCCGGACTCCCGGCCTCGATTATCTGATTCTCATCCATAAAACATCTCCCTCCTTTTCAATAAAAATAAAATAAATTCAGGAATTCCCAATTGAGGGATTCAGGAGTTATTCTCCCTCAATCCCTCAATCCCTTAATTGGGAATCCCTAAATTCTAAAATCAATTCTCACGATTCAATAAAGTTCGTTATCTTTATTGACTGATTTCCCTTGCTTAAACCTGGCACGACCTTATACTTCGGTACGTTTTCAACCAATAACTCTACCGGGTCACCGACTGAATTACCAAGGGTAACGACATCTCCAACCTTAAGATCCATTATTTCCTCAATGGTAAGCTGCGCCTCTCCAAGATTCACCCTTAAATTAACATTGGAATCCATAAGAATCTCCTTCACCTTGGCAACCAGCCTGTGATCGACCTCCTGCCTGTCGCCCTGTATTCCCGAATAGAGCTTCTCCTTAATCGGCTCTATCACAGAATAGGGTATGCAAAAAAACACCTTTCCCGTAAAATCCTCTATCTCTATCTGTATCTCTATCTTGATTACAACCTCAGTGGGAGTTACGATCGTGACGAACTGAGGGTTCATTTCCGAGCCTGCGATTTCAGGTTGCACCGGAGACAAACCGTGCCATGCCCCGGCAAGATCGGCAAGGGCCAGTTCAACAACATTTTTAATTATCTTCTGCTCGATAACGGTAAAATATCTGCCCTCTGCTTTGACATATCTCACTGTAGCGCCTCCGAAAAAACACTCTACAAAGGCGAATACCATTGGAGCCCCGATTACAAAGAGAGAAAAACCCTTTAAAGGCTCCATCTTAAAGATATTGATGCTCGAAGGAAGCGGCATGGTTTTCATAAATTCTCCGAACTTCACCATCTCGACGCTGTTAATGCTGACATCGACGAATTTCATTATAATCGACGATATGGAATTTCTGAAGAGCCTGGCAAAACGTTCGTTACACATCTCAAGTCCGGGCATTCTGCCTCGGACGATACGTTCCTGACTGGTAAGATCGTAGGACTTTACACCGGATTCGTCCTCGGCCTTTGCTTCTGTCTCTACTTCGCCTGAGGAGACACCCTTTAATAGGGCATCGATCTCATCTTGCGATAATATCTTGTTCACTCTCTAATCCCTCTTTACTACTGAATAACAAACTGCGTAAAATAGACGTTTCGTATAATATCTTTGCCCAAAGTCTGGTTGACTCTCAATAGAATTTCATCTTTAAGTTGAAATTTTCCTTCCGGCCCGGAAAGGGAGTCTATTGTTTTACTGGTCAAAAGAATCAATATAGCGTCCCTGACCTTGGGTTCTAACTGCAGAATCAGTTCCTGATCCTCGATCGTACCAATTTCCAGTTGAATATCCACTTTGATATATCTGCCGGGTTCCGCTAAATTAACGACAAATGAAGGAACTTCCACAAGTATTCCCGGCCCCTCTTCCACGGCGACCTCTTCTACAACTTCTTCTTCCTGTCCTTCCTCACCCTCGGCCTCTTCGTCTCCTCCCATAAGCATCGTGTAGGCGAGAAACCCTCCGGCAGCGAGAATAAGAAAAGCGATTACAGCGATTATTATTAATTTCCCCTTGCCGCTCTTTTGGGGAACAAGTTCCTGATCAGCCTGTTCTTCAGCCATTTTTCACTCCTTCCGTAATTGATGATATGTTATTATTATACAAAAAACATACCAGACGCAAAAAGTCCTGACTCGAAGATACAGGAATGCAACGAATACCTGAAAAAAAAGGCTTTCCCAAGTTTGGCGCAATGTGAGGATTATGGCGGGTTAAAAAAAAGTTGTGTCAAAAAAATGACTGACCGTTGGATTTTTAACGATAAGGGTTGGGAGGCAGGCGGGGAGCAGCAGGGAGGGTTTTGCTGCGCCCCCCGCCTGATTTTCTTATATTCGGAATAATTCTGCTTTTCAGTTCACAGGGACAGGAGATTGGAGAATGATCACTACTGAAAACCGACCTCCGAGCCCTGTCAACGATCACTTATCTCTTCGTATTAATTACCTCCTGCAGCAGGTCGTCTGTAGTGGTTATAAGCCGTGTATTGGCCTGAAAAGACCTCTGCGCCGAGATCATCTGAATAAACTGCTCCGATAGATCGACATTACTCAACTCAAGGGAGTTGGAGATAATACGCCCCAAGCCGCCTGTGTCCGGCGCGCCCCTGATCGGATCTCCCGAATCGGCGGATTCGCCGTAGAGGTTACTGCCGAGCTTTGTAAGCTCCTGGGGGGCATTGAATCTGGCAAGAGCGATCTGCGCGATGTCCTGCTCCAAACCGTTCGTAAATATGCCGGTTACCGAACCGTCCTCACTAATTGTCAATGAAGCAAGAGAGCCCGCCGCCTGTCCGTTTTGGGCCAAATCTTGCGTTGAGAATGAAGATGCGTACTGTGTGGCGTTTGAAAAATCGAAAGAAACTGTCTGACTCGCCACTGTACTGCCAAAGGAAAAAGGTATGGCATTGGATGTAGCAGTGAGCAGGTTACCGCTTGTATCAAAAGTGAGCGAGTCCTGCCCCACTTCGGTATAAGCATTCGGCGCCGATCCCTGGACATAGTGAACGGTCCATGAGTTGGTGCCCGTAATTCTTTCAAAGTATACCGTAATATCGTGTGATGTTCCCTGTGAGTCATAAACAACAAGGGTCGATGAGAAACTGTAGTTGAGATCGTTTGTTCCGTCACCGTCAAGGTCAATGGCGGACACATCGGTGGATTCGGAATTGAGGTTAACCGACAAATCATATTCAGTTGTAGAGCGCGCTCCTGTCAGGGCGTTAGTTAACTGAATATCGTCCAGAGAACTTGAGAAGAAAGTACTGAAATCGGTATTAAAACTATACCCCTGAAGTCTCAGGCCGGTGGAATCTATAATATAACCGTCTTCATCGAGCTCGAACTCGCCGTTTCTGGTATAATACAGTGCATTCGCATCATCTTGAAGAATAAAAAATCCATCTCCGTCTATGGCAAGATCAAGGGGGTTGCTTGTATTAATAAAGGAGCCCTGAGAAAAAAGAGGATCTCCCGATGTGATCTGCACCCCTCGTCCGATATTACCGCCCGATCCTCCACTAATGCTCTGAGTCAGGATGTCTCCAAAGCTTAACCGGCTCCCTTTAAAACCCACTGTATTCATATTGGCGATATTGTCGCCTATAACAGCCAGATAGCTATCCATAACGTTCATACCACTGACTGCTGTATATAGAGATGTTAAAGACATCTATGTCACCCCCTTTAAAATCTAAAAACTCCCTGTTACCAACTATTTACAATTGTATATCCATCAACCAAATGGCATCATGGGTACGGCCGGTGTTCTGTAGACTTAACATCAGCCTTTTCTTTATTGAGCCTTTACCTTCACCCTTCCACAGGTGTATCGAACAACTCCCTAACATCGCTCATCATCACATTTTCACCGTTATCGAGAGTGAGATAGGTAATACCGTCTTCAAAGGTAACTCCTGTTATGACATGGCTCTCATCATCTCCCTCCAATGTGACCGATTTGCCGATCATATTGATTGCTTCCAGATTATTGAGAGAATTCTGGTACTCATTGGTCAGTTCCGCGCTCTCATTGAGATTATACAACTGCTCCAAAGAGCTGAAATCTGCAAGCTGTGACGTGAAATCCATGCTGTCCATCGGGGCCAGCGGATCCTGATACTGAAGCTGCGTTACAAAAAGCGTTAAAAATTCGTCCATCTCCAACATACTCTCCGTTGCTGAAGATAAAGTACTATCTGCCGATGTTGTCGTTGTCGATGTTACTTCCATGATACCCTCCTTAAAATCTGTATAATATTTTCAGGCTTTCACTTATCCCTCTGAACGCCTTTTTTTACACAACAATATTTATTCCCTCATTTTGTCGAGCAACCTGCTCTCCTGTTTCCTGATCCCCATGATCTTCACCTTCTTTGTCCTGACCTCCGGCCTTTTTCTGAGAGCCCTCTCCCGGTTCACCGCCTTTTTCTTTAAGACTTACCGAAAAACCTCCGATATTGAGACCTTCCTTTTCAAGGGCGTTGAGAATGCTCTGGAGATTTTTCTCTATCAACTCTTTTCCCGCAGGATCGGCAGCATTGATCTGAGCCGTTATGACGCCCTTTTCCAGATTCACTCCGATATCGAGTTTGCCCATACCGTCAGGTTTGAGAGTCACCTCTATGGAGGTATCGCTTTTTTTGGTTATAACAAAGGTTTGATCGTTAATATTCAAAACCTTTGGCGCAGCGGCCTCTCTCTGTACAACCCTGATACTGTCGCTTTTAATGGTTTCCGCGCTCTGAGCCTTCACTGTTTCTACGCTCATATTGTCACTTTCCGAACCGGTTGAGGGATTACTGAAATCGATAGTGCCGCCCTTTGCCGCAGCGCCTCCGCTGCTCTGCAGTATTGCCGTATCGTCAAGCGTCTCTACTGTAGGAAGCTCTTCGATATCCGGTAAAGATTCATTTTCCGAGCCGGTTTCGACTGTCTCTGTTTTGAGCAGACTGTCGGATTTTATATCCTTAGCTGTTTTATCGAAATCCTCGATCACAGCCTCGTCATCGGGCGTCTCGGTGTTAACCATAGCCTGTGAACTCCCTTTGGCCATTGTTTCCTGTTTTCCTGAATCCCCATTGCCCTGATCAGCTCCTGTCTTTGCAGTCTCGTTCTTCGTTGTATCGTTCTTCACAACACTTTTATCTGAGGTCACCGCCTCTTCGGTATCGGCCTTCGTATCAGTCAGCTTATTTTCCTGCACACTTGCTGCAGGAACCGTTGTTTCTGCTGAAGCGCCCTTTGTATTGGCGCTGTCTACACCTTCACTATTAGCGTCCGTTAAATTGGCATTTCCATTCGCCGCTGTATCTTTTGCTAAAACATCCTGCTTTACCACTTCTTTGCCATTACCGTCTTTTTCATTATCCGTTACTTCAAGGTCCGAATCGCCGAAAAGACCAATCTCCTCTTTTGAGCTATCAGCCTGCATACTTCCAGCCCCGGTCCCCTCACTATTGCCTTGAGCACCATTGCCGGCATCTTTATTGTTTAACGATTGTATGCCGCCGTCTCCCTCGGTGTTGCTGTTTTCCCCGTTATTATTCAAGAGAAAGTCAGAAGTCGCTTTTTCGGTCAAGCCTGTATCCGCACCCTCTGCGCCTGCACTCGTTGAGGTATCGATTATCTCTGCAATATCGGCCGATTGGATTTGTGAATCATATATAAGACCGGCATTTGCTTCATCCTCCTCTGAAGCTGTGGCGTCATTTAAATTATTAGTCTCCTTGGACTCGTCTGAATTATCGCCCTGCCCGGTCTCGCTATCCGCTTTGTCATTGTTATCGACGCTGCCTGCTGCAACGTCGTTATCGCTGCCGGAATTGGCATTGTCATAGCTGTCGTCTGCATAGTTGTCGTTATCATAACCGTCGTTTTCATAGCTCTCGCTTCCATAGCTGTCATTGTCATAACCGTCGGTTTCGTAACTGTCGTTGTCGTAGCTGCCGGATTCATAACGATCACTTTCAAATCTGTCATTGTCGTAGCGACTGTCCGTATCTTCCCCGGAATTGTAACTCGATGACTCCAGGCCGCTTGTGGCCTCTGAAAGTATAGAGCTAAAAGACATTGATTCGCTGCTCCATAAACTTTCCGCACCCTGTTGTATGGCGACATTGGATGTCGCCGTTTCTGCTGTTGGTATTAGATTTAATTGTATTAAATTTTCCATAACGACACAGAAGAATACAAGAAGCATGCCAACGTCAAACAATATAGAAAAAAACACAGAAATATATATCATTCCCTTGTAAAACGCCTCTTCGAGATATGTCATCACTATTCGCCGGATATCGAAGAGGCCTTGGAAATCAAGGGGTTTCGTAAACAGAGGCAGGTGGCATGACAGCTTTGGTGTGTATTAATAAAAAGATTTCCGACGTGGGAAAATTAATGTAAGGAATCAAAGAATAGCAATAATTTTGAAAACAAATAGGAAAAAGAGGTAGGAAGTAAGAAAAGCTTTCACGGCTTAGGAATTTTTTTCACTGCCTTTGTCATCTTTCTGGTAAGAGATACAGCCTTGCCTGTTTCCATCAAACCGATAATCGGGCCTGCTTTTCTTGTGCTCATATTTAAAAGTATATCCACAGCTATATATTCATCCAGGGCGGAGAGCCTTTCTGCTGCTTCTTCAAAGGGCATCTTTTCATATGACTTGACAACTTTCATTAACCTTTCCAGTTCCTTTTTATCTTTAACCCTTTTCAGCTCTGTAAGTATCTCGTCTATCTGCGTCAAAAGAGAGGAATACTTTTTAATCTTCTCATCAACGTCGGACTGTAAAGCAGTCAATCTCTCTTCATCGACCTTTATCTTCTTCTCCCTCTCATCCAGTTCCTCTCGCTTCTTTTTTATGAACTCAACAATATTCTCTTCTCCATAAACTATAGAGCCGGAGAAAAAACCGCTCATTACAAATATGAAAGATAAAGCCATACTTATTATTAACAAACTTTTTTTCATAATACATCAGCGTTTATCTGCATACATCGGCAGCTAAGAAAAATTCTCACTCCTTACTTTCCCTTAAATGTTTGGCCAGCCACAAAAAATCCTGTTCTTTACGCTCGGCAGAGGCATTTTCTCTTTCAATCTCTTTAACTACTTTATTTTGCAATATCTCTACTGTTTTTTTCTCTCTGTATGCCTCTACAAGTTCGTCGTGCTTGGCGTCGAGTTCCTTTTGTTTCTCTTCGATAACACCTTTTTGAGCCTTTATACGATCGGACAGGTTTTCGATGTAGTCATAATAAATATTCAGATCCTGAACACCGACGGCTCCTCCCTGCTGAATATTGGCGACGTTTTCCATAGCACTGTTTTGTTCGTTTTTAAGATAATCGAGAGCATCTTCTTCTGCATCCAGGGCTCTTCTGAGGTCCTTATACTGAAGCTCCACTTCCTCTTTTTGCCACTCCTTCAAACGAAGGATAGTAGAAACCGTCTTTAAGCGCGCCATTCTGTAACTATTATACCCCTTTTTTGCACCCTATTTAGTACTATCGGTAAAACATCGATAACCTTAAGAATGATAAACATTTCCTTCATGATTCAATATTCCCTCTTCGATATTCTCATTTTTATCTAATCATCGCTTCCGACTTTTACGGTTTTCAACATCACTCCTAAAAAAGGGCTCACCCCGATAGTCAGCAAAACTCCTATTATTCTGTGAAATGCAGCAGCATGAACGCCTTCATTGAATCCCATTCCAAGTTGATTGGATACAGCAACAAAAACTGCCTCCTTTAACCCTATATTGGCAGGTATGATATTCACTACCTGCAACAAAACTGTAAACGATGAGATAACAATACATGCAGTTAATGATGTATCTATCGAAAAAGCTCTGTAAGAGACAAAAATCCCCAAAGTCGAAAAAACAAAGAACAGGCCGTTTAATATGATAAGCCTTCGAATCATCGTTTTATCTCCCTTAAAACCTCTCCACTCCTCTGCAAGCATGGACAAGCGTTCTGAGAAAGAAAAAAAGCTCCTTTTTGTATTATGAGTATAAAAAACAAATAAAAGAGAAGAGAAAAAAATAACTCCTGAGATTAAAATCAATAAACTATCGACTTCTTTATTTATATAAATAAGTACGCCAAGGGCAAAAGCACTTGAAATCATTATTTTGATAATATTGGCTAATGTCATTGATGCTATAAAGGAAGAGTATTTGAAATTATAAAATTTCCTGAGATAAACAGCCTTTAATGATGCACCGCTAAAGGGGATTAAAAGATTTGTAAAGCTTGCTCCTCTGGATAACCCCATCCACACTCTGAATTTGAGATTCAGGCCGTAATGATCGGTAACTACTTTTATTTGCAGACCCAGCAAATAAAACAACATCAGATTCAACAAACCAAGTTCAAATATCGCAGCCGGCGAGACATTGGTTATCAAAGACAATTCATCCCTGTGAGTATAGCAATACCTGGAACTTACAAAGATTACAAAAATGAGAAAAACAAAAACAACCGTTCTTTTTAACAACACAATTATTTTTTACCTTCTAAATGGATTTAACAGCGTATTGAAATATCGCATTGATGACCGTTGCCCCTTTAATCGTAACAAAAGGCAGGCAATAAAAGAAGTGAGTATGGAGAAAAAACGATAGTAGGGAATTTCCGAATTCCAATCCGCCGGTATGTTAATACGGCTCTATCAGACGGCTGCTGACTCGCCTGTTCCTGTGAGCCTTTATATCTCGTTTGTATAATCTCTAATTACCGCTCTTAATTCATTTTCCGTGTCTCTCAGTTCGTCTTCACGCTGTTTTCTGTCGATTGCAATAGCATAAAGAGATGCAAGGTGTTCGATCGCTTCGACGTCCCGCTTTTCATAGTCAGATTCCGCGTTGGCCAGAGACACCAGACCAATCAGTCTTTCATCGACAACAGCCGGTGCTGACAGAAAACGCTCGATTTTCACATGACCATCAGGAGTACCCGATGATCTGGAATCCTTTTCAGGATTATTGGTCATCAGAGTTTTTCGGTTCTTTAACACCCATCCCCATAAACCGCTGAATTCCTCGAAAATTATATCTTTATCGTGAACATTACATTTATCCCATACATCTCTTGTCAATGTAGGGGCGACAAGATGCCCACTCTTTGGATCTATATAGCCGACAAAACCGATTTTACTGTCAGTAAGATATTTAGCATGGTTAAGGACCATATAAGAGATTTCGTCGAGTGGAGCAGATTGTATCAAAGAAGTCGCAAGCTCTGCAACTGCCTTGTTGAACTTAATCTCCCACTCAAGTTTATCCTCAGCCTGCCTTAATTTTATATTAGTCATGTTGACTTTTGAAATGTTGCTGATATCCTCTTCGCTAAAAAGCCTCCACCCCCGCCTGTCTTTACACTCCACATCCTTTATAATTCCGTTTTTGATCCACCTGAAAATAGTCGCACGACTAATTCCTGTCTTTTTACAGGCTTCCTGAGTTCTATAATAAGTCTTACCATCTATCGTTACAGCCATTAAAAACTCCTTAAGACGAATTGATACTACTTATAGACTATCATATGTCTCCCTTATTGTCAAATATGAAAAGCATTTAGCTGTTCATCCCCTGCCTCTGTAATTTTCCGAACCAGAGTGGTTAAAATAGTCGGGAGATAACTTATGAAGATTCGAGTTCTCTATAATTCCAAAATAATGCTCTACGAAAAAACAGGGATAGGGTATTATATTGACAATTTATTTGAAAAGCTCTCTCATTCCGAAGAAGTGACAGCATATCCGACATTAAACTCTTCATCCGTTGATAAACTGAAACATTTGAGCGGTATATCACAGTTCATCAGGAAATATATGGGTGATTGGCTCCTTAAAATAACGATTCCCGCAGGAGAGTTTCTTACTTCGGTTATAGAAAAGAAAGGTAAAAGAGACGATCCCGATATATACCATGAAACATGTTACGACATCATACCTCAAGGGAGATGGAAGTCAATAGCCAATATTTATGACCTCTCTTTTTTAAAATACCCGGACTATCTGCCGGACAGCATAGTGGATAAATGCAGAGCAAATATCGACAATATACTTGGGGCTGACAGATTTATTGTAAATACTCACTCCATAAAAAGCGAAACAGCGGAGTTCTTTAAAATTCATGAAGAAAAAATCGACGTCATCCCTCTTGCGCCATCAGGGCGTTACTATCCCGTTAACAGAGATTCAGGTGAGGGGAAAGAAATCGTTAATAATTTTACAAATAGCGACTACATCCTTTTTGTAGGCACAATCGAGCCGAGAAAAAATATTCCAATACTATTTAAGGCGTTTAAAATTATTAAAGAAAAGTACGACATAAAATTGATAATTGCAGGCGGCAAGGGATGGTATTATGATGAGATACTTGAAATTCCCTCAAAACTCAATATCAGTGACCACGTTATATTAACCGGATATACAGATGAGAAATCGATTCTATATTTATATAACTATGCATCTCTTGTCGTGTATCCGTCTCTGTATGAAGGTTTCGGTCTTCCCGTACTGGAGGCGATGTCCTGCGGAGTACCTGTCATAGGTGCAGATATTCCTGCAATAAAGGAAGTCTCTCAAGGCAGGATTCCTCTTTGCAGCACCGAAGATGAAGAAGAACTTGCAGAAATGATTGCATCTGTTATCGAGGACAGCGAATACAGAAAAGAGCTGATAAAAAACGGGCTTGAAGTATCGAACGCCTATAACTGGGACCTTGTTGCATCCCGTACAATAGATACTTATAAAAGAGTACTTACTCAATGAGGCTTGGAATCAATGGTACTGTATTGAATGAAACGCCTACCGGGCTTGGTGTGTTTATTAATGAGACGGCAAAGGAAGTCTGCAAACAACATGAAGATACGCTGCTCTTTTCATCTTTCACAAAGTCGGGGGGTTGCAAAGAGAATACAATTAAAACACCTTCCAAAATAAGGGGCGGTTCTTTCCTGTTAAACAATATTTTCAGAGCGATTTACCTCAATACCGATTTCAGGAGCGTTTTGCAAAAGAATAGAATTGACGTTCTCTACACTCCCTTTCTTGAATATCCCTTTACACGAAACATCCCGATAGTTGCGACGATACTCGATTTTCATCCCCTGATGTTTCCAAAGCAGTTCGGACTCTCATCTGTCTATTTCAGATTTTCCCTCTCGATCGCCCATCTGTTTATAAAGAGGGTGATCGTTATTTCGGAATATGTAAAAAAGGAGATGAGCAGATTTTCCCGCATAAACAAGGAATCCGTCGATGTCGTATATCTCTCGTATAACAAAAAACTATTCACACCGGAAAATATAAAGAGAGATTTTTGTCTAAAAAAAAATATATTTAAACCTTACATCCTCTATGTAGGCAATCTCTTTCCCTATAAAAACGTGGATTCCCTGATAAATGCCTTTCTTGACATTAAATCTCTCATTCCTCACACATTGGTTATTGCAGGTAACCGGCAACACTACCAGGGGAAGCTGCCCGAGCACGAGAGAATCCTTTACATTAACTATACGGAAGAGTCTGATCTGCCTTCCCTATATGGTAATGCAGACCTCCTGGTTCACCCCTCACTTTCAGAAGGATTCGGAATAACACTGCTCGAGGCAATGGCCTGTGGCATACCGGTAGTCACTTCAAACAGAACATCTATCCCCGAAGTTGTCGGCGATGCTGCGGTGCTGATCGACCCTTTGGATATCCATGAGATGGCGAAAGCCCTTTTAGGAGTATTAAGGAACAACTCCCTGAGAAAGGAGCTTATCGAGAAGGGAAAAAAAAGAGCAGATACCTTTTCCTGGGAAGGAACGGCGAAAGGAATTATAGAGTCCTGTAAAAAAGCATTTGAAGAGAGCAACTGATTAGGTGTGTAGGCTGAAGACTGTTAGGCAAAAGAATCGACAGCAGTTAACACCGATTTTTATAGAACAGTAATTAGGTCAAGAATATTATCCCACCTTATCATTACTTCAGCATAAACCCCTTGATATAACAGAGTTTCAGTGTATTATAGAATTTTTTCACCCTACATAAGTTGACTATATTAGTATAATAATAGATAATAGATAATAATGCTGTGTCAATCGAGGCGGAATTGCAGTAAAATACCTTAAAAATCCGTCATTTCAGGAGTCATAACAAGGGAAGTTATTATTTTTATAGAACCTAATAGGGTTAACTTTGAACAAATATCCTGATTTCTTTCCTACATTAATTTGGGTGATAGGTTTCCAAAGGGTATGATTGCTAAAGAAAACACTTTCGCTCACATGAAGAACTATGGCATTCATTACACCGGGTCAAGACTGCCTGATCGACTCGCTTAACTGCTTATATGCCGAATTAGTTCATCTTAAACTTATCCTAAAGTACTCATTTCAGGAGGATTTCTTGTTTAAGAAACTGTCTATAATCGGATTTATATTATTCACCTCCTTTGCCTGCACATCCAATAATAAGACAAAAATTGTAACCGCAAGTCACTCCTTGGGAGGAGGCTTAACCCAACAGGCAGCATATTCCTCAGACAAAATCGACTTTGCTTACGCATTTGATCCTTCCGTAGTAACTGGGTATTTTAGTGTAGATGCAGACAAAAGGGAAAAGAACAGTGAAGGAGTAACCATTTTCAGAATCTACGAAAAAGGTGAAATACTCAGCACTCTCAGAGGTTTCATGCGAAAACTTTCCCCTCTTACCGAAAAAAATCCATACCTTGTCGAAATCGGCGATAACTTTTCACATGACAATGCGATTGCAGAGCACTCTGGCATGTGGGCTGTATGAGACTTATTATTAAAGCAAGATGTATTGACTCATAGCTTCAGAATGGTAGCGTAATAAGAAATGAACGATACACACCCAAAGGAGATTCAATGAAAGATATCATTCAAAAAATATCAACGGGTAAAGCTATTTTATTTGTTGGTGCTGGATTTTCCAGAAGTGGACAAAATATTTATAACAACAGAGAATTACCATTAGCAAAGGAGTTGGCAAAAATTATTGGTAAAATTGGTGATTTCGATGACGAGGGGGATTTAAAATTTGCAACAGATTTTTTTTTGAATGAGCGATGCAAAAATAATTCTTCATTACTTAATACTCTAATACAAAATCTCAAGGATATTTTTACAATTAAAGAAGCTAAAGAGGAACACAAATCAATAATGAAAGCTCCATGGAAAAGAGTTTATACTACAAACTACGATGACTTAGTAGAATTAGCAGCCAGAAGTATTGGAAAACGTTATGAAACAATAGATATTGATGAATCATCTGAAAAGTATACACCAAATGCTAAGATATGCGTACATTTAAATGGAACAATTAATGATCTTGATAGCACCACAATAAATTCTAAATTTAAACTTAGCTCTTCGTCATATCTATCTCCTGAAGCCTTCACTAATTCAAGTTGGCATTATATTTTCAGAAAAGATTTAGAGCTGAGCAGCAAGATAGTTTTTATCGGTTATTCATTATATGATATTGAAATCGAAAAAATACTATTTGAGAATCCAAGCTTTAGAGATAAAGTAATTTTTATTGAAAGAGAAAACAAGAATAATTCAGACACAACGAAAGAGGACTATTTGTTTAGGAAATATGGAACATTATATCGAATTGGTGTTTCTGGTTTTGCCTCACTAATTGAAGAGAATTATGATATTACTTCATCTGCAGAAGAAGTATTTTACACTGAAGCATTTAGGAAATTTAGAGATTTACTGCATGGGGATGAAACGTTGTTATTGAAGATACTCTATGTATGAAGATGAGAAATGCTTATTTTATGGAAACACCTATCAGTTTTGCTATCAGATCAATGGCTTTGGGATTCAGCAGGATCATGGTAAATATAAGGATAAGAAAATATAGTCTGATCTTGGATGTTATCTCAACGTTAGAAGTCTTGATCTCTTCTCTTACAAGTTTAATTTCACCATTCAGTTCAGTCTTTACAGTATCGATTTTACCGTCAAGTCTTGTAATGTCTTCTCGCAATTCACCCTTCACAGTGTCGATTTTACCGTCAAGTCTTGCAATATCCTCTCGTAATTCACCCTTTAGTATTTCAAGATCAAGTTTAGTGGCAAATTCAGTTCTCGGTTCTTCTCTGACAGCGACAGCTTCCATATATGTATTATACATTTTTCATTTTTGTTTAGCAAAGGGGGATGGAAAATAACAAAGAGACAATAAAAAACTTATTGTCAATAGTTTTTACCTGTTACCTCACTATGGACGATTTAAATCGAAGCATGAAAAGAAACCAAAGAAAATCAACGGTTTCGAGGATATTTACTCTCTTAAACGCTTGTTCAATAAGGGAGAAGGAGAGAAAGAGGGAGAAGTATTTTAGTAGGTGTAGGAGAATCAATCAACAAACCCCTTTCTCATCTCATGATAAAAGAAATCCGGCTTCAGTTCTGCATATCTCTCATCACTAAAAAATAAATATGTGCGGAGATGGGCGCACAGGTGACATGGGGATATGTAACCCTTGGGATCGGAAATAAAGCCTTTTTTTGAGGCAAAAGCATAAAGGGAGTCCAGAGACTCGTTGATGAGGATAGAGAGTATGGGGTATTTATTTAGAGATAAACCTTCTTCAAAAAGGCGTCTTAAACGAAAGGCGCTGTTAACGCCTATTGTCAAACCGGCGCAAAAGCCTGTCAGATAATTGCCGTAGAGATCGACATGGGCATGAACAGGGGAGGCCAGTTCGGAGTGACAATTTTTTTGAAAATAGCGGGCAGCCGGCTTTAAAGGCAAAATTTCCTTGAAATTCAAAGCCGCCCTTCCGGCCGGATGGAGATAGATAATACCGGTTAGCTGGTATAGTAACTCCTCTTTTGAAAATTTTTTGATATAGGAACGAAATGATACCGGTTTGTCAGTGAGATGGTATTGAAGAAAAGAGTAATAAGCAGGATGCCATGCAAATATCCCATCCTCTCCAAAGACCTCTGTAATGAGCCTCTTGGCGGAAAGATTATCCTCCATTGACAAAAAGGCGTTATGAAAGGGAGAGATAGAGAGCAAGAGACGATTGCATCCGGCGTTTTTAATACTTTCCAGAAGCTTCCCGGGCTCGGATTTTCTGATCCAGAAACCGTTTGTTTCCACATACTCGAGGTAAAGCCCTTTTTGTACGACACCTTTCACAAGTCTTCTTAAAAAATCGGGATACAAAAAGGGTTCTCCGCCGCCTATATGCAAGGCCGCCAAAGGGCATGCATCGGAAATGGATTGAAGAATATCTTCAATCCATTTCTCTGTCATATGATCCTTCACTCCGGGATGGCAGGCATACAGGCAATGGGCGCAATGATTGGTGCACCTGTAATTCATAATAATGCCAATGGAATCCGCCTTCACAGGATAAAAAGTATCGATCCTTTTCATTCTCTTTCACCCTAAAAAACAGTAGTCAGCGATCAGCAGTCAGCTCTCTGTTTTCAACGTTTTACATGAAAGTTTGCATATCACTTTTAGGTGAGCACTGTTTTTAACGTAACGATTTGATTTTCCTTAGCCATCAGCTTTTTCATTGCAACACCTTATGGTGTAAAACACTTTCACCCATAAGGTGAAGCTTATTTTAGTATAACATCAATTTTTTCCTTAGCTGAAGGCTGACCGCTGACAGCTGACTGCTGTTTTAGGATGAGTTACACAACCATACTCAGCCCTCTGGGATTCTCAAAGGGAGAGCTTACATCGTCCGCCATAAGCTCGTTTTTCATGAATTCGAGATATGCGTTGTTAAGTCTGTCTCTTCTGTACCTGTCATTTCTGAAGTCGGAAACGTTGAAACTCAGGGCGTTGGAATTACTGTCCTTCTCTGACTCAGGATTTCTCATTCCGTCAGTACCTGCCAACAAAGAGCTTAAAGTCGTTGAAACATCCTGATCGATTTCATTGTCTATGCTTTCATCAACTGAGGCCGCCATATTTTCTCCATCGGAGTCACCGGTAATCATGGCAATAACATGCTCTCCAATGTCCATGCCTGTTTTATCTTCAAGAACCTCATTGACCGCGGCACTGACTACTCCGAAAGCGCTGCCTATGAGTCCGCCGTTTATGGCGCCGAACACGGCATCGCCAACGACCCTGGATCCTGCCGAGAGTTCGTCCCCTGTGACTGATCTGTAAATGGTGGAAATAACTGGAATGTGTTGCAGGGGATTTATAATATCCAGAATATCGCCAAAGGAAAAGCCGTCGTCTCCCCAAAAACTTTCGTCTTTATTAACGTTTTTTGCTGAAGAGTTATTAAAATCTTTATTAATCGTATTGTTTGGTTGTAATCCCTCAGTGATTATAGACATCTTTTTACCCTCTGTCTGCTGTTGTTGTCAGTAGATTTCAAATAACCAGCAATTTTTGCGCCAGAGGCTGCATTTATGAAGTCCGCCGTATGTGTTATGTTCATGTATAGGAATTTCAAAGAAATTCCTTTTAAGTCTCCTCTCCCCTTGAGGGGAGAGGAGACAAGGTGAGGGGTGACGGTGGATATGAAATAAAAGGAAAAAATTTCCTATCAGGCAAATTATTCCTGTCGGAAAAAGCGGTTCATCGTCAATAGACGACTGTATTCAGTGACTTTACGACATGGGTGTCTTCGAAAAAATCGATTCTGTTAAAACAGGCAAAGTCCTGCTCTACCTTGAATATATGCTCAAGAGATGTACACAGGAGGTTACAAAGAATCACCCTGTTCACACCGCCGTGGGCGACAATAAAAAAAATATTGCTTCTTTCTTTTTGTAAAATATCATAAAAATGAGGCATAACCCTTTTATCCACGTCTGCCGTGCTCTCTCCGCCCATAGGACTGAATTGAAGGGGATTAGCGGCCCATGAATCGAATTCCTCTGGGAATTCATCTCTTATCTCGTCAAAGGTCATACCTTCCCATCTGCCAAAATGACGCTCTTTAAATATAGGATCCATAACAGGGAGTGCTCCGAAAGGAGCTGCGATTATCTCGGCTGTTTTGACAGCACGGGAGAGATCGGAAGAATAAAAACGTATGCTCCGCCCCTTTGTATGCTCTTTCGAAAGTTTCTCCGCTAAATATTCCGCTACTTTCTCGGCCTGTGCTTCGCCCTCTTTGGAAAGAGGCACATCGGTCTGCCCTTTGTACCTCTTTTCCTCTCCTCCCACAGTCATTCCATGGCGCACCAGATAGAATGTCGTAACCATCTCCTATGCCACCTTCTCCTTTGTAAAAGGTAAAAGCCCGCCCTTTAAGATAACATCCCGTTCTCTTTCGTTCAAATTGGCGGTACATTGAAAAACGTTCCCCCTGGATGTATTTTCTATAGTAAACTCACCATTATGTAAAAGAGTATTTTTGACATCACCGATTACCAAAAAATCTCCTTTATGAATCCCCTCGATATCCTCTGGATTTTTAAAAACCAAAGGAAGGATTCCGAAATTTATCAGATTGGCTCTGTGTATTCTGGCGAATGATATAACGATTACCGCCTGAATACCGAGATGCATGGGTGCAATGGCGGCGTGCTCTCTGGAGGAGCCCTGACCGTAGTTCTCGCCTCCTACGATGATACCTCCGCCCTTTTCAATCGACTTTACCGCTCTTTCAGCAAAAGAGGAATCAATATTGGTGAAAACGAATTCAGAGATCGCCGGAATATTCGACCGGTAGGGCAGTACCTTCGATCCGGCGGGCATAATGTCGTCAGTTGTAATATTATCGCCTGCTTTTAAAAGCACCTCGGCCCGTATCTCATCGCCGGGAGCATCCTTGACAGGAACCTCTTTGATGTTGGGGCCCTTTTTAATCTCTTTATCGGTTGAACCGGCTTGGGGGGGAATCAACATATTATCGTTAATCCGATAGGACTCGGGCTCATTAAACTCACTGATTTCAATACCGCTTTCCCTTGGATCGATCATTTCTCCCTTTAAAGCCATCACAGCGGCTGTCAGAGGGCTTGTGAGATATACAAAGGCATCTTTATTTCCGGATCGTCCCTTAAAATTTCTGTTATATGTGCGTATCGAATTCTGCCCGGTGCCCGGAGACGCTCCCATACCTATACAGGGGCCGCATGAAGCTTCCAGCAGCCTGGCGCCGGCTGCGATCATATCTGCAAGACTGCCGTCTCCGGCAATCATTTCATAGACCTGCTTCGATCCGGGATTTATCATTAAATTAACATGCTCTGCAACTCTCCTGCCCTTAAGGATCGATGCAACGGCCTGCATTGCCTGATAGGACGAATTTGTACAGCTCCCTATACAGACCTGATTGATCTCCGTGCCTGAGAGCTCTTTTACCGCGATGACAGCATCCGGGCTGTGGGGTTTGGACATCAGGGGCTCAAGGGAACTCAAATCGATCTCAATGACTTCATCGTACTCTGCGCCCTCGTCTGCCGTAAGTTCGATCCAATCGGACTCCCTTCCCTGCGCTTTTAAGAACTTTAAGGTAGCCTCGTCACTGGGAAAAACCGAAGTCGTGGCCCCAAGCTCTGCTCCCATGTTCGTTATTGTCGCCCGTTCGGTAACATTTAATGTCTTCACGCCCTCTCCGCCATACTCGAATATCTTTCCAACGCCTCCCTTTACAGTGAGTCTCCTCAATAATTCGAGAATAACATCCATTGCCGTTACCCAAGGACGCTCCAAGGCGCCTGTCAATTTGACGAGAGCTGTTTTCGGAGCAGTCAATTCATAGGGAGAACCCGCCATTACAGTCGCTGCGTCAAGCCCTCCTACCCCTATGGCCATCATTCCTATCCCCCCGTTCGTGGGCGTATGGCTGTCCGTTCCGAGAGCGATTTTACCGGGGGCTGCAAAACGCTCCAAATTAATCTGATGGCATATACCGTTACCCGGTCTTGAAAACCAGGCCCCGAATTTTGCTGCGGCGCTCTGCAAAAAGACATGATCATCGGGATTCATGAAGTTGGACTGAATCATATTATGATCCACATAAGAGACAGCGAGAGGCACTTTCACCTTGTCGATACCCATGGCTTCAAACTGAAGCCATGCCATTGTGCCTGTGGCGTCCTGTGTGTACACCTCATCAATGTTTAATGCAACAGAACTGCCGGGTGTAATATCTCCGCTTACTTTATGAGATTCCAAAATTTTCCGGACTATATTTAAAGCCAATGTAAACCTCCTTTAAAAACACAGTTTTACCTAAAAGTCTTCAGCCTTCAGTCTATACATCTAACCCGGTGTCGCCGGAACTAAACAGGCTTGATGCAGCGCTTAGGAATTTCGAAGAAATTCCCTTTGGTCTCCTCTCCCCTTGAGGGGAGAGGACTAAGGTGAGGGGTAACGGTGGAGAATCGTAACCGTATCGAGTACCGTAACGACCCCCCTCACCCCAACCCTCTCTCCCTTCAAAGGGGGAGAGGGAGTAAGAATAGCAGCGCACATAAACCTGAAAAGTCGAAAAAATGCTGACCGCTGATAGCTGAATGTTTACAATTATTCTTTCGAGGAAAGAGATATGAAACCGGTCTTACCTAAAAATTGATTCGACGACGCCAGGGCTCTTGCGATTATTTTATCTACATCAAGGATCAGGATAAGCTCTCCTTTTTCTGAAACGGTCGTGCCTGAGAGTATCTCAAGCCTTTCAAGTGGTTTACCAAGGGGTTTCACAACGGTTTCGTAACCTGCGATAAAGGAGTCCACAATGACTCCCAGGCTCTCCCTGCCCGATTCGACAATGAGAATTGCAACCGACTCCTTGCTTTTGACTCCATTTGAAGAATATTGCAGGATGTCTTTAAGATCGTACACATTAATTTTCTCATCTCGATAGAAAAAATGCATCCCATCTTCGTTTTTTATTAATTCGTCGTCCTTTATCTCTATTGTGCGGACGATTTTGTTTAAAGGGAAGGCGAATATATCATCATTCAGTTTTATTCTGAATGTCCTGATTATCGCAATTGTCATGGGAATCTCCATATGAAAGGAGCACCCCTGTCCCTTTGTTGAATCGACCCATATCTTTCCTCCCAGTTCCTCTACAACATTTTTTACAACATCCATACCGACTCCCCTGCCTGACAGCGATGTAACCTCTCCTGCCGTAGAAAATCCGGGATGCCATATAAAACTATGGATTTCATCATCCTCCAGCAGCTCTGCCTCCTCTGCTGAAATAAGTCCGCAGGAAACTGCTTTGTTTTTTATTATGTCTCGATCCAGTCCCTTCCCGTCGTCCGTAAAATCGATGCTTATCATATCCTTTTCTCTTGTGGTCTTAATGATTATACTGCCCTCTTCGCTCTTGCCTGCTTTTATCCTTTCCTCTGGAGATTCGACGCCGTGATCGATGCTGTTTCTAAGGAGGTGCATAAAAGGGTCGCCCAGTTTCTCTACGATGGAACGATCGAGCTTTATCTCCTTGCCCGTAATTTCTATGTTGACTTTCTTTTCGGAACCTTGCAGCACTTCCCGCTTTATCCTTGGCGCCATATCTGTAAGAAGAGAAATCGGTACGAGTCGTAAAGTCATGACCTCCTTATATAAACGTTTTATGAGCTTCTGAATCAGATTTACGGTTTCGAGAGTTTCAGGCATTCTGTTATTTCTTGTAATCTCTATCAATCTGTTTTCCTGTATAAACATCTCTCCAACAATATTAATTAAATTATCCAGAACAGGGGTGTCCACCTTAACGGCGCCCGGTTTTCTGTATCTTAAAATCTTTTCGTCAGGAACTTTTTCCCTGGCCACGAGGCAGGGTGTTCTGACGTCTTCAGTCCTTCGACCCTCCTTTGGTTCTATTTCAGTGATCACATACTTTTCTATTTCCACCACCGAACCGATCAGAGTGTCCATATCGTCAGTGGAGAGATCGGTGCCGAAATCGATTTTTAACTCTCTCTCCACCCTTCCTTCTTCTATATCGCTCATTGGAGGAACAGATTCGATTATTGTTCCGCTTTCTACAAGCATTCCTGTCAATATATAGGCCCGCGCCGCCGCACTTACACACTCTTCGGAGATAGTGACCTCTATCTTATAATGATTTCTGAAGCTCTTCTCTTCTTCAGAGATATCTCCTTCCCCGGATATTACGACATTGTTGTTTTCAGGCGCCTCCGATAATGGCCCGGACAGATCGGTATTGTCTCTGCTCATGCCCTGATCGTCTGTGCCGGTTTCACCTGAATTCTGCGCCATAAGGTTGGAGATCGACTTTAAAAGAGCTGCAGAATCAGGAATTTCCTCTGAATCCTCCTCTATGAGCCGTACCATCTTCTCTATTAATTCCGTACCGTCATAGAGAATATTAATTACATCTTCGCTGTCATAGGCTGTTCCCTGTCTCAGACTGTCCAGGAGGTCTTCCAGTTTGTGACTTAATTCCTGAATATGTGAATAGCTCATAGAAGCCGCCATTCCTTTAATTGAGTGGAAGGAGCGAAAAAGTACATTAATTGCCTCGATGTTGTGAACATCCTTTTCAAACCCGGGGACAGTGTCATTAACCAGGGAGATATGCTCCATTGTTTCGTCAATGAACATCTTTTTATATTTCGAAGGATCTATCATTTTCGGAGTTCTCCTTATCGGTTTCTCTGATTTTAGATTCTTCTATGACAAACCTTTTCATTCCGGTTCGTTCCTCTATTTCCAGAACGTCATGCCCCATGTACAAGGTTGTAGAGGGAAATATTTGCCCTGTTTTAAGGGTACCCTTTTGTGTAAAAAGGTTCTCCTCCTTGATGGCGGCCTGAAGTTGCGCAATTTGGGAGAGTTTATCGTCGCAACGCTTCATTTCCGAAAAGAAAAGAGAGTAGAGCCAATTATAGGCGCTTGGATACTTTTCCCCCGGTCTTTTTTTGAGTTCCTCCAGTTTCGATAATTTTTTCTTATAACTCTCCCTCTTATTCTTTATTTTCTCTATAACAGGATCGTAAACAGAGATAATTTTCTGCTTGTATTTTCTCAAAATCTCCGGAGTAGAGACACTTACTTTTGTGCTCGCCTTTGATTCGTTGCCTATAATTGAAATATCCGCCTTTAGCCCGGCGCGCAAATGACCTCCCACGACTCTGCTGTCAGGGTCAATCGTCACAATTGAGTTTAAAGCAGTCAACTCCGAATTAAAAGCAGTGGAGACTATAAAAATATTTTCTGCAATAACCTTTGCATAAGATACATGGCGGCTGATGAAATCTCCGCCTGCTACAATGCTTTTGTCAGGTCTGGAAAGAATATTTTCATGGATAACAATATTTCTCCCCGCCACCAATGAGCTCTCCGTTACGACGCCATGAACCTCGATGTCTCCGGTAGCCTGAACCAGGGGGCAGAGTGACAGATCGCCTCTTACTTTTATGGAACCGGTGAATCTGATCTCCTTTTCCCGGGCCTCTCTTAAAACAAGTACAGGTTCCACCTCCAATCCCTTCGATGTCATAAGCGGACGCCCGTCAATGGCGGCCGTAAGCTCACGACCCTTTACATTTACATTCCTGCCCTTATGTTCCAGAGGCAGACCAGGTATAGTAAAGACTCTGTCTCCGTGAACGGTGGCGCCGTTTGTACCTTTCGTTAGCGGCTCTATTTCAGCGATCCTGTCGTCGCTTTTCACTGTTGTAACGAACTCGAATTTTTCAAAAAGGTCGGAATCGGAAAGTTTTAAGACAATATCGTTCAGTCTGTTATCTGCCGGAATCGATAAATTAATTTTCTCATCTTCTCCGGGTATAGGATAAATTCCCTTGGCGGCAATTATCTTTTTATTGAAGGCTCTGGTATGAAGGGCCTTTTTAATAACATATTGTTGAAGACCGTATACGACGTTTTGTGACTCCATCTCGTTTAAAATTTGTTCCGCTTCGGGCAACGGTTCACTCTCTTTCACAGGAGAAAGAGTTACATAACATGTCAATCTGTCCTCACTGATTTCTATTGTAAATTTCTCGGTTTGTATTTGCTCAAAGGAGCGTTTGGCGATTTCGATCATCTCGGCGCCGGGGTTTTTATAGACCGTTCTCAGGGTATTGTAATCGACTTCCCGTAAATTGAAAGAGCCCAGGAATTCCGTTATTCTGCCGTAGGGGGTGAGTCTTTTGGGCGGGACAGGCTTATCTATTTTAATAAACACATCATCGCCGTGGAAGATTAAGCTGACCAGATCGTCTAAGGTGTATATGTTTTTTGAGAGCCTGACCTCTTTGGGTTTATCGGGTTCTTTATTTTTCAGGACCTCAGGATTTTTGGCGAACTTTTGCGGGAATTGATCAGGGTTTTTGTATATCTTCTTTAAAATCTCATAATCGACATCCTTGAGATTTAACGAACGAATATATTCGGTAACACGCCCGTAGGGAACAAGCTTGCCCGGCGGTTTAGGCTTTCGGATACTGACAAGCACATCCTCGCCCTGGAAAACGACATCAACAACTTCGCTAATCTCCCTGGACATACCCAAAACCGCTTTTAAGGGGCACGTCGATTCTTGTGTTTTTGCACAGGCAATGTATTATCATTTTTTTAATATATTTTGAACGACGCTGAGCACCTTTTTTTCTTCAAAAGGTTTAATGATAAAATCTTTGGCGCCGCTCTTAACGGCGTCCATAATTTTATCCTTATATCCCATGGCGCTTACCATTACTACTTTGGCTGCAGGGTCTATTTTCATAATAGCTCTCAAGGTTTCGATGCCGTCCATTTCAGGCATGCTTATATCGAGCGTAGTCAGATCGGGGAGGAGTTCTTCATACTTCTCTACACCTTCTTTACCGTTTACAGCCTCACCTATAACTTCGTAACCGTTTCTCTCGAAAATGTCCCGAAGCATAAGCCTCATGAATTTTGTGTCTTCCACAATAAGTATCGTTCCACCTGGTATTTGCTCTTCTGCCATTTACATCATCCTTATAATCAAGTTAACGTCCTTATGGACGGACTTTTCTATTTAGAACTACCATAGAAAAATTTCGGCACCTAGGACAGGCGTCCCGCCTGTCCGTTTCAGTATAACGAACCGCCTCTATTCGCGGTAATTTGCGATTTCGCTTGCAGAAAGGACAGGCGAGACGCCTGTCCTACGTACGGTTCTTTTTTATTTTGAAATTCCTAATATACTAAAGAAGCGCTTTTAGCGGACTTCATTAATATAGCCGTAAACTGTAAACCGTAAACCGCAAACTTCTTTAAAAATCACCTCAACTCTGTTTATGCTTCTACAATCCTCCCCATCTCACTTCTCGGACAACGATATATTGAATTCGAGCTTTCCCACTTCCGTATCAAAAGTGATTTCGTAAGTTTGGTCAATATCGGCTACGGCAAAAAAAACATTCGTGCCCTTTACGAAAGTCGGCGGAGTGAGATCGATGAGCCCCTCATCGGATACGACCATTAATGATCGAGCGACAGTCATATTCGCCAGCTCTCTTAAAGTGCTTTCAGCCGTCTCGTCAAACTCTTTCAACTCCTCAAGCCCCAGCATCGAGGAGGCGATATAAAAGGCGACCTCCTTTTTTAAACTCATTGTCACAGCCCCTTTATACCTGCCCGTAACACCGATTATAAACGAATACTCATAGGAGGGATAGGACTGTTTCTTTATCTGTACCCCCCCCTCTTTGACTTCTATTCGTGAAAATTGAGATATGATCTCAGGTGCAATCTTCCTGACAGATTCTCCTATGGCCTTAATATTTCCCGGTAAATCCATCACCCCAGTATCTCCTTAACTTTATTTATGACATCGTCGAAGTTGTCGGTTTTTTTCATGATTTTCTCCTCTCCGACGATTTTTACGGCTTCCTGATAAATCGTACTGTCTTGCGCCGCAGAAGTCAGCGAAAGCACTTCAATATCCGGATGGCAGGTCTTTAAAAGGCTTAAAAAATTGGCTCCGTCATATAATGGCATCACAAGATCGGATATTACCAGCGAAACACTTTTCGTTTCAATCATGTTTAAACCTTCCAGACCTTCGGAAGCCTCCAGAGTATCATAGCCTGCTTCTTCCAGGGCGTCGCACAACATAGTGCGCATCAACTTCTGATCTTCCACAACAAGGACAACAGACATTGCAAACCTCCGAAAGTCCCGGATGTTTCCCCTATCCGGGGAAAACGATCCGGTTCATGAAATCCTCTATTTTTTCGACGTCCAGACGGTATACGACAGGTTCGTCTTCATTAATAATAAAAACATTGTTGCAAAACTTCTCGACTTCAAAATCAGAATCAAGGGCTCCCGGCTCTTCTATCACCGAGAGAGACACATAATCGATTCCCGTGATTTTATCTACGAGCAGACCGACATTGAGTTCATTGTGTTTCAGGTACACCACTTTTGCTTCTTCATCGTTATCTTCAGTTGAACGAAAGGCGAAATAGGTCTTTAAATCGAATATTGTAACAATACTGCCGTAATAATTCATTATGGAGTTTATATAAGGCGGAGACAGAGGAATCGTGCGTCTCTGTTTAGGTTCGACGATGGATATGATCTTTTGAATCTCAAGTCCGAAATGTACATCTCCTATGAGCATAAAAACGATTAAAAGCTCGTCTCCCCGTAATATTTTTTTCATGACTCTATATGGAATTTCTCTATGCTTTCAAGTTGTCTCTGAGATATCGTCGATAATTCGGCGGCATGGCGGGAGAGTTCTTCCATTGATGTTGCCTGTTCCTCGGTCGCCGCTGCCGTTTGTTCGGTAGTGGAAGCATTATCCTGAGCCAGGTGAGAAATTTCATCGATAGCCAGAACCATCTCCCCTGCCTCCTTGTTTTGATTGTTTGTAAGCACCGATATCTCCTTAACAGCGGAAACCATTAAAAGTACATCCTTACTGATCGTTTCCAGCGAAGACCCGATTTTCACCACCACTTTCGAGCCCTCCTGTACATCTTGCGTATTCTTTTCCAGATGAGTAAGTATGACGGCCTGTTCTTCCTGTATATCCTCGACAATGGTGTTTATACTTTCACTGAAAGCCTTGGAACTTTCGGCCAGTTTTCTTACTTCTTCGGCGACAACGGCGAATCCGCCTCCATATTCTCCCGCCCTGGCAGCCTCGATAGAGGCATTTAAGGCCAGGAGATTTGTCTGATTCGCTATATCCGCTATCATAACGGTAATTTTATTTATCTCCTTTACACGTTTGGCGAACTGCTTTACAAGGGCCAGCGAATCAATGGACCTCTGCGCCACCTCTTCCATGGTCTTTATTGCCGTCGTAGAGGAGACCTTTCCCGATTTCGCCAGCTCTCCTGTTCTTGAAGCCGTATTGGAAGTGGCTGTCGCCTTTTTTGCAATGAGATTGGTCGAATCCGCCATGCGCTTCATAATTTCCGACGAACTCTCTACAAGTGTAAGCTGCTTTTCCGCACCCCTTGAAATACCTTCGATTGCCTTGACAATTTCGTCAATCGTCTTTTTCATCTCCATAGAAAAAGACTCGAATCTTTTCGCCGACTCCGCCACATCATTAGAGTTCTCCTGACTATTGGCGATCAGTTCCTTAAGATATTGAATCATTTTAGAAAAAGATTCTTCAAGAGCGCCGACTTCATCCTTTGCAGTTACCGTGAGATCGTGTGTAAGGTCTCCCTCGCTCACTTTCTCGGCCAGTCCGACCAGTCTTTTTATGTCTTTTACCATAGGATTGGTAATGGCCATACCAAGGAACATGGAAACCAAAAGCGCAGATGATACGGAGAATATCTGACGCTGCCATTCTACTTCGATGAAATAGGTGCCAAGGAAGTTCATTAAAAGTATTATAAAAATAACGGAAAGAAAGCCTACTATCAATTTCTTTTTCATGGCGATTCCTCTGCAATTAAATTATTGATAAACAGCTTACGGTTTACATTTTCTTAATAACTACAGAGTCGGTAAATGAAGCTTTTTACCGTAAACCGTCAACTGTAAACCGTTAACTGTAGATTGTAAACCGTAAACGACTACTTTATATCTGAAATATCTTTTTGTTGCCGCCTTTTTCTGTACATACAGTATTCAATATTTAAGTGCTCGAAATTGGATCTCATTTCCGATATCAGCATCTCGGCCTTTCCCAGGATTAATATCCCCTGTTGATTAAGATGGCTGAGGAAATACTCATAGGTCTTTAAGTGGTATGGTCTTGAAAAATATATTAACACATTCCTGCAGGTAATTATATCAAAGTCGGTATGTAAAGGAGTACAATCCAGAAGGTTTAAGCGCCTGAATTCGACAATATCTCGTAACTCCTCTTTGATATGATAACTGTTTCCCGATTTTCTGAAACAGTTCAATAATAACTTTTTATCTACTTCAGCCAGTTTTTCAGCCTGATAAACACCTTGTTCCGCCCTTTTAATCGCCACGGAATCGACATCTGTGGCAAGTATGTTTATTTTAATTTTATAGAGCTTAATATCGAAGTTTTGCAATAAAAGACAAGCAATGGAATATGGCTCTTCCCCGGTTGCGCATCCGGCGCTCCATATATTGATTCTGTATTCCTTTGATTTTATTTTTTGTTCTATCAGATTGGGCAGTACAGAGTGCGTTAAATATTCAAAAACTTCGGCGTTTCTGAAGAAATAGGTTAAGTTGATTGTAAGGGCGTTTAAGAGACTGTTTATCTCATTTTCATTCCCCTTTAAAAAATCGATATAGTCGTCGAGTGAAGGCAGGCCTACTATATTCAGACGCGACTCCAGGCGCCTTAAAATATAATTTTCCTTATAAGGAGTAAGCGAAAAGCCTCTCTCCTTAAGAAGAAAATCCGATAGTTTCCTGTAACGCACCCCATCCATTCACTGAAGCAAATAAAAATAAAAAAAGCAGTCAGCCTTCAGCTAAGGAAAGAATTGATATTATGCCAAAATAAGCTTCACTTTACGGGTGAATCTGTTTTGAACCATAAAGTGCTGCAATTAAAGAGCTGATAGCTGATGGCTGACAGCTAAATGCTGTTTTAGATAAATATTTATAACATAAAAATAAGTGCTCTGACAACTTCCTTACCCGGCAGGACGGAATCAAACACGTTATAAGGCATAAGGCGTTCACGTTGCATCGAACGGCTCACTGAAAGGACTGCTCACAAAGGACTGCTCACACAGGATTTGACACAGGAGCCGTCGGATATGCAAGACTATGATCCTGCCTATGATCTCGCAAAGGCCGCCGGTAAAGCTCGCACAACCAAACCACCGCCAACGGAAGCAGACCTGGCAGAGACACTTGAGGTGCAGTTTACAACGGAAATAACGGAACTGGCTGAGGAGCTCGACAACAATCCCCATAAAATCTATGAGTGGGTCAAACAGAATATTACATACGAACCCTATTATGGTTCGCTAAAAGGCGCGCAGCAGACACTTGGCGAACTGTCGGGAAATAATTACGATCAGGCCAGTCTTTTGATTGCAATGTTCAGAGTGTCGGGAGTCTATTGCAGGTACATGAGTGGAACGATGGAACTGGTAAATGTCAAACCTGAAATAAAACTGAACGATACAGTTATACTTACAGGGCCGGAAATACCGTTGGGATCGTCCATTGAACTCAACACAACTCTGACAAGCCCCAATTTGGGTACGGACAAACTGACAAAGGATATAACCTACGGTATTGCTTACGCCATAGGAGTCCCTGCTTTAGATTATTCGGGAGATCAGCTGACCGGTCATTTGGACACAGTAGAGAGCTTTGAAGGGACCTTGCACGATTCAGTCAACGCCATGGACGACAGGGCCGGAGAATTGCTGCACAATATTTCGATCTCCTACTTTCGTCAGGTACATATGAATTCAAGGCTCCTTGAATCGCTTATGCGCGTACACAATACAAAGATGCCCTCAGTTGCGCTCTTTGTAGCCCATGCCGTGTATGACGAGCTCTTTGGAATGCCCTTTTCACCTCCCCTTATGGAGGGTCTGAGCATCGACGCCATCAAAGTCGCCGCCTCCTCCGTTGCCATTGATGGCGACATGTCGCGGAGAAAGGAGTTTATAAAACAGAGGGGCCTGAACTCGTCCTATCTGGAGCATAAGATACTGGAAAATCTTCTCCAAATTGAGTCCGTATCGGCAGTCAAGGCATTACAGACAGCAGCAAAAGAGGGAATACCCGTTTATACCATAGATTCAAACAATGCAGATACCATTTTACCTCAGCTTACTCTATCGGAGGAGGATATAACGGATATAAGAAACGCAGTTAACGCACAAAAAGAGGTGACAGTATCACGAGATAATGTTACACTAAATGACTGGACAGGAGTCGGATATATCGTCAGAGACCCCGAAACAGGCGCAGGCGCTTATATGATTTCCCATTCGCTTGGAAGTGTAGGGTCTACTACCGCTCCGGTGTCAAATCCTGAGTTTGCCGGACGATCAAAGGTCGCACATTTTATATTGGGACAAATGCTTCCAGGTGATAGCTACTACATAGTTTTTATAGATATTAAGAATTATACCGAGTATATATATACATTGCCAATATGGAGTGACATGGGATATGTTCCAAATTCAGTTGTAGAAATAACAGATAAAAGACTTTTATTGCTATTTGCTAATTCATTTGATACATGGATATTCTATTATATTGGTCATGGACAAGTAGTCCGATACAGTCAGCAGCTGGAGTTTTTGGCTATCACTTATGGGCAGAGTTAGCAAGACAAAATACTGGAACTTCCAAATATAGAAAATTAAGTGAAGTGCTTAAGAATTTCAAAAGCGAATTTTTGACTGATTTGAGTACATTGAAAGTTGTAGGAGATGGCACCCTTGTTCCTTAGCTGGTTGACATTAAATCGCTGAAAATAAGTTCTCTATAAGTTGAAGTAATAAAAGGAATTTTTCCTCAATTCCCCTTAAAACTTACTGCTTTACATGACACAGGGGGTTGGAGGAGTCAATAGTCCCAAGGTTATTAAGAGAAGATGACATTTTCCCGATTAAGGAATTGCGGGAATGGCATTAATATCTATAGATATTACTCCATGTGTCAGGTAAGAAAGGCAGGTAAAGATACTTTGAAAAAAGGAGGCAACGAGGTTGTTAACTTAAGCTTGTTGAGAACTAACCATTGTGGAATATAGTGGAATATAAAAGAAAACCAGTAAAAAATTTTCATTTCATGCTTTTCGGGCTTTCTCATATAAAAATGTATATTATAAAAAACCTTTAGACAACACTCTTTACACTTCTATTTCTAATTCTCCCTCAATCACCGGTTTTCGCCAATCCTGTTGTCTCTCCCGTCGAGATTGGATTCAGCCTTATCCTGCTTTCAATTCCCGTCGGGCTTGAGGTGTTTGTTACTTCTTATACACTCAATGAATTCTCTTTAAACACCTCCCGTTTTAGACATACATGGTTCTTTTTCAATATTATATCTTTTATTCTTTTTGTTTCCTTTCTGAACTACTCAAAGCCTCTCTTGGATACTTTTTTTGTAAAAACGTTTTCCCCCGTAACAGGAAAACTTCTATTTATTCTGATTGAAGAATTGCCTGTTATTCTAATAGAAGGACTTTTACTTTTCTATATATTAAAAATTCCATGGCTTCATACGGAACAGGTAAGGACAGCTTCTTTATACAGAACCATTTTGGCATCGGCAGTCGGAAATACCTGCTCAGCACTACTGTCTCTTTTTTACCTGTCGCGTGTTTTAAAATAGCTTAAGCGGGGTCAAATCTTTATAATTAAAAACTCTTTATGAAACAATGAAAACAAAATTTCTTAAATCTCTGCTATTCATACTTTTAGCTTTCTCTATTGCGGTAGTTTTTGCCGGTGTTTCTCCATCTTCTACAGGTAGAATGTATCCCGCTGTTATACTTTTTTTTCAAGTCTGATAGAAGTATTGGTTATTGTTTATTTTTGAAAGGATTTTGGTTTAAAGCTTTTCTTCCTTGGGTTTATCTGGTTTTTAATAAATATTACATCGCTTTTATTTACAGATATTCTACCGTTTTTCCTCATGTCCTATATAAGCATGCTCCTTACTCCATATTTAACTCCATCCTATAATAATATGACGTTTCTTCTGATTTTATTTGAATTAGTAGTTGTTTTTTTGCGGATGGAGTAATACTTTTTTATTTATCAGGGATTAAGTGGCTTCAAAGCTCCAACTATGTAAAAATATCTTTTTGCAGAGCCCTGGGTTTTGCAGCCGCAGGTAATATGTGCTCCGTGCTAATGCCTTATTCACCGCTACAGCTTTTTCATTTAAGTATAAACAGAACGGCCATCTGGCAGCTTTTAAAACCTGCTCTTTTGCCCCTCCTTCTTTTCATTCTGTTTTTCATTTTAAGGAAAAAACAATTTATAAAAAGCAAGTCCATACAGTCACTATACCTCTTTTCAATAATTCTGTTTTGCATGATTATAATAATTAAATCATTTACAACGTAACATCTTGCCAATAAAGAGAACAAATCGTTATAATTTTTAAAAAAACTGTCAGCGGTCAGCGATCAGTAGTCAGCTAAAAAAAATCAAAGCGTTACGTTAAAAACAGCACTCACCCAAAAGTGATATGCCGGTTATTATGCAAAACCTTTGAAAACAGAGGGTTGACAGCTGAATGCTAAATGCTGTTTTTAACCTGAGTTTTCTAAATAGTATTGAAAAGTGCGTCTAACCTCTTGAAATTAAAGGATTTTATGATCACTATAGTGTATGGTTAACCTCATTTTCCAGATGCATTAATTCAAACAAATCCCAGAGTCTTTGCTGCACCGAGCTTCTTTGGCTTATCTGCTTTTCAGCATGATCTATAGAGTAGATCAGAATAATCTCTTTCATATCCTTTAGTTCTTCCTTAAGCACTTCAGGACTCATTTTTAAACCTATGCGGGAAGGCCGGATTTGCATTACCTTTATCAAAATAAGTGACATAATACAGCAGAACCCGAAAGCGTATATTTTAGTGTCAGTCCAATGCCTGACAGGACGAAACCTGATAATATCAGGACTTTTTAATATCTTAAATTTACTTTCAGCTCCTACAGTATAGCCTTAAGGGCTGACTGTTTTTCTTTTAAAAGAGGTAAAAATTTGTGATTCGCTCCGGGAAAGGGGTATTGGTCGGTCTCTTTTATTTTTATCCATTGATGAGCTGCCGGCCCGGTCAGCCTTACTCTGCCGGATATATAACGACAGATAAATACATCCATGACAATCTTAAAATGGCTGTATTCGTGTCTGATCCGAGTCAGACAGGAATCGACCTTCACTACAAGATTGACCTCCTCCCGAATCTCCCGTATGCAAGCTATTTCCCCCTTTTCCCCGTCTCTAACCTTTCCGCCGGGAAACTCCCACAAACCGCCAAGAAGCCCGTTATGCTTACGTCGGGTAATTAAGACTTTCCCCTTTTTAAAAACCACTCCCACTGCGATATGGTATTCCGGTCTCTCCTTTTTTGATGCTTTCTTAGGGTATTCAGAGACTTTTTGATATCGATATGCCAAGCAATCACCTTTCAACGGACATGCATGGCAGGCCGGATTTCCGGATTTACAGATTGTTGCGCCAAATTCCATAAGAGCCTGATTAAATGCGCCCGGTTCGGAGATATCCAGTAATTGTTCGGCAACAGACTTAAAAGTTTTTAATGAGCCGGATGCATTAATGTATTCATCAATGACAAACAACCTGGCCAGGAGACGTTTCACATTTCCATCGACAACGGCCAAAGGACGCCCAAAGGCGATGCTCAATACGGCGGCAGCGATATAATCTCCCACACCGGGGAGTTTTAAAAGCTCCTCTTTGGTGTTTGGAATGATACCGTTATATTGTTTTACAATAATTGCAGCGGCATCATGCAGGTTCCGCGCTCGTGCATAATACCCCATTCCCTCCCATGCTTTGAGAACATCCTGCACATCAGCTTGCGCCAACTCTCCGATATTCGGGAATTTCTCCATAAAGGGGTCATAGTACTTCAACACAGTCTTAACCTGTGTTTGCTGCAGCATGACTTCAGAGACCCAGACAGGGTAAGGATATTTTGTCCTTCGCCATGGCAGTTCACGTTTGTTTGCAGAATACCGGCTTAAAAGTTTTTGACGGATTTCTGTACAATTGTTTATTCTCATGAAAATAATACAGATGTGATAAACATACCAGGGCAAAGTTAAAATTAGCGCGCCCGTACCCCCTCAGGACAGACAGCGTATATATTGATTTAGTATAATAATATCGGCTTTTACAGATAATAATCAATGGTATGGGTATTGAATGAACAATAGAGGCGCCTCATGAAAAAACTGCCAAGAGGTATATCAAATTTTAAAGAATTGATTGAAGAAAACTACTACTACGCCGATAAATCCCTTCTTATTAAAGAAGTTATAGATGACCATAATAAAATTATATTAATACTCAGACCTCGAAGATTTGGAAAAACACTGTTTCTAGTATAGACTACGCCGGGTCAGGATCAGATATATCGCCTGACTACCCCCATGTATTTCAAAAAAGCGTCTCCAAAATTCTCTCTGAGGAAGCTTTCCTCCATTAGAACTCTGTTGTGCATATTTATAAAATAGAGAAAAAAACCTACAGCCATAACCAGATTTGGAAAAAGTAAAAAAAGGCCTCCATAAAAAACAAACATTCCGACCAGTCCGGGATTTCTGCTGAAACGAAAGACTCCCCGGCTAACGATGCCATTTACCGGCAGGGGTTTTAAAAAACCCTTAAAGGACCGCCTTATACAAAAAACAGAATAAAGTGTTACAAATCTTCCTCCAATAATCAATATAATCCCTGACGTATGGATCATGTTACTGTTCAATGTCTCCACAGGTGAAAAAAAATCGGTCAGAGCAGGAAAGGCTATTAACACAGGGGGGATCAGAAAAAGAGCTACACAAAATATCGTGGGAACTATATAAAGTAAAAATTTTCTTATTATAGAGGCTCTGTAAACATCAAAATGGTGTTCTTTATATGAAACAGTTCCGGGTTGGTTCTTACTTTCCCTCATTATGCTATAACAGGATGCTATGCTCGGTACAGGGAATAACAGCAGTTCCGCAATCAGGCTGATGTAAGCGAATATAACTACAATTTCCATTTAATCACTCATAGAAATTATAAAGTTTTCTCTTCGAATTCATTATTCCCTGCTCTACATTCGAAATTTATCTTTTACGTTAACGCTTATGACCGTCAGAGGAGAGGGACATTCTGCTCATCCCCACCTCTGTAAACAACCACCCTGTTATGCTCGTTTGACAACATTTCTGTATAAAAATATAAAGTCCGCAGAAAAAGACCATATCAGTAGTATTAAAGCCATAGCAGTGAGAGATATTTTAATTGGCATGGAAACAGAGGGGATCAGATTAAAAAAAAGAATTGCTGCAATTACTAAAAAAATCGTTTTTCCTCTGGTGTTGTTTCCTCTTACCGGTTTTGGATCGTTTGACGGAATACCGACCGCTTCTGAAAAGAGGACATAAACATAGCGGATCAGGGGAAAAAAGAGTATAAAAAAAGGTAAGCCTGCCTGTAAATAACCCAACATAGACAAAACGACAACTGAAAACTGGTCCGACTCCATATCGTAAACAGCCCCTGCATCGCTTCCGCCCCATTTTTCCGCGCAACAGCCATCCAGTTTATCCATAAGAAGAAAAAGAGCGCATAATATTATAGGTACATGATTGGGATTCTGATTAGAAAACGAAGCAGAATGCACACAGGTAAATGCCATAAGGATTACACGGATCAATGTAACCTTGTCAGCCACTGTTCCTATTCCTCCACCATTGATTACTAAAGCGATAAAAGCAAAAAAAATCCAAAAGGCGGTGATGTAATAAATCAAAAGGTGGTAAGGAAACGCAAGAAGGACGATAAACCAGTTAATTCCGATAACGGACTGGATTATTAACCATTTCCTGCTAAACGAATGAGAGTTCAAGAGGATGTATGTAAAGTGAGACTATTTTTTTCTGTCTTTATCGGAATCGCCGGGAAGCAAAAAAGAGAAAGGATTCAGCAGGTTTGAAAAAGATTTCATGAAATTGCTCTGCATATCCTTAGCTGCTTTTTCATAGACATTACCGTCCATTACACCTTCGAATTCTTCCTCCTCCAGCTTGCCGTTTTGAAAACGTTTTTCTTTGGCTTTGACATGGGTTTTGCCTCCGAAAGAGGAAACGGACTTATAGGAATAACGAAAGCTGAAAAACGAATTTCCTCCATCACCGATTTTTTCGGGCAGATTTTCGCCTCTTTCTTTTTTCTTAAGCTCTCCGACATTTTTTTTAATTAAATCTCTGCTCATGATTTTATATGTAACCTTCTATTCTTTGAGGTCGTAACCTTTATCCCACATTGATTGTTGCTTTTTCTACTTCACAGACCGACAGGTTCAGCTGAAAATCACCTTCAAATATGTTGAAAGTGGCAGGGGGCAGTGTTTAAAAATTTTTTGAACATTTATCAATATTAACATATGGATTTCTTGTGAGGCAACAGAAACGTCCGTTGTCTCGGATTTCTCTTGCCTAATACTGATTTTTGAGATAAAATAGACGACATGTCTTTCACAGAATCGATAAAAAATGAGATATCCTCCCTTTTGAGAGGGAAAGAGGAAGCTATAAAAACGGCTATTGTGGCTCTCATTTCAGGAGGCCATCTGCTGATCGAGGACGTTCCCGGAGTTGGCAAGACCACTTTGGCTCTCGCTCTGGCAAAGGCCACAAACTGCTCCTTTCACAGAATACAATTTACAAGCGACCTCCTGCCCTCGGATATATTGGGCGTCAATCTTTATAATCCCCTGGAACGAACATTCGAATTCAGAAAAGGGCCTGTATTTGCCAATATAGTACTTGCAGACGAGATAAACAGAACGAATCCCAAAACACAGTCCGCATTACTCGAGGCAATGAACGAGAGAAAAGTCACAATAGAGAGAGAAACCTACCGTCTTCCCGATCCTTTTATGGTAATCGCCACTCAGAATCCCCTCGAGTCACAGGGCGCCTTTCCTTTGCCTGAAAGCCAGCTCGACAGATTTCTAATACATCTCAGGCTTGGCTATCCCTCTTATGAAAACGAAAAAAAAGCACTGATGGAGATGAAAGGCTTTGAAGCTGTAGAAAAACTTACCCCTGTAATTACTGCTGAACAGCTAATCGAAGTTCAAAAAGAGGTTAGGAAAGTACATATCGACGAGAGCCTTATCGAGTATATTTTGAATATTGTTACAGCCACAAGAAACCATGACGGAATCAGGCTCGGAGTAAGCACCAGGGGCGCTCAGTTCCTGCTTTCCGCAGCTAAGGGCTCCGCCTTTTATTCGGCAAGAGATTACGTTTTACCTGAAGATATAAAGGATATGGCCCCCCTTGTATTCGGCCACAGGATATTACTTAAGGCAAAGACAGATATAAGAGGAACAAAGAAGATCATAAAGGAGATAGCCGAAGATATTGCAATACCAATTTAAAAATAATCGTGCAACTGTATTACGGGAGGAGGCAGAAAAGTGGATAGAGATAATCTGGTGAAGGAACTGTTACGAAATAACCTGACTGTCTTTCATTGGTGAAATAGTGTAATCAAATGAAATGAAAACCCAATTAAAGCAACTTAACAAGAGCGGCGATGACGGCTATACCTGTAACCAGCATACCTCCGAGTCTTAGTGTGAGGTCATGTTTCAGGCGAAGCTCAAGCTCTTTTATTTCATGCTTAAGCTCTTTAATATCTCCCTTTGCGGCTAAGTCCTGTAGAGAGGTGTTTTGTGCTTCTTTAAATGCCTCTGACAAACCTTTGGCCTGTTCTTCGGTAAAGTCATGTTCTTTTAAGCACTCTACGAATTTTAATGTGTCGAAAGTAACCGTAGCCATGTTTTATTATACACGGCTAATAATTTGAAACACAAGGTCGACTCCGGTGAGAGTTCCCTTATTTTAATAGAGGACAATATCCTTGGGAAGAATGTGAAGAGCATGGCAGAAGTTGAGTAGTAATGCATTATTATACTTAGTAAGTATCCACATCTTGAGCCCTAAATATCCAAACGCTCCATCACTTTATCCGTGACATACCTTGAGAAAGAAAAAGCGCAGGTAAATGCAGGCGATACGGCGTTTAAAATATGGGTGGAATTATCTTTATGCTCCATGATAAAATCGTTTACAAGTTTATAATTCCTTGTATCCACCAATTGCGCCCTGATCCCTGCCGGCAGTCGGTCGCCGAATTTGCTTTTATCTATGCTTTTTGTAAGCAATGCCGCGTCATCGATAAACTTCTTTTTCCCATATTTTCTGATTTCTGTGTGAGCAAGGTCCCGGAAGTTAAAAGAGTTGTTTAGATAGAGTCTGGCATCGGCAAGGAGTATATCGATAAATTCCCTGAATTTGAAGTTGGAAAGACCACTATAGTTTTCTCTCCATAGCGCCGGTATCGCTGTAGGCCCTGCTTTTACTCCGCCGTCAACAGTCTTTGTAAAGTGAACGCCCAGGAAGTGATAGCGTTTGTCCGGGACAGGGTAGATGTGCCTTCTTATCAGAGTGTCGTCATTATATTTCATATATAGCCCTTTAAAGGGGATTAAAATATAGTTCTCTCCTGCTCCGAACTGCCCGGCCACGTTGTCTGCATATAATCCCGCAGCGTTTATCAGATATTTACAGGAGATTTCGTTATTCTTAGTTAATAACCTGCTTTTTTTTACTCTCTTAATAAATCCTTCATTATATATAGCTGTTATAGATTTTTTACTAATCAGTTCGCTGCTGATTCGGCTGACGACCTCCTTGGGATTCACTGTTGATGTTGTTGGAGAAAAGAGTGCGTTTTTAAAAGTTTTCGCATTTGGTTCAATCTCGTTTAATTGCTTTTCATCGATCAAATCAAGGGTAACACCGTTTTTATCTCCACGGCTCTTTAATTCATATAAGTACTCCAGCTCTTTGTCATTCATAGCCACTACGACCTTCCCGCACCTGTTAATAGAGAGATTATTGGAAAGGCAATACTCCGTAAGCATTCTGTTTCCTTCAACGGAAAACTTCGCCTTAAAGCTGTCCGGTGTATAGTAGAAACCGGCGTGCAACACGCCGCTGTTTCTGCCGCTGGCATGAAGAGCAGGCTGAGGCTCCTTCTCAATGATTAGAATCTTCGCATCGGGCTCTCTGGAATTGATTTCCCTGGCTATCGAAAGACCGATTATCCCGGCCCCGACTACTAAAATATCTGTTTTTAACATACAAAATTATTCCTCTTAAAATTTTTATAGAAAGATTGTATTATAACACTTTGATGAACAAATAGAATGAACCCTTCACAGGGATCGGGGATTCGTAGGGGCAGACCTGCGTGTCTGCCCCGGTGGTAGCTAACGAACAAACACACCGGAGCAACGACACACGGCCGGGACGAAAATAAAAGAGGCGGAATCGGATGCGCGCCGATTCCGCCTCTTTGTCTGGGTTCTGCAGTTCTCAGTCTCTTTTGCAGATGGGACAATCTATGATGAAATATTAATAGAATCGATATCTGTATTGTCAGTTACTCCGCCGCCGGAAGAGCCGATTGCATTTTGACCGACAGCGCCGGCTCCGGAAGATGCATAACCGGTTCCTTCTGCGTAACCTCCGCCAAGACCCCACCACCAGCTGTTAACGTCCCCTTCTCCGGTACCTGAAGCGCTCCCGCCTTCTGCCCCTGTGGACATGCCGGCCTGACCAATGGATGAATCTCCTCCTGACTTACTCATGTTAGCGAATTCGTTTGTTGCCATTTTATAATACCTCCTTAATTCTCTGATCTTTATAATTTATATGTTTTAATTTAAATTAAAGTGTTTAATAAATATATATCAAATACCGTGCCGGTTGATAATCTTTTTAGATTATGCCCCGATGCGCCAAAATCCGGCCTTTTTATCAATTCTCGGGCAATAAAAAAATAGGAATACTGAGATAAGATTGCACACCTTACCATATTGGATGTGCAAATATTGCACAGAGAGCTTGCATGGACAGCCAATGTAGCTGCCCATGCCATGCTTTGCCTGATTGACACTGTTCCATGAAATCTGATAATAATATATATGACTCACAAATCGAACCCAACGATTACCGAAGGCAATTGCCATGAAATCGCCATAAAGACCTTTAATGGAGATTCCATATTCGATATACTGTCTTCCATATCTTCACACCTGAGTTTAAATGATGCGCTATCCTCTATTGTCGAAAATATTCAGATATCTTTAAACGGAGAGATATGTCTGGTCTTTCTGTACAACAGCGACTCAAACATGCTGGAAGTACCGGAAGTGCTCAAAGAGGAGGACAGCTTTTTTTGCTCTCTCAAAAAAAAGGCGAGTCTTGACATAGGTCAGGGTATAGCAGGCATGGTTGCTCAATCGAAAAAACCTCTCCTCGTGAAAGACGCCCAATCGGAAGGTAACCTCTGCCTCATTGCAGACAGGATCGCCGGCGTACCGTCAAGGAGTCTGGTCGCCTCTCCCATGATTGGCGAAAGAGGTTTTACAGGGGTAATCGAAGTGCTGAATCCACAGGAGAAAGAGAGTTTTGAAGAGTCCGACCTGGAATTGCTCAATATACTGTCAAAACACGCTGCCATTGCAATAGAAAACGCTATGTTTCATGAAAAAACCCTCTATCGGGAATCCTCTGAAAGGGAACGCCTTAAACTTGGAATCGACATTGCGATGGCTCTCTTAAGAAATTTTCTGCCTGAATCTTCTGTATATGAAAGAGGAGGCATAAAAATAACGGCCTTTAATATATCGGCCTCTGAAATCGGAGGCGACATATACGATATACTGGAGCCTGAAGGGGACAAAGTAAGTGCATTGATCGGCGATGTTTCGGGTAAGGGCGTATCTGCTGCATTATATATGGTCAAAGCCCTCGGCGATTTCAGATGGCTGGCCTCTCGTACCGATTCCACAGAGGTAATGCTCAAACGCCTTAACGGACTTCTTTCAAACGCACCGAGAGGAATGTTCCTCACAGCTTTGCATATGTTAATCGATGTGCATACAGGAGAGCTGCAACTCTCTTCGGCAGGTCATCCGCCATTTCTTCACTTTACATCCGATGAAGTCAAAGTCGTGGAAATTCCTTCAGGGCTTCCCCTTGGCACTTTTCCCTCCCCTTACCCTCCAAGTAATATATCTCTCGGCATCGGAGAGAAGATGCTCTTTTTTACTGACGGCGTTTTCGATGCTTTAAATGCAAAGGGGCTCAGGCTTGGCTTCGACGGCTTTGTCAAATATGTCAGAGACCACAGATATGACGAAGACATTATAGACGGAATTTTTAGTTATATTAACGAATTTTCTATGGGAGCAGTGAAAGCTGACGACCTGACTTTATTGGAATTAAGGAGATTGGCTGTTTAGGTCTTTTATCATTTTTAGAAAATGAAGTATTCGACGATTCTTACGATTCCTTCTCATCCCCAATATCTTACAATGCTAAGGGCTGTAATAGAAAAATTGGGCGAGATTTTTGAAATTTCCGATGTTATAATAAACGAGATTAAAGTCGCTCTCACAGAGGCATGCACAAACGTTATACGCCATGCATACGGAGGAGACACAGAGGGCGAGATAACTTTAAAATTTAATATAACAGATTCCGAATTCCTTGTCATAATCGAAGATAATGGGACGAAAACAGAGCCCGAAAAGGTTCGCGGCAGGGACTTTGAAGATTTGAGACCAGGCGGGCTTGGCGTACATCTGGTTAAACGCACCTTCGATGTCTTCGATTTTGACAGTGAAAGAAAAGAGGGTAACAGACTTATATTAATAAAAAACAGGGTAAGTTCTTAATAAGTTGAAGATCAATGTCATTAACTTAAGGAGCAAAGCACCCCTTAAGTTAATGGTATTGAGTTGAAGATATGAAAACTTACGGAACAGAGGAGCAAAAAAATGAATATCGGACTGGAAGCAGTAACAAAAAATGACAAAAAGGCATTTTACCTCTCAGGTGAGATCGATATGCACTCTTCTCCTGTACTGAGAAAGGAGTTAATGAAACTTGTGGATCGAAAGATAACACCTCTTATTGTAGATTTTGGGGGAGTCTCATATATAGACAGTTCCGGCATAGCCACATTCGTAGAAGTGCTAAAGAGTATGATGGAATATGGTGGCGCTCTCAGGCTTACCGGCATACCCGACAGTGTGATGGAGATATTCAGGTTCGCAAGACTTGACAGTGTTTTCGATATCTATGAAAGTGTCGACAATGCCGTTGCCTGTTAAGGAAATTTTCGGCTATACCGGTAAAACCTTTCTCTCCCTGCTTGACAGTTTAAACACGATATCCGTACTTATAAACAGCGTCTTTTACCAGACATTTATCTCCCCCCTAACGGGAAGGCCGCCGAGAATAAGGGCAAGCATAGTCGAAATGGTTCGCACAGGATATAATTCCGTGCCCATCGTCTCGCTTATATCCTTTTTTGTCGGTGTCATTCTGGCTCTTCAGGCGGCTTATCAGTTAAAGAAGTTTGGAGCCCTTATATATGTAGCGGACCTGGTAGGCATATCCTTAACAAGAGAGCTTGGCCCCATTCTGACGGCAGTACTCGTATCGGGCAGAAGCGGTTCGGCCTTTGCCGCCGAGATCGGCTCAATGAAGGCGGCAGAAGAAATCGACGCACTGGTCACAATGGGCATAAACCCGATTCGCTATCTCATTGTTCCTAAACTGATCGCTCTTATGATTATGATGCCCGCCTTGACGCTTATCGCCGATTTTTCCGGCATAACAGGCGGAACGATCCTTGCGTCAACCATGCTTGGACTAAGCCCCGGGGCCTATATAGAACAAACCATTAACTCCCTTGCCATACAGGATATCTTCACAGGTCTGGTAAAAGCCCTTGCCTTTGGCATAGTGATCACCCTGGTAGGCGTATATCAGGGTCTCAGAGTGGAGGGGGGAGCTGAAGATGTGGGGAAGCGGACAACTGCCGCCGTAGTTGCCTCTATAATACTGGTCATTGTATTTGATCTCTTTTTTACTATCCTGTTTTTCTTTTTTACCTGATATGGAAAAAGCAATTGAAGTGAAAGGACTGGTTACCCATTACGGTACCAGGGAGATATTGAAAAACGTAACATTCTCTATCCCTCGCGGTATGACTACAGTGATACTGGGAGGAAGCGGATCCGGTAAAAGTACTCTCTTAAGGCATATTATCGGGCTCCTGAAACCGACAAAGGGAAATATTTTTATAAATGAACGGGATATCACATCCTTAAGCGAAATTGAAATGATCGATGTGAGAAAAAAGATGGGAGTGCTCTTTCAGGGCGCCGCCTTATTGAACTCCCTGACTGTATCCGATAATGTGGCGTTGCCTGTAACGGAACATACAAAACTGCAGGGTTCCACTATCGATATCATGGTCAGGATGAAACTCGATCTCGTAGGGCTTTCCGGTTCAGGCGGGTTATATCCCTCACAACTGTCGGGAGGTATGAAAAAGAGAGCCGGCATAGCCAGAGCAATGGCTCTGGACCCCGATCTGCTCTTTCTTGACGAACCTTCCGCCGGTCTCGATCCCGTTACTGCGGCAGGGTTGGATGAGCTGATTGTAAGATTGAAAAAGGTATTTAAAATAACGATCGTTGTGGTTACTCACGAACTGCCAAGCATACATATTATCGCCGATTATGCAGTCATGTTAAACAGAGGCGAAATCGTATTTACAGGAACGATGGATGAACTAAAGATGTCAGACGATCCTCAAATCGTCTCCTTCCTGGCCAGACGCCCCCCTGACGACTCTCTTGCTCCGGGAGATTATCTTAAAACAATAACGGGAAATTCCTGAGCTTATAGTAAAAATTTACACTCACCATTAAGGTGATGCTTATTTTTAGCATAATGTCAGTAATTTCATTTGCTGAAGGCTGGCTGCCGATAGCTGATTGTTGCTTTTAGCCTCACAGTCAGCTATCGGCAGTTCTAAAAATCGTACGTCAGGATGTCATTGGCTCTGCGGCATATTTCTTTGCCATATTCGGGCCATGTTCCCTGCCCCCAGTAGCGATAACAACTGGTTTGAGAAGCCAGAAGGTGAAAAAGTGCGTTTTTAAACCTGTATTCATCTGTCGATATACCAGGCTTAACGACCTTCTCGTAGAACAGAGAACTGAGTTTTTCCATGGGACCCAGTACATCCTCGTAACCTTTGACCCAGGATATATTGTTGGTCCAGCTTCCGCCTTCCATATGAAAGCCGTGGCCTTCTTTTTTCAACTCCTCTATTGTCTTTTCCATTTTTTCCGGCTCATCGCCAGGTGCAAAGCGATCCCATATACGTTTTTGCATAACAGGTTGTAAAAGAGGTAAATCGTTTTCTTCGATTCCTGCTGTAAAAAGATGTTCCAAATATTCAGTTATATTCATCAATGGAGTTTCCGATCCGGTTGCCTCAGAACAAACCTCAAAGTACTTCGCAGGAAACTCATTAATCATTACTCCTCCGTTCTCTCCATCCGATATCTGCGTAACAACGGGCGGGAGCTGCTGTCCTCCCAATTCCCACCTTGACAGCCCCTTTGCCTCATAATAAGGCTGCATCTGGGCGACAAGTTTCGTATCGCTTCCCTGAGTCTTTATAACAGCGACAATACTTGCGCTTTCTCCTGAAGAATTCGTACATTTAAGCAGATGGGGAATATGTTTTCGCTCAGGCCCGTAACCGTTTTCCGGTTGTTCAACGGAATGTTCCTGAACCAAAACCCATGTGTAGCCGCAATTTTTAAGGGTTTTTACAAATTCGAAGGCTATATCAGGGTGATTGGGAAGGGCCATTTCGGAGGGGGAGAAACCTTTTACTCTGCTCAATGCCTCTGTGCCGAAAATTGCTGCAAAGTGATGCTGCCACGCCTTTACATGTAATATGTAATCCTGTACAGGAGTCGAAGGAGCAACGGCATGCCCCCAGGGACAACCGAGCCATTCTACTGCGCGCCTGTAATTCCTGTCGCATGTAATGGTTTTGAGGCTGTCTATGATATCGTTTAAACCCATATTTCTTAATCCGTGAAAGAGGACTCCAGAGTATTCGAGCATAATTCTGGGCTGTTTCCCATCATGAATCAGCTGGGGAATATACTCCCCCATTCGTTTGTAGCACCAGTGAAACTGAGAAGCATTATGATAATCGTGAATGTGTTGGTTATCCATCATAAATTTAAGATTGCTGATAATTCCCGCAGTCTGAAGTTCATGGCCGCCGGCGGGAATCAGTGGTTGTTGCATGTGCAAGGCTATGGCGCATGCGCTTTTTACTTGATCAAAGTTTATCCCGCCTTCGTGCAAAAAAACAGGCTTGTCTCTACTGTCATTTATCACTTTCTCTATGAGCTTTTCGGAACCCGATATATTGGGTATATCATTGCTGTATTCCTCAAGTGTCACCATTATTGACCTCTTTCATTCAAATATCTGATTTATGCGAAACTGTCAACTGCTTCTTTCTCTGAATCGAAGATTTGAAAAATCTTATTAAAGCCTGCAAGTTTAAATATTTTCATAATATTCGGGCTCAGGCCGCAGAGTCTTAAATCGCCGTTAGACTTTTTGAGCTTCTTTACTGCCGAGAGAAACACTCTCAGCCCTGCACTGCTTATATATGCAAGATTGGAAAGATCCACTATGACTTTCGTCTTCCCCTCTGAAAGCACCTTTGACATTTCCTCATCAAGCATCGGTGTGTTCGATGCATCGATTCTCCCGCTAATTTCTACAATTGTAATCTCACTGGTCTGCTCTTTTATTGAAATATCCAATTTCTATGCCCCCTTTATGTATATTTTATTTCAAATTATATGTATTTTACCATTACCAAAATTTCCAGTCCATCCTTATACTCATATCTGAATTCATCAAGAAGTTGCCTCATAAAGTAGATACCAAGACCGCCAACTTCACGTGTCTCGATCTGCTCGTCCAGATCGGGGTCTTTAACCTGCCTGGGGTCGAAAGGTTCGCCGCTGTGCTTTACGGTTACAATAAATGAGTTCTCCTCTTTATTGCACGATATCTCGATAGTCTCCTCTTTTTTGTCGGGAAAGGAGTATTGAATAATGTTGGTGCATGCTTCGTCGACTGCTGTTTGTATATCGAACATTTTTTCTTCCCCTACGCCATGTTCCTGCATCACATCCATTAAAAAATCGAGAATGTCGGGAAGCCTTTCGATTCTATTTTCAAAAGATTTTTTTTGTATGGTCTCCTTATTCATTATACTAACTCCTTCTTTTATAGAATTCAGAATATCGCACACTTATTGAGAAAAATAACACAACAGCACTTCAAAAAACAACTCTAAGGGCCTATCTGCAATTGACGACTTTCGATTGACAATTGACGATGCAAATGATAAGAGCTTTGTTTATTCAAGACCTGTGAAATTACAAATTTTTGCATTAAACAGTATATAATACATTACAGCAACGCATTGTCTCATTCATCCAATCACCGGTTGAGAAGGGACGGGAGTATTGAAGAAACAATGAAAAAGAAAAAACAGGTTCTTGGTTGGGCTTTGTATGATTGGGCGAATTCCGCATTCGCTACGACTGTGATGGCGGGGTTTTTCCCTGTTTTCTTTAAACAGTATTGGAGTACGGGAGTCGATATTAACCTCTCGACATTGATGTTGGGTCTGGCGAACTCCGTTTCAGGCATAATCGTCGCTCTGTCAGCGCCTGTACTGGGTGCAATAGGGGACCGAAATTCATGGAAAAAGAAATTTCTGCTTTCTTTCGCCTTTTCCGGCGCCTTAATGACATCCCTTCTTTTCCTCCCCGGTAAAGGTCAATGGGAATTTGCTGCTATAATATATGTTTGTGGGGCGATTCTGTTTTCATGGTCCAATATTTTCTATGATTCCCTGCTTCCGCTTGTAGCTGAAGAGGGGGAGATCGATTATGTCTCAAGCTTGGGATATGCCTTGGGATATCTCGGAGGGGGCATCCTCTTTACCATTAACGTACTTATGACTCAAAAACCGGAATGGTTTGGATTGAACGATTCCGCTGAGGCCGTTCGTTTTTCTTTTTTAACAGTCGGATTGTGGTGGGGAGTCTTCACTATACCTCTGGCTGTGTGGACTGTCGTGGAGAAAAAAGGAGCGCCCCATAGCGGGAATTCTTTGTTCACCGGTTTCAGACAGGTGATAAGTACTTTTAGAAAAATCCGGCAACTGCCGGAGGCTCTGTTGTTTATAATCGCCTATTGGTTCTATATTGACGGAGTGGATACAATCGTTCGAATGGCTGTGGATTTTGGCCTTTCCATAGGCCTTGAATCTTCCGATCTGATTTTGGCTCTCCTTATAACACAATTCACCGGTTTCCCAAGTGCTGTTTTGTTTGGAATAGCAGGTGAGAAATGGGATGTTAAAAAGGCCCTGTACATTGGCATCGCAGTATATATTATAGTCACAATTCATGGAATGTCTATGACCCACAGGTATGAGTTTTATATATTGGCGGCAACAGTCGGTTTGGTACAGGGAGGTGTTCAGGCGTTGAGTCGATCATTATATTCCAGGTTGATTCCGCAGAACAGGGAAGCCGAATTTTTCGGTTTTTACAATATGCTTGGAAAGTTTGCTGTCATCGTCGGCCCGGTGCTGATGGGATGCATAGGGGTAATTGTAAGAAGCATGGGATTTTCACAAAACATCGCATCCAGATCGGGGATTGCATCTCTGGCGATACTGTTTATAATCGGATGGGCTCTGTTGTATCGCGTTGATGTAGATAAAGGCATAAAGGAGGCTCGAGAATTCGTGTGATTTACTAAAAGGCCGGTAACTGTTCACAGAGTTCAGAGATAGGTGATCTGTTTAAAGAAATTTGCCTGATTTTTCATGCTAAGAACTCCTAAAAAGGGTGGAAATGCCAATTATGCTCGTAAAATTCAATAAAAAAAGTCCTTTTTACTTTTAACTGACCTCTTATCTCAGATCACAGTGAACAGTTACAAAGGTCGTTTTAAAAAAGCCCCCGGGAATTTCATTTTATGCCTTCTTTACCTTATTCCTCAGCCTCCGACGTCTCTTTTAGTGATTCTGTTTTTCGCTTCGAAGAAGTTGTTATGCGTTTTTTAGTATCTCCGGTTGTCTTTTTTGCAGTTGTTCTTGTTTTTTTTATTTTTACTTCTGTCTCTTCATTTTCGGACGTCGCCTTTTCAACGCTATCGGATTCTGTTTTATCTTCTAATTGGGACTCCGATACTTTTTTCCTCCTGGTATATGTTCTCTTTTGAGTCGGTTTGTCGGATTGAGAGGAAGCGGCTTTTGAGGCCCTTGCGGTTCTGCCCCTTGCAAATGTACCGAAAGCCCTTGCCGTTGCAGACTTTGTAACTCTCCTTTTTTTAGGGGCGGCAGCTTCTGCTGCCTCTTCTTCGACATTCTTTGTCTCATCGGAAGTCTCGCTGTGCGGTTCGGACTTCTGCGAATTATATGGGGCCTCTTCCGGTTCCTCAATGACATTTGCAGCGTCCTGTCCTTTGGAATCGCTTACTGCGGCTTCATCTTTTCCCGACTCATCAGATTCGATAGGATCCTCAATTTCGCTTGTAGTGTTATTTTCATCGGATCGATTCTCCCTATCTCCCTCTTCTCCTTCATCCCGGTCTGTAATCATCACATCTTCCTGCGCCGTTTCACCTGAATCCTCTTCCTTTTTAACGGCTTCCGGCTCCTCTGAATACTTTTCGACAACACTCTCCTCTTCAGGCTCGCCGGCTGCGATTTCGTCGGAAGGGTTGTCGGACAGGTCGTTGTTACTGACAGAGTCAGACATATCGGAAGGAGCTTCTTCTGACGATGGAACGCTGCGATGAACACTACTGTACAATACAGTTCCCGGAGGAATCTCCATTATTCTCTGACGCCTCAAAGTTTCGGCGTCAGGTTTTGCAGGTCTGTTTTCTTCAGTTGGGGAAGGTCTGTGCACACTGCGAAAAAGAGTTGTAATGTAAGCGTTATCGTTGGCAGGGGAAGTGCTATTGGACAAAGGAGTTATACTATCTTCACCAGAGTCGTCTGTCAGTGAATTGTCATCTTCACCGGAATCGCCTGGCAGTGAATTGTCGGTCTCGGAAGAAGGCGTACTTTCCTCTGCTACGATCTCCTCGACAATGGTTTCTTCGACGGCAGGCTCTTCGGTTGCCTTGGTTTCCGCTGCGGTTTCGGCAGATGGCTCCGGCTCTTCAGGTTCCTTATGTTTATTGCGCCTTGGAGTGGGACGCGGCCGCTTTACTCTGCCTTCGGTCTCATCGTGCTCTCGTTTTTCTCTTCTGTTTTTCAGTCCCTCTTCCGCAGGAACGGCATGGATACTGTCTTTATTTTTTACTTCAAAAGTCGGCATTTTTCCGGTTTCTACAGTAATATCCGCAGTAAAATAAATTTTTATGCCAAACTCGGCCTCCAGCTCTTCCAATTGACGACGTTTCTTATTAAACAGAAAATTAGCCAACTCCACTGAAACCGATGCGAAGATTTCAGATGTATTCTCCATTGCAGAGAGCTCACGAACTTTACGAAGTATTGCGCTTGCAAGAGAAGGAACGGACAACACCATTCCGTTGCCGCCACAGGAAGGACAAACGGTTTTCGTTTCCTGAGATAATTCTCTTGCAATTCTCTGACGGCTCATTTCCAGTAAACCGAATTGAGATATGGTTCCTAATGTCCATTTGGCTTTATCGTGTTGAAGGTGCTCCTCCAGAGTTTTTACCACTATATTACGATTTTTTTCATAGATCATATCTATGAAATCTATAACAATCAGTCCTCCTAGGTTACGCAGTCGGAGTTGTCTGGCGATTTCTTCCGCTGCCTCCATGTTCGTTCGTAAAGCCGTGCTTTCAATGTTTTTCTCTTGATTCGAGCGTCCTGAGTTAACGTCGATTGCAACCAGTGCTTCCGTCGGATCGATAACCAGACTTCCACCGGAAGGCAAAGGTACTCTGTTGCTGCTGAGCATCTCTATCTGATCTTCAATTTCATATGCCGAAAAGAGAGAGCGATCTCCGGAATAAAAATGGAGTCTTCTCTGTTTATCTCGAATACAGGCTCTGAAAAATTCACGGGCGCGGTGAAAGGCCTCGGGATGATCAATCCAGATTTCGGAAATATCGTCAATAAAAAAGTCCCGCAAAGTGCGAACCACGACATTCTCTTCTTCGTACAGCAACTGGGGCGTGCTTGTACTCTCATAGGTCTGATTAATCTTATTCCATTTCCGCCTCAGCATAATAAGGTCGCGTTTCAATTCCGGCAGACTCCTGTCAATACCGGCTGTCCTTATAATTACAGAGTCATTTTTGCCGCAAAGACCTTCCAGCAAATGTTTTAAACGCATGCGGGCTTCTTCATCATCGATTTTTTTTGAAACACCGCCTTTATCGCTATTGGGTATGAAAACCAGAAAACGACCTGGCAAACTTATGTTTGTTGTCAGACCTGCGCCTTTGTTTCCCATTTCATTTTTCATAACCTGCACCATCAGCGATTGTCCCGGCTTCAAAACTTTTTCGATTGCAGTCCTCCCTCTTCTGCCGGGTACGTTTTTAAGGATAAAATTACTGATGTCCGAAAAAGCGAGAAATCCGTGCCGTCCTGCGCCATAATCGATAAAAGCGGCCTGAAAAGAGGTGTGAACCTGCACTACAACTCCTCGATAAATATTGCCTACAATCCGATCATTGTGGGTTTGCTCAATATGCAGATTATTGAGCGTGCCTCCGGTGACAGTGGCGATTCTCGTCTCATCGTCGTCAACGCCTACTAACATTATTTTTTTTGTCGTCATTTGTTGCCCTCAACCATAAATAGTTACTAATTAACGTCCAATGTCATTAACTTAAAGAGCTTCGCTGTGCGCCTTCGACGAAAACAAATGCTCTCTGTACAGGCGCAACCTGCGAGTTTAGCCGATGAAGCCGGAAAATATCTGTATCTAATCTACAAAGTTAATGGCATTAATTTACATCTTTATCATTATTTTACGCGTTCTTACACAGGTACCATTTGTGAGTTTATTGCAGTTGATAATTATCTGTCTTTTGGAAGCTGCTCTCCAGTCAGTACCATAGCTGACCTGTGTGAAGAATTTTTATCTTCCGGTAACCTGAAAATGCGCTTTCCCAGTGGATTATGAATGCTTTTTTTTGTCAGTATGCCCCTATGGTTACAAGTAATTTGTAAATATTATATCTTAATCTCAACTATATACGCAAAAAGAGTCGTTAAGAATTCCTCAAAAGCCGTCTGTAGTCGATTGCAGGAAAAGGATTGCCATTTTATCCTAAAAAAACAGTCAACTATCAGCGTTCAGCTGTCAGCCCTCTGTTTTAAATAACTTACAAATCACTTAAAGGTGAGCGCTGTTATTTAACATAACGCTTTGATTTTTCTTAGCTGACTGCTGATGGCTGATCGCTAATTGCTTTTTTTAGCTATTATCTTTTTACTGTGTACCATATCGATGGAGATAAAAATTTTGCGACTCGTTTGAGGTGCTTTTCAGAGCCCGAACCTATAATATTCATTACTGCCTGACCTGTAACAGGGGCCAGCCCCATTGGCAGACCGAGCAGAGGTTTTTCCCACAATATCGTATAATTCTCACAATTCTCCATAACATCCGAGTAAGTTCTGTCTATCATTTTTTTACGCAGCAAAAGCATGGGTTCATCGTTCCATATTTCAGATAATTTTTTCTCTTTTACGTTTCCAAGAACATAACTCTTTTGTAAATTCCAAACAGCAGGGAACAACGGAGCCGTCGCACAGAATGGTTATTGCCGACCACAAATAGGAGCAGGGGGAAAAAACATTACTGTTTTCTTTCGCCTGAAAGGCATTTCCAAAATTGTGGGGAATTCTCTCGTTTATCTCATCTATCGGCAGGCCGTTAAAAAGAGAGTAGAAATTTTTCGAGGCGATTTCCTCATTCTCATAATGTGCACTACCTGTTCTTAAAATTTGAATGACTGTATAAGGCTTCCTGCTTTTCATCTCCTTTTTTATCTTTAAAAAATCGTTAATATGATGTAATGTGTCGTCGAAGTCGGCATTCACTCTTATTTTTTTATAATTCATTTTGTCCATACCGTCAAAGGAAAAAGAGAGATAATCCAGTCCTGCTTCGATTAAAGCGGAAGCTTTCTCTTTGCTCAATGTCGTTGCATTGGTGTGCAACAGCGATCTCACATTATGTTCGGCGGCATAAGCGATCATTTCATGAATCTTATTATGTAAAAGAGGTTCTCCCCTGACAAAGAAAAAAGCAGCTCCAATATAAGATGAACTCTCATCGATTATTTTCTTAAAAAGTTCAATATCGAGAAATCCCTTTTGATCGGACGGTATGTTTTTATTAGGACACATGATGCATTTCAGATTACATACACTGGTCGGTTCGATCCATAAAAACGTTGGAAGACAGGAGAGTCTTACTTCCTTTCTTTTATAACTAATGACAGCCCTGAGGGCATTGAGTAAGCATCTTATTTTTTACTCATAGTGTATGACACAATGTCGCTTCTATTTTGACTCCTGAATCACTGCTTCCTTTTTACGTTTCAGTGCGGTTTCCAAATTATTCCCGGCAGCTATAAAGTCGGGTTTTAAGGTCATGGCCCTTTCAAAGTATACCAGAGCATCGTCTATTCTGCCTAATTGCATTAAAGCAAAACCAAGGTTGTTGTGTGCCTTTGCATAATTTGGCTGCACTTGTAAAACCTTGGTATAATATTCAACAGCTTTTTGGAAATCGCCTCTCCTTGTGTATATTCCTCCCACATTATAAAGTATACTGACATGGTCAGGTTCTTTTTTCAATACTTTTTGAAATTCCTCTATGGCCTCGAAAAATGAATCAGCGCCTGAGCCCGCTTTTCCTGACGGTTATATGAAACACCCAGGTTGTTATGGGCGAACCAATTGTTTTGATCGATCTGCAGCACATGATTGAACAGGGTTTCATCATTACGCCAATGCCCTGTCTGCTTCCATGTGCAGACAGAAAGAGTTATGGTTATTAGACCCATTAACAGAGCAGACACAATTTTACTGTGAGAAAGTCTGCTCAATATATCGTATACTCCCCAAACTACCATAATAAAAAGACCAATGAAAGGATATATGCCAGGATTGTCAGCATGAAAAAAAGAGTACTCAGTACATCTTTACGTTCGGCCACCCACGCAACAGACTCTATATGAAGAGGGTGCAAGGCAAAGAGAGAGGAAACAAAGGCGCTTCGCCAGAAAGTATTCGTCACCTTTTGAAGTATAAGAAAAAGAAGCAGTGTATTGATGATATGAAAAAACAGGCTGCTCAAATGATGGAAACCGGCGTTTAATCCAAAAACCTGACAGTCGAACATATGAGAAAGCCATGTTAGAGGATGCCGGTTCGAAGCCCATGTCGTCGTAAAGGCCCAAATAAGTCCGTCTATAGAAAGACCTGCCTGTACATGACTGTTTTTTGTGACGTACATGTCATCGTCGAGGTAAAGAAATTCATTATTCGTTACCTGCCAAAATGCGGCCACGGTAATAAGGCACAGAAAAAGGCAAATATAAAAAGTAAAATGTCTCAAGTCAGGTTGCGTCATAGAGATATCCGTTAACTTTTTGTAAACTCCTATGATCCTCCGGTTCACCACAAAGCATGAAAATGGATAGCCTTATTTCACAGAGAAACAAGGTTTATCCTCGAGACCCAAAGCTTATATGGTGTAAACAAGTACTGTAGTGAAACTCATCGATGTTTTTTACCTGTCTCCGTAATCGTCTTTTAGAAAGTTGTATACCAGGCCTGCGATCTTGTATTGCTTACCCATGGAATAAGCAAGGCTTGCATATTTATATGCATCCTCATGCTTCCCTAAATTCAGAAGGGAAAAAGCAATGGTTTCAGAGGCATATCCCATATATCGCCGATCAACGGAATGTCCTTCCAAAAGGGCTTGCTTAAAAAGTAACTTTTTGTCTATTGGCAGATATTTTCTTAAAATATCGTCGTTTTTTCCGTTGTCCTTTATCAGTATCACACCATTACCATCCATATAAACAAGCTTCCACTCTTCCAGATAGAGCAACTTCAGGAATACAGGCTTTATGGCCCCGCTTATCACATGAGTCACCCTTCCGACTATATAATCGATATCATAAGATTCCAATAATCGATACCAGTATTCCTCTGAATAAGAAGTGCGATTCGCCCTGTTATTCAATTCGTTTTCACAAAGACCTGTAAGTATTTTATAGTCATTCGGTCGCCTGATATCACTTTTTTCAACGACAGAGCTAAAAATATTCAATAAATCAAAATAGACATCGAAGTTCAAATTTCTGGAATCGATGAACACCTTATATTTAGGGAATAATTTAAAAATTATATAGTTGCCTGTTACAACATCGTTTAACATATTACCCTTTATATCGTTTTTTTCCAAAAATTCTCCCAGCCGTAGATGCATATAACGAGTTTCCCTGAGTTCACCGCTAAAATGAACGGGAAAAGTCCTGATAAGCATAAATATCGTAATGGCGACAAAGAAAAGGAAGAAGAAAGGGGCAAAATTATTTTTGATTTTTTTTATAAAGGGAAAGCCATAGGCTTCTTTGCCACCGGCGATTATCAAACCTGCTATTAAAAAGAGAGAAACGGCGCGTACGGTAAATATTGAATAAGCAAAAAGCGAGAACACTACAGTCGCCTCGATCACCCCGGACTTTCTTCGCAAAAGATTTAAAAGGGTAAAGATCAGAATTACGCCTGTCAGGATGAAAACTAAAAAAAATCTGTTATCTGCAAAATAATTCATGAACATAAAGAGAGGTAATTCTCCTATCAGACCGGAGTCGATCACTTGTCTGTAACTCCGATCCAATAAGAGATGGTGCACCATTTGATAAAAAAATCGGATTCCCGAGGGTCTTATCAAAAGGCCCGAGCATATAGCGATGAGCAGAGTCGGTACAAGTCTTTTAAGCCTCCCAATGTCTCGACTCTCTTTATTTTGAAATGCATATACAAGAACTTCGAGGCAAAGGTACATGATCAGTATAACGATGCCCATAATGTGTGCTCCATGACAATTAGCCCACAGAACGATGGATAAAATAAGAGCGATCTGATAACGCCTTTCCTGAAGCGCTCTGTATTTTTCAATACAAAAAACAACGGCTGCAAGGAAAAAGAATGAAAAAACGTTTGGCTTAAGCAGTGTCTCGAGCTTCAGGATTTCGCTAAGAAGGAGGCATAAAGAGATGGACAGGAAAAACCCTCTTTTTCGAATACTTGCATGCACAAAAAAGATTGTAAGAACGATCAGGATGGAAATAAAAATAACAGGCCCTTTAAATCCGACTGTTTTATAAAGAACAAAAAGAATAAGCTCCGATAACCAATAGGAGCTCATTAAGTTACTTTCTCTCAGGGGGTCCTTAGGTGTATGGGTAAAGGGGTCCTTATCTGGTATAAAACGATCCTGGAATATTATCTCTCCAATCTTCAGATGCCAAAAAATATCTGTATCCTTGATACTATGAACAGGATAGAGAAAGCTGAGAAATATCTGAAAAAAAACAAGTAAAGTTAAAAAAAGCTTTCCCCCTTTTATTAGCTCCTCTTTTTTTAGATATTCTATAATTAACATAAGTCTACGATGGCGGAAGTAAATGCCGGCTTCAATCCAAAAAGTCAGTCCTTAAGGAATTTCAAATAAAATTCCTTTTTCTGCCTCCTCTCCCTCTTTGAAGGGGGCGAGGGAGTAAAAAAAATCGATGTTCAAGCAGCTTAGTTTGAATTTGCCTGTTTTGCATATTCTGTTTTTCTTAATAAACTACAAACCGGATGCCTTTTTTGGATTATATTGAACCGCTTTTACCAGAAGATATTTGTGATAAACTGAGAATTCTTCGACAAAAATAATATTAAAGTATTCTAATATCGCATCTCTCAGGTACCCGGATGTATAAGGATTGCTCCCCCTGTCGTATCTCCAGAGAAAACGGCTTGCAATGTTATCAGGTTCCCACAGGGGATCCATAAAAAGAAATATCCCCGAATCTTTGAGTACCCTGACACTTTCATAAAGAAGTTGATTAAAGCAGTCTTTTGTAAGGTGATGTGATGTGCTGATGCATGAAATGGCATCGATAGAACCATCTTTTAAAGGAACATTAAGAGCATCGGCATATAACCCCATACCTTTTGTCCTTTTATTACGATATGCCTGTAATTTGATGAAATCGTTGTCCAAACATATATAATAAGATGAATGTGACCAGATATCTCTCCAAAATCCTGTTCCACCGGCAAGGTCAAGGATAAACATTGTTTTACTTTCCATGGAATGAATCTGATAAAGGAGGTGTTGACGTATAATGTTGCTTCCGGCCAACTTTTGTAACTTTTCATAAATCCAAGGATCTCGTGCTATAAAATGAGCAAGCTTTTTAAGCATCATCACTCTCCATTAAAATCTTTGAGCGCTTCGATGGCATATCTCTGATCGCTCGTTGTCAGGCTGTTGTAAAAGGGAAGTCTTAACAATCTGATACTCACATCCTCAGTCACAGGGCAATCTCCCAGCTTTCCTCCAAATCTTTGTCCCATTTCAGATAAATGCAATGGAACATAGTGAAAAACGCTTAATATGCTTTTACCTTTTAGATAATTTATCAAAGACTGCCTCATATTAAAGGATGGTAACAATAAATAAAACATGTGATATGATTGATCACAGTGCACTGGAACAAAAGGAAGCCCGATATTCAGGTTGCTTGCCCAATCCTTGAGATTTTCAAAGTAATATTCCCAAATTTTTTTCCTTACCAGTTGAATATGTATATGATCCTCTAACTGTGCATATAAAAATGCAGCTAGAATGTCCGAAGGAAGATAACTGGAACCTAGATCCACCCAAGTGTATTTATCCACTTCTCCTCTGAAAAAACGATTGCGGTTTGTACCTTTTTCCCATAATATTTCTGCACGTTCAATATATTGAGGATCGTTGATAAATAAAGCTCCTCCTTCACCGCAAGAAAAATTTTTCGTTTCGTGAAAACTATGGGTTGAGAGACACCCAAATGTACCAAGAAAATTCTCTCTGTATTTTCCAAATATTCCTTGGGCATTATCCTCTACAACAGGAATATTATGGCTTGCCGCAATACTGGAAATAACATCCATTTCACACCCGACTCCGGCATAATGTACAGGCACGATCGCTTTTGTACGAGAGTTAATCAGTCTCTCCAACAACCTCTCGTTCATATTTAATGTATCACTTCGTACATCTATGAATACCGGTTTTGCTCCTCGCAAGACAAAGGCGTTTATGGTCGATACAAATGTAAAAGAAGGAACAATAACTTCGTCTCCAGGCTGTACATCCAGGAGTAAAGCGCACATTTCCAATGCATGAGTACAGGAGGTCGTTAGCATTGCTTTTCTAATTCCAAATAATTGTTTTAATAAACTGTGACATTTCAAAGTATATATTCCATTTCCTGAGATATTACCCTTTTCCATTGCATCTCTAATATATTGGAAACTTTTTTCAATAAAAAATGGTTTATTAAAAGGAACTCTATATGAAATCATATGTCTGTCTCCAGATATGCCTTGGCAATTGTAGAAAATCCGAATTCCATTCAAAGTAATAGCAACGATTATTCAGCATATTCAACCCTCTTTCACATGAAATGTCGCTGAACGGATTGCATATGAGGGATGATCCATAGAACGGTAGTGCATGCGAGCCAAGTACTCTCCAATTATCCCCAAGGCGAATAACTGAGCACCTGAAAAAATCGCAATAATAGAAGCCAAAAAAGGAAAACCGGGAACAACACTTCCTTGAATTAAATATCTTATAATTACATAGCCTAACACACATACCCCAAAAAGGGTAAATATAAAACCTATTAATCCGGCAATTCGTAACGGCAGAGTGCTGAAACCTGTAATCATATTAAGGGCATGGTTTATTAATTTACTTACAGTATAGTTTGAAAATCCTGAAGTTCTTCTGTCATGTCTCACCGTAACAGACGAAAAGCGGGTTGTTCCCCATGTCAGTAAAACATCGATTGAAACGAATAAACCTCTATAATTGGTAAAGGCATCCCTAAGTTCTGTTTTAAAAGCTCTGAATGCGCTTATTTGTCTTGCAACATCCGCCCCCATTGCATTTTGTAAAACTATTTTTGTAATTTTTGACGCCAAATCACGCCAAAAGCCATGCTGCTCGTTCTGAGGAGTCCCGTAGACGACATCAAATCCTTCTGATAATCGCTCCAAAAGCTTAGGGATTTCCTCAGGCGGATTTTGCAGGTCATCGTCAAGAGTTACGATTATTTTATTTCTGGCCGCCCGTATACCACAAAGTATGGCATTATGCTGACCATAATTACGCATAAGATCGATTCCTTTGACAGACTTATAACGTCTTGCCAGTTCGACGATAAGTTGATAACTGGAATCACGACTGCAGTCGTTTACAAGAATTATTTCATAATTAAAGGATATCGCTTTAAGTAATCTATCGAGTTTCTCAATTAGTTCGGTAAGTGTACTTTGACTGTTAAATACAGGGATTATAATACTTAATGAGTCATATTTGTCTGTTTTCATTTTTTAACCTCTGAACCGGTTATCGCTTAACTAGTAAAAAAATCATTTATAAAGAGACTCTGTTGAGTTAAAAATTTACTTTGATTAATTGTCAGGAGTTATGTCAACCCCCTTGCTTTGTAAAACAAAAGAAAGGATTAGATGGGAAAGTAGTCTTTTCTTATTAATATCTATAATTCTTTCCAAAATTATTTCGGCTTTGTCGTAATTCCCCTTCATAGCATATGCAAAAGCACCGGCTTCCAGCGAGGTGGTGGTATGAATGGAGCTGTTTTCCATAATAATCTCATCGAATATGGCCGATTTGTCAAGAGGAGGATTTCTTCCGAGAAAAACTTCATTTTTCCCGTTATCCTTCACAAAAACAACAGAGTTTCCATCACGATAGACAAAAACCCACCTTTCATCGTAAATAAGCTTTAAAAAAAGAAAATAAATTTCTCCGCTGCCCGGCTGCGTAACACTACCGACAATAAAGTCTATTTCATATGACTCCAAAAGAGAATGCCAATATTCCCCGTTAAAGTCGCCATTGACATCTCCCTTCAGCATTTTCAGGTAAAAGCCAATCCGTTGTTTTCTGTTGTATAATGCGTCGTTTTCAGAAATGTTCGCGCCAAACATATGCAATGAATCTTTGTACACCTCATAGTTTAAAAAACGTGTGCTCGTAAAGACCTTATATTGGGGAGTAAGTTTTAATATGAATGTGTTACCCGTGCTGCTTTGATTCAGCATATTACCTTTAATTCCGTTTTCAGCCAAAAAATCGCTCACTCCTAAATTTATCAGTCTCGTTTCCAATATCTCTCCCGGTTGCGTCACAGGAAACCTCTTGTACAGAAGGAAAGAGAGGACAATTAACAGCATAATTAAAAAAGCGGGTGCAAGCTTTCCGTAAATAGTTTGGGGAAACATATTGTATCTATCTTTTCCTACACTCAGGATTAATCCTGCTATTAAAAAAAAACTTATCATTCGCACTGAATCGACAGCCAGTATCAGAAGAAACAGGACAATCAGTGTTTCCGTTCCCCCTGCTCTTTTTCTGGTAATATTGAACACTGTGCAAATAAGAACAAAGGCGCTCACAATAAGACTCAACAGAAATGTCGTGTCATTAGTTTCGGTAATATGTCTTGCAAAATCAAGAATATTGTTGTGGCTTAATACATGGGAGAGAATCCAATTATGGGTCGGGTCGGTATAGAGTTTCAAAGTGACCAGATAGGTGCTTATTCCCGACGGAGTTATCAAAGTAGCGAGCACCGCAATAACCGAAGTTTTAATAATGGCCAATGCTCTTTTTTTCTCATCTAAAAACTCTGAATTATCTGAAACATCGGCAGGGTTTTTCCTTTTCAAAATAAAAACCGCAGCAGCCGATAAAAGATAAATAAATAGTACAGCCGTTCCTATAATATAAGAGCCATGCATATTCGCCCACAGCATCATGATTAGAAAAACGAATATTCCATATCTCTTGTCAGGGGCATTTCTGTATTTTTCCATAAAATAAAGTAAGGCAGCCAAAAGAGGATAGGAAAAGAGGTTGGGTTTTACAGAGGAACCTCTGAAAATCTCCAGGAAAAGAAGAGATAACACAATGGAGGTTAAAAATCCTCTCCTGAGGATACTTGAGTATATAAAAAATAGCGCCGACAATATTGCCAAGGCCCTTAACAGGACAATTCCCGTAAAATGGCCTGATTTGTAAAACAAATAGAGTATTATTTGGGAGAGCCAGTATGAGTTCAGGATGAATTGTTCTCTCACAGAATCTTTGGGTGTATAAGCGAAAGAATCGGCTTCAGGTATTTTAATGTTTTTAAATATTACTTCTCCGCTCTTTATATGCCAGAAAAGATCTGTATCGGCGTTGTAGTAAACCGGATACAGAGAGGCGATAAAAGCGTAAAGAAAAAGGAGAGAGGTAAGGAAAACGTTAAGATATCCGCGAAAAAATATCATTTTATTGTAATTTCTTTATCAAAGCCAATTTTCTCGGAGACAATAAAGGGAGGTCTGTTTCTTGACTCATCGAAACTGCGCCATAAATACTCACCCAGCACGCCAAGCATCAACATCTGAATACCGGAAACAACGAGCAGCACAACCATGAGGGAGGCCCAGCCTTCGATTATTTTCGAGAAAAAAAGCCTGTTCGCTATTATAACGGCGGCATATATAAAACCTAAAACAGCGAATATCACGCCTGTATAGGAAATAAGCCTTATTGGAAAGAAGGAGAAAGATACAAAGGTATCTACAAAGAGCTTTACTTTTTTTCCCAGAGTCCATTTCGTAACTCCCTTTTGTCTCTGCTGTCTTTCATAGGGCAAAAAGGTCTGATTGAATCCGCTCCATAACAGTAAACCAAAGATGGAAGTATGCTTTTCCCTCATTTCCGTAATTGCTTCAATCACTTTCCTGTCGACAAGAAAAACATCGGTTCCTGTCTCCGGCATATTTTTCAGTGCGAATTTTCTTACAAGCATGTAATAAAGCTTTGACAGAGAATTAATGGTCCCCTTTTCGACCTCCCGATGACCCATGACGATCTCATACCCCTCTTCCCACTTCTCTATAAATCGGGGTATCATTTCAGGCGGATCCTGCATATCGGCCGAGAGAAAAGCGCAGGCATCTCCATTTGCGTTCATAAGACCTGCCAGACAACCTGCATGGCTGCCGAAATTTCTTGAAAACCGTATTACCCTGATTTGATTATCAACAATAGAAATATCCTTTAAGATTTGAAAAGAGCTGTCAACAGAGCAGTCGTCTACAAAGATAATCTCATAATTATGGGTCACGTTTTTTAAAGCATTACTTAATCGCTCATGAATCAGTAACAGGTTGTCTTCTTCATTATAAACAGGTATGATTATTGAAATTAAAGCCAAAAGCGCCTCCTATCGTTTTTTCATGAATTTGGCGGGGACGCCGGAAACGACTGTATAAGGTTCGACATCTCTCGTTACAACGGCGCCTGCCCCTACAATAGCCCCTTCTCCAATCGTAATACCGGGTAAAATAACGGCATTCATCCCTATATCGCAGCCACGACCGATCCTGACAGGTTTGATTTGAAGATCGGTTTGTATTACCGGTATATCCACAGGGTATGCCCCATGCTCCGACCCTAAAACTTTCGCCCCCGGTCCCCATCCCACAAAGTCTTCTATGACCAAATCCCTGGCGTCTAAAAAGCTGTAAGGACCGATCCAAACTCTATTTCCTATCTTGCAGGAGCCCTCAATGCGACCAAAGATAGAGCTGTTTTGACCAATAAATACGCCATTACCAAGCTCAATCGTCTCGGGGTATGCAAAGGAGAATCCTGAATGAACGATTACATCGGTTCCCGTTTTTTTGAAGATCGCTTTTATAACGATACGCCGCATAAGACTGTGAAATTTTGTATCGCTACTCTTGAATTGCCCGTAAATATCGATTCTCTCTTCCTGCGAAAAATTGTCTGTCAGATATTCTGCAAATCCCTGAACAAAATCGGGATCTTCCCGGATTTCCCGATTACCAAAAAAACTTTTTATTATTTTTTCCATTTCTAATCCTTCTCTTTTACTACTTTTGTAAACACATACTCATTGGGAAATATTCGAAAAAGATTGTGCTTTATAGATTCATTATTTGAATATGCCTGGCCGATCATTTGTCGAAATTTTTTAAATTCGATCTTGAATCCGCCTCTGTCAAGTCTGGCTATGAGATATCCAGGAACATTTAACTTACTTGAAGGTATCAGGCCGTCGATAATGAAAATTAATCCGCCTTCTTTACATACCCTGTGCATTTCATATAACATCGCCTGACAGCTTCTGTCGTTCAAATGATGAAGTACGCCAAGAGTACATACAATATCGAATACTTCCGATTGAAAAGGAAGTTCTCTGGAATCGGCTGCTATAAAACGTCCCCCTTTGCCTTGCAGATATTTTTCATTTATGTCGATCCCCATATAGTTTTCTCTTAGAAAGCAATCCTTTAAAATACCTGTACCACAACCGATGTCAACGACAGATAAATAATTTGAACCGAGAAGCTCTTTTGAAATTAATTCTTTAATATGATTAAGAAGCCTGGTTTGGCCGAGCACCTTCTGTACTAAATCATAGACAGTGGGTTTCTCTAATGCTTTATAAAATTGTTTTAGCATAAAACATCTCTAAAAAAGTATGAGCAGAAAACACTCTTTATTGAATGCTCTCCTTATTCTTCATTAAACCGGTATATATAAGCACTGCTCTTGCTAAAAAACAATTACTGTTGCTTTCATAGGCGCTTTTTGCAAAATCTTCAGCTCTCTTAAAATCTCCCTTCATTGCAAATGCAAAGGACATGGATTCATGAGAGTACTCGGTAACAATGGAACGGTTTTCCATAATAATCTGGGGAAAAATCGCAGATAATGGGAGAGGTCGGAATTTTTTCAATATCTCATCATTCCTGCCGTTGTCTTTTAATATAATTACCGAACTCCCGTCAGCATAAATGAGTTTCCAGTTTTTGTCGTGCATCAGCTTAAAGAAGAGAGGAAATAGCATGCCGTTTAGCGGATCGGTAGTCCTTCCCACAACAAAATCTATCTCATACTTATCCATCAGACCATACCAGTACTCTTTTGTGAAGTCCTGCTCAACATGTTTATTTAACATTTGGAGGAAAAAAAAGTAGTTATTTATAAAAGATCGATGTTCATTGTCTTTCTCCGATTTGGCATGAAACATATCCAGAGCGTCCTTGTTAACATCCATGTTCAAGTATCTGGTGCTGAAGAAAACCTTATAATCGGGGAAGAGTTTTAATATAAAAAAATTACCCATATAAGCAAAATTCAGCATATTTCCCTTTATCTTATTTTCAAGAAGAAATTTACTGACTTCTAAATTTGAAGTTACTGTTTCCCTCATATCTCCGGGATGTCTTGCAGGGAAGTTATAGTATAGCAGAGAAACAATTATCACAGCCAAAAATGATAGGACCACGGCATTGAGGCGCTTTCCCGTTTTAAATGAAACCATGTTATACTTCCCGACGCCCATACTCAGCATTAATCCTGCGATAATAAAAAAAGAAGACATTCGTATGGCGCTAAAAAGCAACACCAAAAGGGAGAGGATCAGCAATGTCTCTGTCAACCCGGCCCTTTTTCTCGTCACGTTGAGAAATGAAAATATTAATATCAGGGCGCAAAAAAAACAGAATATTGCCAACGAGAGATCGCTGAAAGGGTAGTCACTGATAAAATCGAAAAAATTCCAATGAGCGACGACAAGTCTCGCCATTTTATGATGAGCAGGATCGGTATAAAGCTTTGCAGAGACCAAATAGGACTGAATTCCCGAGGGAGTGAGTAGGGTAATAGCCATAGCCGCACCGGCAGTAAGGATCAGACCTCTGTCAAATATTTTTGGTAAAGGAGAAGAACTGTGGGACTCCCTTTTCCAGACCCACAAACCCTTTAGTAAAGCCGACCCGATATACACTGTCAGAAGTCCCACACCCACTATATATGTGCCGTGCATGTTCGCCCACAACAACATTATAAAAACAAGAGATACTTGGTGCCGTCTCTTTCGTTCGAACCGGTATTGCTCCATAAAATAAATCATACCGGCAATTAATGCATATGAAAAGAGGGCCGGCTTTGGTGACTGCGATCTTATGGTCTCGGTGAATAAAAGCAATACAGGAATCGTGAGCCAATATCCCCTTTTCATAATAGAGAGATATATAAAAAGAATGGTTATGGAAATAATAATCGACCGTAACGTTACAACGCCGGCAAAATCTCCAACTTTATAAAAGAGATAAAGGACAAGGTCTGCAAGCCAATAGGAAGACATTAAAAATTGTTCTCTAAGGGGATCTTTGGGCGTGTAGGCGAAAGGGTCGGATTGAGGAATACTTCGCTCATTGAATATTATCTCTCCTGTCTTTATATGCCAGTACACATCTGTATCGTAATCTGTATAAAGAGGCGAAAGATTTACCAGAAAAACATAAATAAACAGAAGGGAAGTTAATGATATCTTTAATATTTTGTTATCGGTTACCATTTCGTTATTTGGATTCCTCTTTATTCTTTATGAAATCGATATAAGAGAGCACCGCCCTTGCTATATGTCTCATGCTGTTACTTTTAAGGGCGCTTTTTGCAAATTCCTCTGCCATTTTGTATTCTCCTTTCATTGCAAATGCAAAGGATAGAGATTCATGAGAAAAATCGGTGTAACTGTATTGATTTTCCCTTATAATCTCGACAAATACAGCAGATAAGTCGAGGGGAGGAAATTTCTTTAAAATCTCTTCATTCCTGCCGTTATCTTTTAACATAATGACAGAGTTACCGTCTGCATAGATAAGCTTCCATTTGTCATCATACATTAGCTTTAAAAAAAGTGTATAAAGCATACCATTTGAGGGTTCGGTAATTCTTCCTACAATAAAATCTATATCATATTTATCCATTAAATTATACCAGTACTCCTTTGTTAAGTCCTGCGTAACATGCTTATTTAACATCTGCGTGTAAAAAAAGTAGTTATTCAAAAAGGAGTTGTGTTCATCATCCTTTTTCGATGTGGCCATAAACATATCTAGGGCGTCCTTACTAACATTCATGTTCATGTATCTTGTACTAAAAAAAACCTTGTAATCAGGAAAGAGTTTTAATATAAAGAGGTTACCCATGCCGGCCAAATTCAGCATATTTCCTTCTATCTTATTCTCATGCAGAAATCTGCTGACTCTTAAATTTGTGCTTAAAGTTTCTTTCATATCCCCGGGATGCCTTGCAGAGAAGTTAAAGTATAATAAAGAGAAAATGAGAATCGACAAAAAAGATAATACCATGGGATCAAGGTTTTTACCTGACTTCAATGAAATCATATTGTATCTTTCCTTACCCATACTCAGCATTAGTCCGGCGATTATAAAAAAAGAAAGCATTCTTGCAGCACTTAAAAGCAACACCGTAAGAGAGATGATCAGTAGTATCTCTGTCAGACCACTTTTCTTTCTTGTGATATTAAGAAATGAAAATATTAATATTAGAGCACAAAAAAAACAAAATATAACGAGAGACAGATCGCTATAACGATAAACGCTAATAAATTCAAAAAAGTTCCTGTGAGCTGCTATCAGGGTTGTAATCATCTCATGATGAAGCGGGTCTGCATAAAGTGTTGCAGAAACTACATATGCCTGAATTCCTGACGGAGTAATTAAGGTAGCAGCTATAGCAGTGACAGCTGTAAAAAACAGACCTTTGTCTATCCTCACAGGTGAAGCTGAAGAACCACCTGTCACTCTCACCTGTGACCACAAACTGCTTAATAAAGCCGATCCGATATACACGATCAGAAGTCCTACTCCCACTATGTATGTACCGTGAATATTCGCCCATAAAAGCATCACAATAACGAGAGATATTTGAGACTCTCTTTTTCGTTCGGACCGATATCGCTCCATAAAAAAAATCATTGCAGCTATTAATGCATATGAAAAGAGATTCGGTTTCGGAGACTGAGACTTCATAGTTTCAAGGAGCAAAAGCAGTACCGGGATGGTGAGTAAGTATCCCCTTTTGATAATGGAAAGATATATAAATAGCATGGTCGTGGAGATAATAAGTGCCCTCAACGCTACGACGCCGGTAAAATCTCCGACTTTATAAAAGAGATAAAGAACAAGGTCTGCAAGCCAGTAGGAAGACATTAAAAATTTTTCTCTCAGGGGGTCTTTGGCTGTGTAGGCGAAAGGGTCGGATTGGGGAATACTTCGTTCCTTAAATATTACCTCCCCTGTCTTTATATGCCAATACACATCTGTATCGTAATCCGTATAAAGAGGTGAAAGGCTTACCAGAAGTACGTAAATAAACAGAAGGGAAGTTAATAATATCTTTAATATTCTGTTATCGACTGTCATTTTGTTTCTTTGGAGCTGTCTTTGTAAGGTTCATTATTGTTTATCCCGAAATAGACTAATGCGTACCGGAAGCAGCAGCAATGTCCTGCCAAAACAAGCTGAAACTCGTAAACTCAGACACCACCTTGTTTTGGCAGGACATCACTGCTACTTCTAACTATTTTCATGCTTTGTGGTGTTCAGGAGGATCAAAAGTGTTTATCCTGTAATCCTGACTGAATAGTCATTTGTTATTAATTAAATCGATATAAATGAGTACTGCCTTTGCTATATGTCTCATACTGTTACTCTCCAGGGCGCTTTTTGCAAAATTCTCCGCCATTTTATATTCCCCCTTCATCGCAAATGCGAACGATAGGGATTCATGGGAAAAATCAGTGGAACGGTATTGATTTTCTTTTATAATCTGAGAAAACATCTCGGATAAGTCGAGAGGAGGATATTTCTCCAATATCTCGTTATTCATGCCGTTGTCCTTTAACATAATAACCGAATTACCGTCTACATAGATAAGCTTCCAGTTGTCGTTGTACATTAATTTTAAAAAGAGCGGATAAATCATCCCGTTTATCGGATTTGTGATTCTTCCTACAATAAAGTCTATCTCGTATTTATCGATCAGGTTATACCAGTACTCCTTTGTGAAATCCTGGTCAACACGCTTATTTAGCATTTGGAGGAAAAAAAAGTAATTATTCATAAAAGAGCGTTGTTCGTTGTCCTTTTCCGATGTGGCGGTAAATAAATCCAGGGCGTCCTTATTCACATTCATATTCATATATCTCGTACTGAAGAAAACCTTGTAATCGGGGAAGAGTTTTAATATAAAGAGATTACCCATATTCGCCGGATTCAGCATATTTCCCTTTATCTTATTTTGAAGCAAAAACTTGCTGACCCTCAAATTCGTACTTAAAGTTTCCCTCATATCCCCAGGATGTCTTGCAGGGAAGTTATAATACAGCAGAGAGACAATTAAAATCGACAGAAACGTTAAAACCAGGTTATTGAGAGGCTTTCCTGTTTTAAATGAAATCATATGATACCTTTCTTTACCTGCACTCACCATTATTCCTGCAATTATAAAGAAGTATTTCATTCTCACGGCGCTAAGAAGCAATATTATAAGAGAGACGACCAACAGTGCCTCTGTCAGGCCGGCCTTCTTTCTTGTTACATTAAGGAATGAAAATATAAAGATTAGAGCAGAAAAAAAACAGAGTATTACCACAGACCAATCTCGATAACGGGAGTCGCCTATAAATTCAAAAAAACTCCTGTGAGCGGCGACAAGCCCTGCCATCTCATGGTGAGTGGGGTTGGCATAGAGTTTTGCAGAGACAAGATAAGCCTGAATCCCTGAGGGAGTAAATAAGGTAATCACTATCGCTGCAGCCGCAGTAAGGATAAGAGATATGTCAAAAATCTTTAATGAAAAGAAAGAACCGGCGGACTCCCTTTTCCATGTCCACAAACCGCTCAATAAAGCAGAGAAGATATACACTGCCAGCAGTCCGACTCCCACTATGTATGTACCGTGCATATTTGCCCATAGCAGCATGACAATGGCAACAAATATTTGATACCTCCCTTTTCGTTGGGACCGATATTGTTCCATGAAATAAATCATTGCAGCGATTAATGCATAGGAAAAGAGATTGGGCTTCGGAGACTGTGCTCTTATGCTCTCGACGAGCAAAAGCAATACAGGAACTGTGAGTAAGTATCCCCTTTTGATAATAGTAAGGTATACAAAGAGAGCGGTTACGGAGACAATAAGGGCTCTTAACGTTACGACGCCGGTAAAATCTCCGACTTTATAAAAGAGATAAAGGACGAGGTCTGCAAGCCAGTAGGAAGACATTAAAAATTTTTCTCTCAAAGGTTCTTTAGGCGTATAGGCAAAAGGGTCGGATTGGGGAATACTACGTTCGTTAAAAATTATCTCCCCTGTCTTGATATGCCAATACACATCCGTATCAAAACCGAAATAAAGAGGAGAGAGGCTTACGATAAATATGTAAATAAACAGAAGGAACGTTAATAATGTCTTTAAAAGTTTGTTGTCGATAGTCATGTCGTTATTATTGCTTCTCATTCTAACTTCCTCTGACAGAAACCAAGCTGGATTTAATTGCAGTTTTCGGATTCCGGTTTTCACAGGAATGACTCCTATGAGGCTTTGTTGGTGTAATTCTTAAGTAAGCTCCCAAATCAGCGACTTTTCTCTTGCCCCTTCTCCCCTTTGAAGGGGGAGAGGAGACTTTATTCTATCGATCCCGCTTCGTTATTATGTGTGTCTATATACATCAGGACTGCCTTTGCAAGATAGCTTTTATTGTTTAAAGTATAAGCGCTTTCCGCCAATTTCTTAGCTTCCTTGAATTTCCCTTTCATTGCAAAGGCGAATGAGAGGGCCTCCTGTGAACTGCCGGTAAAAATAAAACGATTCTCCTGAATAATCTCGGAGAATATCGACAAACCGTCAAGTGTCGGCCTTTTTTTTAGAATTTCATCGTTCTTTTCGTTATCTCGGACCAGAATAACAGAGTTGCCGTCTCTGTATATGGGTTTCCATTTATCGTAGTACATCAGCTTCAAAAAGAGAGGGTACATGCTCCCGCTCATCGGGTCCGTCACCCTTCCGACGATGAAGTCTATCTCATATTTATCGAGCAGTTTGTACCAGTAATCGTTTCTGAAATCTCCCGAAACGCTCTTGTTTAAAATTTTCATATAGAAATAGAAATTATTCATATAGGTTTGAGTTGCATTATCGTCTTTATTGACTTTCCCGTTAAACATATCGTACGAATCTTTGTAAACATTCATATTCAGGTGTCTTGTACTGTGAAAAACTTTATATTCGGGAAACAGCTTAAGAATAAAGAGGTTACCCATAGGCGCCTGATTAAGCATATTGCCCTTTAATCTGTTTTCAAGTAAAAATTCGCTGATCTTAACATTTGTAGTCAACGATTCGCTTAGTTTTCCAAAGTGCCTGGCCGGAAACCTGACATAAAAAGACACAACAACGACAAGAAGTAAAAAAAACAAAAAGATGAATTCGACTCTGTTACCCGATTTAACGGATGTATCATTAGATATCTCCTTCCCCATGCTCACTATCATACCGGTGATTAATAAATAGGGAGCCATTCTTACGGCGCCGAAAACCATTACCAAGAGGGAAAATATTAACAAAACATCCGTAACTCCGGCTCGTTTTTTTTTTAGATTCAGCAGTGTGAATGTCAAAATGAGAAGGATTAAAAAAACAACCAACACAACAGAGGGATCGTGAATATTTTTTATATATTTTAAGAAACTCCAGTGAGCGATTATCTTGTCCGCCATCAGTTGTTGTGTCTTGTCCATATATAAGTTTGCCGATACAAGATAGGAACTTATTCCCGATGGAGTCAGAAAAGTAGCGAAAATACCTGCTGTTGCTGTAAACGTCATTGTTCTGAACGATTTTACCGATAAAAAGGCTTCTTCTCTGCGGGACCGTAAGTGTGTTATAAAAGCAGACACAAGGTACACGATCAGAAGAGCGACTCCGATTATATATGTTCCGTGTATATTGGCCCACAACAGCATCACCATAAATATACATATCCCACAGATATTTTGGCCCTCCCTTCTGTATTTTTCCATAAAAAAGATCATCGCCGAAATTAATAAAAAAGAGAACAAGGCAGGCTTTGGAGGATGAAACCGTATAACTTCGTAAAGTAGCAGTGGGAAAATGATGGAAAGAATGTAACCTCTTTTAAGAATACTAAGATGCACAAAGAGAATCGTTAAACAAATCATCAGTGATCTTAAAATAACGACACCTGACAAACCTCCGGTTTTGTAAAATAAATAGAGTATCAGATCGGCAAGCCAGTAAGAGGACAATAGAAAACGCTCTCTTACCGGATCTGTTGGTGTGAAATTAAAAGGGTCTTTCTCGGGGATGCCTCGCTCATTAAAAATTACTTCCCCTGTTTTTATGTGCCAGTATGTGTCTGTATCGGTATCGTAATAGAGGGGATAAAGATTAATGGTAAAGAGATAAATAAAAAAAAGCGAGGTTAATAAAATCTTGATTGAGTTGTTCCATGTAATCATTTTATTAGTAAGAGAAAAGAGCGTTTATTCCGTCTATAACATACTGTACTTCATCATTGGTCATTGAAAAAAATATTGGAAGCAAAATCGTATGGTTCGCTATTCTCTCGGTTTCGGGCAGATGATTATTATAACCGCTATAGCAGGCCTCTTTATGGATGGCCATTATGCCCCTTCTCGTTGAGACTCCTTTTTCAAGAAGCCTTTGCATAACCTCAATGCTTCCCAAAGGAGAATCATCAAGCATTTCAATCCAGTATGATTGATAATTATGAAAGATATGGGGCGGGACATTCGGTATCCTTAAACACTTTATTTTTTGAAAGGCCTCATTGTATTGAAAAGCAATTTTCCGCCTTTTTTCGATGATCTCAGGGAGTTTTTTCATCTGTTCGATCCCTATGGCGGCATGCACATCGCTCATCCTGTAGTTATAACCTGTCTCATCGTATGTTTCTATCATGACTTTGCCGGATTTATGCCTGTCCAGGTCCGATAGGGACATCCCATGGTGCCTGAGTCGTCTTAATTTGCCGGCGATTTCAGACGAGTTAGTTGTAATCATACCGCCTTCTCCGGTTGTTATTATTTTTCTGGGGTGAAAGCTGAAGCAGGTGAGATTTCCCTCTCCTCCCACTCTCTTCCCCCTGTATTCCGAACCCAGAGCGCATGCCGCATCTTCAATGACAGTAAGGCCCTGTCCTTGTGCAACGGCATTGATTTCATCCATTTCAGCAGGAAGTCCCATTTGATGAGCAGGCATGACAGCTTTGGTCTTTTCTGTAATTGCCTCTTCAATTTTCCAGGGGGCCATATTACACGTTTCCGGGTCTATGTCAACAAACACCGGCGTCGCGCCGGAGTGAAGGACTGCGTTTGCCGTGGCGATAAAAGAGAGGGAGGGGACGATTACTTCATCTCCGGGGCCGATAGAAGATACAAGCAAAGAGGCATGGAGAGCGGTTGTGCATGACGTCGTTGCAATGGCATATCCCGATCCTGTATATTCGGCGAAAATCTCTTCAAATTCCCTGACCTTTGGACCTTGGGTGACCCACCCGCTGTCAATGACTTTTGAGAGCGCATTTTTTTCATCCTCTCCAAGATATGGTTTCGCTACCGGAATCATAACAGATATATTACCAGTTGAAAACAGGCTCCTCTACAGAGAGTTTTTTAATATCGAAACCACAGGACAAAAACCACTCTATGTATTTTTCGATTCCCCTCTCGATGTCGGTCTCTGCTTTAAATGAAAGGGTCTTCTCGGCTTTCGCAACAGAAGCGGAGTGACGCATGACATCCCCTGGTCTCGGTTTCTCGTACAGTGGCGTTATGTGAGGTTTATCAAGTTTTTCTATAATGAGCTCAGCGATTTTATTAATACTAATCTCTTCCCCCTTTGCAATGTTTACAGTCTGACCGATCAAATCGTCACATTGGGAAGCGCGAATAATACCTTCCACCGTATCAGTAACGTATGTAAAGTCTCTGGTTTGTGCGCCATCTCCAAAAATGACAGGAGGCTTTTCGTTTAGTACTCGTAAAACGAATCTTGGTATCACCTCGCCATGTTTACCACTGAAATGCTCTCTCATTCCATATGTGTTAAAAGGTCTGACGATTATGGAATTAAGTCCGTATGTCCTGTAGTAAGCCATGGCATAGAGTTCGCCGGCAAGTTTACTGGCGCCATACACGGTTATGGGATCACAGGGATGCTCTTCGTCCATTGGCGCATATTTCGCCGTGCCGTAGACTTCCGACGAGGAGACATAAACAAATTTCGATATATTATTTTCAAGCGCCGCCATGCAAAGATTGAGAGTTCCCGTTGCATTGACCTCATGGTTGATCTCGGGATCCTTAATTGAAACTCTCAGGCACTGTACGGCCAAATGAAAAATAATATCCACATTTGCGGAAACCTCTTTCATTAATTCCCTGTCCCTTATATCTCCCGTTATGATCTCCACGTTTTCATTGTCTTCGTGGTGAGCTATATTTTCTCTCTTTCCGGAAGAGAAGTTGTCCACGATAACAACATGGTTATTTCCTGCAAGTTCATCGACGAGATTGCTCCCGATAAAACCGGCGCCGCCTGTTACCAATATCTTTTTCCCTTTGATTTTCAATTAAAAAACTCCTTGATTTTCTCTGCAATATATTCCTGGTCAGAGGTTGTAAGTTCCGGGTACATAGGCAGGGAAAGAATCTCGGAAGCTGCTGTCTCGGTAACGGGATAATCACCTTTTTTATAGCCTAAATGCTTAACAGCCTCCTGCAAGTGAGCAGGGATTTTGTAATGTATGCCCGTGCCTATTCCGTTTTTGTTGAGATGCTCCATAAGGGAATCTCTCATTCTGTGACGTACCACATAAAGGTGATAGACATGACGCCTTCCTTTACTTTCCGACGGCAGGATAAGGGGTGTATTTTTAAGGAGGGCATTGTAATTGTCCGCCAGTTCTCTCCTGCTGTTATTGTAGTCCTCCAGCCTTTTCAGCTTTATCCTCAATATGGCGGCCTGCAATTCGTCCATCCGACCGTTAAAACCGGAAACATGATGTTCAAATTTGGATGTATGGCCATGATTACGATAGAGCATGATTTTATTCGCAATCTCTTCATTACTTGTCGTTACAATACCGCCTTCGCCATAGGCGCCCAGGTTTTTTGTAAAGTAAAAACTAAAGCATCCCGCCTTTGCCATTGATCCGGCCTTTTTTTCGTTATACAAGGCGCCATGGGCCTGACATGCGTCTTCTATTACGTGAATGCCACTTTCCCCGGCTGTTTCTTTAATATGTGACATACCGGCAGTTTGTCCATACATATGGACAGGTATGATCACTTTTGTTTTCGAGGAAATCCTGCTTGCCAGGAGATTTGGATCCATGGTATATGTATTAAGATCGATATCGACAAATACAGGGCGTGCGCCACTGTGAACAATCGCTTCTACAGTGGCGAAAAAAGTATTTGGCGTAGTGATCACCTCGTCACCGGGTTTTACCCCGCAGGCAAGGAGAGCAAAATGCAAAGCCTCTGTCCCTGAAGCAACGGCTACAGCAAAACCGGTATTGCAATAGTTTGCAAACTCCTGTTCCAAACTGCGAAGATTTGGCCCGTTATTGAGGCTCATCTCGTCAAAAACGGATTCCAGAGCCCTCAGCACTTCATCCTTTACAGGTTTGAAGCCGGCCTTTAAATCAACAAATGGAATATTATGCATTTTTCTTACCTTTTACATTGTATGGATGCCAATCATAAGGCTTGTCATACATGCCTGTACAACATACAAGGTCATCCGTGTTTTTTGCAACTCTGGCCGGATTACCGTACACCACACATTTGGAAGGTACGTTGCAGGTGACAACGGACCCGGCCCCGACGAGACTGTAACTCCCGATTGTTACTCCCGGAAGTATAGTAGAGTGACCTCCGATCTTCGCAAAATCCTCGACAACGGGACCACCTATACACTCATTGTATTTTGGACACATTGGGTGGGGATCATCCAGAAAAGTTACGTTCGGACCTGCAAAAACATATTTTCCAATCGTTGTCAACTCCATAAAGCAACCGCTGTGCACTCGACTGTAATCGCCTATTTTGTTACCATGCTCCAGCACGGCATTCGTGCCGATACTTACATTATGACCAAGGACATTATCTTCTCTTATAAAAATTCCGTGGCCGGTCTGAAGGTTATCCCCAATTTTCGTTCCCGAATAAATAGTGGAAAAGGGTCTGATGTGACAATTTTCGCCGATTATCAATTCAAGGTCGCCATCAGTCGAGCCTCTCGGCGGTTTGCCGATTATAGAGGGTGGTTCAATAACCGTTCCATCACCTATAGAAACGCCTTTATAGATTACATTTTTCATATATCGATTTTAATTCCGCCTTTTCTGAGCGATTTTTCCGTTGCTTCCAGTATTCTGACGATTCGAAGTCCCGCCACACCGTCGGAGAGAGGTCTCTTTTTCTTTTTTACACACTCTGCAAAATGCCTGATCATTACCTGTAAAGCCTCCACAGACTCTATATGAGGAGCATGCATATCACCGATCCGGTACTGAATCCTGTTTGTATAAGAAACTTTCTCATTGACTCTTGCAAACATTATGCCTTTGTCATAAATCTTTAGCTTACTGCCTGTATCGAGGTCGTCGAATACAACCATCTTTTTACTTCCACCTAAAATAATCTTTCTGATTTTAACGGGAGAGAGCCAGTTTATATGAAGATGAGCAATAAAGCTGCCTTGAAACTTCAATGTCACGAAGGCTACGTCCTCTATTCCGCTGGATGTGTGAGAGGTTCCGTTTGCCGAAACGCTTACAGGGTCTTCGCCGAAGATATGATCTATTATGGATATATCGTGAGGGGCCAGATCCCAAATTACATTTATATCCTGCTGAAAGAGCCCAAGATTGATCCTCACGGCGTCGAGGTAGTACAAGTCGCCAATATCGCCTGAATTCACAAGCTCTTTAATCCTTTTTATCTCTCCCGTATATAAATAGGTGTGGTCAACAAACAGGATAACACCTTTTTGAGAAGCCAAATCCACCAGGGACTCAGCCTCCCTGACATTCGAAGTAAAGGGCTTCTCTATAAGCACATGTTTACCTCTCTCGATTGCCTCGTATGCAATGGCGTAGTGTGTAAAAACAGGCGTGGCGATTGCGACTGCATCTATACGGTCGTCTCTCAAAAGGTCCTTATAATCCATTGAAGTGTCTATATTGGGATATCTGAGCTTAATTCGTTCCAGTTTGCCTTTATCAAGATCACAGGCGTATACAACATCCGTATCGGGATTCTCGTTCAGATTTCTTATCAAATTCGGCCCCCAATACCCGCAACCTATTACTCCTACTTTTATATCCTTCATAAAGCTCCCCTTAGTTACGATTATTTAGAATATATTACATTTACATAAGTCAGCTGCCGCAGGCAGCGACTTTTCTCTTACTCCCTCTCCCCCTTTAAAGGGGGAGAGGTGACTTCAAGGGAATTTCTTTGAAATTCCGATGCAAAAACATAACGCCTCCGGCGGACTTCATAAATGTAGCCGCAGGCTTCAGCCTGCGCCCGGGTTCGGCTAACCAACGGTTCGCGCAGGCTAAAGCCTTATGGTTACATTTTTTGCTTTTCTGTTTAGGGCTACCATAAAGAAATTTCGGTACGTAGGACAGGCGAGACGCCTGTCCTACGGTTCGTTATTATTCTGAAATTCCTCTGCATCAAGTCAACGTCTTTCGGAAGGACGGTCATGTCTTCAGACCTGAACTCGCGCATCGAGCTAACTGTTACAAACATAACAAAAAAACTAAAAGATTTACAACTTAATATATTTCAATATCTCGTAACTACTCAGGCAGATAGACTGAATGCTGAGAACTATCAGGCAAAGACAAGAATATCTACAAAATTTGTAACTACTTGGGTGTATAGACTGAAGGCTGAAGACTGTCAGGTAAAACATAGGTTATCGATAAAATTTAAAGCTTATTATTGATCAACACACCAAATTCATTTGATTTTTTTACTTCAGCCTTCAGTCTTCAGCCTAAAAACTAAAATATAGTTACGATATCTCAAACTAAATCCGATGGTTGACAACAATTGTCATGTTATGCAAAAATTTGTCAATTTCTATTTACAATAACTCACTTGTTTTTAAGGTCGTATTAAGATATCACAGCAACAACGCACCGGCATGAAGATTGCTTTAAAATATAAAACATTAACAGATTCAGTTTCATTAACCAAAACAAATCTTTTTTAAAATATTTTGGAGTAATTTCTAATATAGTAAGGGGGGGGTGATAAGTAGGCGCAGCTATAATAAAATGAATAGCTGTTTACTAAGTATCAAAATAGATGTATCTGACACATCGTAATAATGTATTGTAATGTAATTCACGACAAACACAACATTTAAGGAGGTAAACAATGTTAAAGAAATTAGGTGATTTAAGAAACAGTGAAAAGGGTTTTACCCTGATCGAATTACTTGTGGTTTTGGCTATTATAGGAATTTTGTCCGCTATCGCGATCCCGGCCTATCTGGGTCAGCAGCAAAAGGCGAAGTTAAAGTCCGTTCAGGAAAGTACATTTGGAGCATATCAGGAATTAAAGGGTTGGATTACAACATGGGATATGTATCAGACAACCGGTAACAATGCAGAACTCGATACTGCCGACGTTAATTATGACGGTGTCATTACAACTGCTGATCACACAATCATTACGCAATGGAGTAATGTGAGCGATATTGCCGTACAGTGGTACAGCGCCCAGAGCAGCTTAGGCTTTTCCTCACCCTGGAACTCCAGTATTCTTTTTAATTCTGGCGCCGGCGCCGCTGCCGGTGAAGGTGTTATTCAGGTCTCGATTTCAGCTGATTGTGCAATCTTTCAGGGATGGGACGACGACGCGAACCACACCGATCCACTATCAAGAAAACAGGTTTGTAGAGAATAATCTCCATTTTCATAATCATGAAAGAGTATCGAGGCGCCTCGGCGCCTCGATGTCTTTTTATTAAGGTAAGGATTATTATGACGTTTAATAATTTTATTTTCCGGCTTAAAAACTGTACCGATAAAAAAATTGGCAGGTGAAAAATGCTGAATGCAATAAACGATTCGAAATTGACGAAAAAAAAAGGCTTTACTCTTATTGAATTAATTATTGTAATGGGAATAATAGGCATACTCTCTGCAATCGCAATCCCCGCCTATATCGGTTTTACAAGAAATGCAACCTACAGTGAGGCAAGGGTGAATCTGGAGTCTATCAGTCTGTTGGCAGAGGAGTATTTTTCAGATAACGGGTTCTATCCTCCCAATACAGGAACATGTGCAAAAAATCAGGATAATGTTAATGTAATAAAAGGTCTGCTCCCTGGTTTTAATCCCGAGTACAAAAATGGTGTTGCACTTGGAGGACTAAATTTTAGTATATGTATAGAGAATAATATAGATTTTGACGGCAACGCTCAAATTCCATGCTTTAGGGCGACTGCCATTGCAAACTCGGACAAAAGAATACAGGAAGACTTGACTTTCATGGTTGACTGCAATAATAGGAAAAACTACTGAAAAAAACTTAAACAGCCCTTTCAAATTAAGCAAAGTTAAATAAGCATACAAAGCAGTTCTTTAATCATGGTATTATCGTATATTAAAATGTAAGTAAAATTAATACGCCTTCAACCTTAATGTTTTTCCTGCCCATGGTCATATCCTGACCAAAAAAAACCGGCTTCTCAAAATTCTTTCTACACGGCCTTCGTGTGCCCCGTGGTTAAAACAAATATAATAGGGAGAACTCACAATTTGCATTTCACATCTGTTTCTTAATTTTAAATTTTAAATAAATTTACCCGGTTCCGAATACTTATTGCTTCTGTTTAATCGAAAAAGTATCTAAAAATGGACAATTTTACAAAAAAATGCATAACCATATTATTTGTTTTATCCGGTCTTACATCGTTGGTTTACGAAATTGTATGGACCAGGATACTGATTCTCACATTAGGCGGGACGGATCGCGCCATTTCAATAATTCTTGCATCCTTTTTTGGCGGAATGGCTCTGGGTGCTCTCTTTTTCGCCGGTAAGCATGTAAAAAGACCCATCTTTGTCTACGGTATTTTCGAATTGGCAATAGGGATATATGGCATACTCTCTCTCTTTCTTTTTGATAAAACAATATTCATCTATTCCTTTCTCGTAAAGATATTTCATTTCGGCCCGGCAGGCGCTCCTCTGTTTCAGTTTTTCTCCGCTCTTTCCATTCTCATAATACCAACCTTTTTTATGGGTGCGACATTTCCTTTACTCATCAGAGGGTTTGATATGGAAAAGGAAAAGGCCGGGCTTGGAACGGCCACTCTCTATTTTGCAAATACACTGGGCGCAGCATTGGGAACTTACATTGCCGGATTTTATCTGTTGCCCGCCTTTGGATTGAACGCCTTATTTATCGTTGCATCATTGAACATTCTGATCTTTCTATTCTCCTTTGCATTAGATAAAAGAACCCTCTACAAAGAGGGAGCAATTCCCGAAAAATCGGAGAAGGAAATGCCTGCCAGGCGCAATTATAATGTATATATAATTTATTGCGCACTCCTTTTTTCGGGTATAACGTCGATCTGTTACGAAATTTTATGGACAAAACTGAATATTCTTGTTGTAAGCGGTACAATCTACGGTTTTTCCATGATGTTAACCACCTTTCTGTTGGGTATCGGCATCGGCTCATTGGTTTATCATTTACTGAGGAACAGGGGAACCGCTTTTGGAATCAACCTCTACATCTCATTTCAACTCATTATAGGACTCTCGGCTTTAACGGCATATCCCCTCTCTTATCTTGCGCCGGAACTGAATTATTTAATTTCCGAAAGTTTCCCCGATGCGACCCTTACTGCCATACATATACGTTTCGTCTTCTGTTTTCTTGTCATGTTTTTACCTGCATTATTATATGGATTTTTATTTCCCTTTTCCGTTGAGCTGCTGGTGCAAAACGGTGAAAATCCCAATACAGGCGCATCGATGGCCTACGCCGTTACTACGGCAGGGAATATCTTAGGTTCCTTTGCAGCCCCCTACCTTCTATATAAATCGTTCGGATTGAATTTCGCCTATTTTTATACGATTGTAGCAAATGTCATCATCGCACTGATCCTTTCAATAAGCTTTAAGCAAAAGAAACTTTTGGCTGCCTCGCTTGTATTATTATGTTTACTGCCAAGAGTGAACGTAAACTTTGATCTTAAGAAAATACTTGCCACCGGTCTGACAATATGGTATTCCGACAGTAGAGCGCAATTCCTTGAGCGAGTGGAATTAATAAAGTCACGTATCGCTGTTGTACAGGAAGGTGAGAATACGATTTCTACCTTGGCAATAACAAAATCAAAAGATCAGGCAAGTTTTTCAGTATATAATAACGGTATCGCCGAAGCTGCCGTTGTTATCAAAAGGAACGGAGATGTTTCCGGCGGTATAATAGAGACATGGATGGGTGTAATCCCTTCTTTTTTAAGAGACAATCTGCGGAATGCCTGTTTAATCGGACTTGGCGCAGGCGGAACATTGCTGTCTTTGGAAAAAGCAAATAATTTTGAGGAAATTACAGTTATTGAATATGAGAAAAAAATCGTCGATCTTGTACACACCATCTATCCTCCAAACAGTGAGATCAATCCTTTGAACGATAAAAGAGTGCGTCTGGAGATAGCAGATGGCAGGAATTACCTCTATCTTAACAGTTTAATTTCCGAAAATAAATTCGATGCCATTGTCTCTCAACCCTCTCGTGCATGGCTTACCGGTTCCGCCAACCTCTTTACCAAAGAGTTTATGCAAATATCTTTAGATAATCTAAGTGAGCAGGGGTTATTTATTCAATGGTTCAACCTCGCCAGGATGGATGAGGAGGCGCTGTCATCGATACTAAAAGCTTTTTCTTCTGTTTTCCCTCATCATCTGGTTATAAATAACCGTTTTGCCGAGATTATGCTAATCGGCTCAAGGGAGCCCCTTAAACTGGATTTCCCGAAAATTCTCGAAAAATATAAAGAAAATCACCTGGTATTTAAACAGATCGACCTGAATGAGTCCGATATCTTGTCATGGATTGGTTTCTCATCGCCTATACTCGATGTAGTAACGAGCAGATATTCCTCTCCCTTTAATTCGGATAATAATTTGTACGTTGAAGGCCGTATCGGAAAGTTGGCTTATGCAAAGCAAACAGGAGTAAGCAATACGGTAAAAAACGTTATCATGGAAATGCACATACCTGCTCGTCAGAAGGATATTATGACTTTTAATACAATGAATATAAAGAGATTCGCCAAGATTATGCTGGAGTTTAAGTATTCGTCCCTTTTAAGACAATATATATCGATCTATAAAAACGATCTGGCCGAATATCTCCCTCAAACATATTTGATAGATGAGGATTTTTATAAGTACAGAGATATATTATTTGAACTCATAAAAACCAGGGCCAATGGAAAAGTGAGATTCTCTTTAATCGAGGACCTTCTGGTTTACTTGGCAGACATTAATAAACTTCATGTTTCCGAAGCAATATCTAATTTATTCGATGAAAACGCAAAAAAAAGGCTAACAGGATTAAAAGCCTTTTTGGAAGACGATTATAAAACTTCTCTCACTTATTTAAAGGACTCTCAAAATGAAAGGATACTTGAATACGCCGCTCTGTCTGCAGTATACACCAATAATAAAGAGGAGTTTGAGAAATTATCCGATTCGTTCAGGAATAAACGCTCCCTTGCGCTTTTATTATCGGAATCGTACTTCACAGAGGCTGCCAACGTTCCCAATAAAGCTGTTTCCTATCGAAATTTTTTTAGAGCTTTCAATACTCATAAGAAACAATATCACAATAAGCTGAAAGCCGCCGCACAGAAAAAAAACCTCTCCTCAATAGAATATTATCTCCACAAATTATTTAACCTCGAAAAATCTCCATACTACGCCGCTTCTCTGTCGGCTTTTTATGATACAGGCAGCGATTCAAGAGGAAAGGTCTATTATGAGGAAGAGTTCTTTAAACTCATAAAGGGCAGGAGTGTTGAAAGCGAAATGTTATTCTCCGGATACATGAAAGAGCAAACAGCATTCTACAATAAAATTCGTAAAGATGATTAGAGTCCTGATGAATTGAAGTCTGTCCTTCTAAATGTCGTCAAAAACAGCAATTAAAAAGCCGGAAAATCCTCTGTTCAACTAATCGCTCGTTTTTTTTGAGACATTATACTGCATAGCAATGTCTAAATATTTTTTAGCGCTTCCATGATCGGGATTTCTTTTTAAAGCTCCTTTGAAAATTTCGATTGCATCGTCGGGCTTGTCCATGGAAAGCATCAGAATTCCTAAATGAATATAAGAATTAATATAATCCGGATCGATGGTTATCGCTTTTTTATATTGAGAAATGGCCTCATCGGGCTTTCCCGATTTGGCCAAGATATTACCAAGGTTATTGTAGACAATCATCTGGTTTGGAAATAAACGTAACGATTGTTTGTAGTGAAACATTGCTAAATCATATTTGCCCGTCATCGATAAAGCATGGCCCAACTGGGCATGGGCCACGGAATTATTGTCCGTTACTTTCAGCGTATGTTGAAATAAAGTAACGGAATTATACCAGTGGTTTATCTGAAAACCGGTGAACATGACAATAATGCATATCACTATGGTTGCCGATGTTGTAAGAACGATTTGACCTGCTCGTCGACTCGACAAAAAATCGGAAACTCTCCATGTAATCATGATGAAGAGTCCGATTAATGGTATATAGGTGTAACGGTCCGCCATGGAGTGTGTTCCGCTTTGAACCAGCCCTATAACAGGTACCAGAGTTCCAATATACCAGAACCATCCGACGATCAGATAAGGAGATCGCCTTACATAATATACTGTCAACGAGGTAATGATACATAACAATAAAATGGAGAAAGTTAGTTTCCACAGAGAAAAAGAGTGATGGTATGGATAAGGAAGAGCAAGGGCATGGGGCCGGATTGTTTTTTCTATATAATTGACATAAGCCATAAGGGCGTTTGAAATGCGTGTGAATACAGATAAGTCTTGGGTTGAAATCAGGGAACTGGTATTTTTTGCAGAAATAAATGCTATGGCAGTCAGCATTCCTGAAAAAAAGAGTAAAGGAACCTTCTCCAAAGTCAGTACTAAAAGCCTTTGCACATAATAATCCGCTTGCAAAGTCATGATAGAAGATGCTTTCCCGCCATTATTTAACGGACAGGCCTGGATTCGGCAAAGAGGCCAAAAATCGAGCAAAAGTAACAAAAAAGGCAAGGTAACAAGGGAAGACTTGGAAAGGAGGCACATAATAAAAAAAAGAGCAACAAGGAAATACCTACCGATGTTAGGCGATTTAATGTAGTGTATATAAGCTGACATTGAAAGAAGAAAGAAAAAAGCACTTACTAAATCCTTACGCGCAGCAATCCATGCAACCGGTTCGACATGAAGAGGGTGTAGTGCAAACAGGGCCGTGACAAAGGCGCTTCGAAAAACCGAGTCCGTTGTTTTGGATAGAAACAAGTATAGCAACCATGTATTTGCAAGATGAAAAAGCAAATTTGTCAAATGATGGCCCCTTGGATCCAATCCATAGATTTGACAGTCCAGCATATGTGAAAGCCATGCAAAGGGAAACCATCCGGAAGCTTCTATCGTGGTAAAAGACCAAATGATATTTTCTACAGAAAATCCCTGTTTTACCTTCTCGTTTTGTGTTACGTACGCTATGTCGTCATAATTAATAAATTCATGTTCAAGGGTCGGTAAAAAAGTCAGGAACGTGATTGTAAGGATTGCCAGGCAAAGAAAGGGGGATCGATATTTATGAAGAGAAGAAGTAATGCATTTTAGATTCTTCAATTTTTATTATCTATTAAGTAGTTTAGTGAATTTTTGAAGGGAATGCAAAGCGGACCCGTCAAAACCGGAACAAAACAGGGCTTGCGGACACTATTCAGGATATAATAGCATATATTTCTGTATAATAGAATTGCTATGAACTTATTGGTTCTCAAACCTTCCTCAGGCGGTTCTGCCAAGAATATTGTAAGGGACTTTGTTTACGGTTGCTGGTGTAACGGAAGACGTATCGGAGGTATGCAGATGCCGCCTTTAAATGAAATTTACGTAGCCACCCATGTTCGAGCAAGTGGAACAGGCGTATCTTTTATTGACGAGCAGCTTGAACCGGAACGTATGACTTCTCTTTATAGAGAAAAATTTCGCGATATAGACGCCATTACATTAATGAGTTCTACACAGTCCTTTAAGGACGATGTGCGCGTACTTCGCCGTATCAAAGAAACAAAGCCTCACATAATCGCAATACTCTTCGGGTCCCATCCCACTTTTATGCCGGATTACTGCTTGAAGGAGGAGGTCGTCGACTTCATAGTACTTAGAGAACCGGAAGAAACGATGCGATATCTGATGAAGGCCATTGAAGAGAAAACTTCTTTAAAAGAGGTGGCCGGTATCGGTTACAGAGATCACGAAGGGACGATTCACTATAACAGAGAACGGGAATTTATGGACTTAAATCTTTTGTCCATTCCTGATCGCAGCTTTCTTACGTCAGGCGCAGACTATTTTAATCCCGTTGTCAGACGATTGCCTTATACAACGATTCAGACCTCCAGAGGATGTCCCGGTAAATGCATTTTTTGTACGTCCCCCCAATTTTACGGTCGAAAATATCGTTTTAAATCGGCTGAAAAGGTGTTGGAAGAATTACGAGAAATTAAGAGGCTGGGGTACAGAGAGGTCTTCTTCCGCGACGAGACCTTTACGGCTATGAAGAAAAGGAACATCGAAATCTGTGAAGCCATGATTCGCGAAAAAATGGATCTCTCCTGGATAGCAAACGGAAGAGTCGATATGATCGATAAAGAGACTATGATATTGATGAAGAGAGCAGGATGCCATATGCTGAAGTTCGGAGTCGAAACCGGGAGCGACGAAATTTTGAAAAACTACAAAAAGGGGACAACTGCCGTACAGGCGGAAAAAGTTTTTCGAGAGACCCGTGAAACCGGCCTGGAAACACATGCCCATATAGTAATCGGCGGTCCCGGCGAAACACCTGAAACCATAGACAATACGATTTCCTTTGTAAAGAAGCTTGATCCTGACAGTGCAAGTTTCGGCATTCTCACTCCCTATCCGGGTACGGCTTTATTCGAAATGGCAGCTGGAAAGCATCCTGAAATCCTCGACGGTTCGGATAGTACAATGCTAAATCTTCATACAGAAGGATTTTTTTCGGAATCGATATGCGGCATAAAGGGCGAAGAATTATCGAAAGCAGTCGTGAACGCCTATCGTCGATTTTATTTGAGGCCCTCCTATCTGTTAAGACGTTTAAAAGGAATAGACAGCTTCGAACAGTTTATGATACTGGCAATAGCAGGTTTAAACATATTTCGTTTTTCCATGACAGGAAACAAATAAGGAGTCAATGTCATTCACTTGAAGGAATAACAAAAAAAGCATTTAGCTATCAGCCGTCAGCTTTTTAATTGCAGTGCTTTACGGTTCAAAATACATTCACCGTAAGGTGAAGCTTATTATTGGCTTATCATCAATACTTTCTATAGCTGAAGGCTGACTGCTGTTTTTTGGATTGAATAAGGAGTTGTAAATCATGTCTTCCTTAAAATTTATCACTGTTCTGGTGCCGGCCCTAAATGAATCGAAAACCTTGAAGGAGCTTTATGAACGAACAAAAAAAAGCATAGGTTCCGATTGGGAATTTGAATTTATCGTAATTGATGACGGCAGCACTGACGATACCTTCGAAATTCTGGAGGAGTTGTGCAGACATGAGACAAACATCATAGCAGTCAGACACTATCGTAACATCGGTAAATCCCTTGCTCTGATGCAGGGATTCGATATGGCCAAAGGGGAAGCGGTTGTCACTATCGACGCAGATCTTCAGGATCACCCCGAGTTTATTCCCGGACTTCTGGAGAAACTCGAGGAAGGTTACGATCTGGTAAACGGCTGGAGAGTCGACAGACAGGACAAATTTATTAAAAAAATGATCTCCCATCTCTTTAATATCTTGACAAAAGTTATTTTAAGCAGTCGACTTCATGACATTAACTGCGGTCTCAAAGCCATGCGCAGACGTGTTTATACAAAATTGCGATTAAGAGGAGATTTTCATCGACTGATTCCGGTTATCGCTGAAATGCAGGGGTTTAGAGTAACCGAGTTTCCTGTGAAACATTCAAAAAGACTACAAGGGAAATCTCGATATCCTTTGATACGATATACAGGTATTCTCGATATGCTTTCTCTGAGAATTGGCGGAGACGACAGGCCGTGGAGGTCATTTCATGCTTTTATAAAACCTGCCTTTGTTTTCTTTATTCTTGCTGCAGGATGCCTTTTCATATGGCTATTCTTAAATACAGGCGATATGAGAACCGATGAAAATACCAGAGTTTTGTCGACTCTCACCGGAGTATTCGGTTTGTGGTGCTTTTTCTTAAGCACTATATTTCCGCTGATGGGCCTCCATCTTGATATTATGACAAGATACGGTCAGTTAAAAGACTGGAGGACAAAACAAATAGACAAAATTATTGGATTGATGATTGACGATTGACGATTTAGGGATTGAGGGATTTAGGGTGGGGATAATAATTCTTTAATCCCTCAATTAAGAATTCCTAAATTTTATTTTATTTATTTTTTATGTGCGGAATTTTTGGTTTTTTTTTATCAGAAAAGGGGGAAATCGAGAGAGAGTCGATTGACCGAATGCAGAGGGCGATTTTAAGTCGCGGTCCCGATCAATCGGGACTCTTTTACAACTCAGATGTTTGCTTAGGTATTAACAGGCTCTCTGTTATCGATCCTGAGCAGGGAAATCAACCTATCTATAATGAAGACGGTTCGCTGGTCATTGTGTATAACGGAGAGATATATAATTACCCTGCTTTGCGACAAAAACTTATAGGCAGGGGGCATTTGTTTCGCTCCTCATCGGATACCGAAACAGTACTCCATGCCTTTGAAGAGTATGGTCCCCGGTGCCTGGAATATTTCAATGGTATGTTCGCTTTTGCTGTTTACGATAAAAAACGACGAAAGCTGTTTTTGGCCCGTGATCGGTTGGGAATTAAACCCCTCTATATGACACAAAATAAAAGAGGAATCATCTTTGCTTCCGAGGCGAAAGCTCTCCTTCCTTTTATGGGAAAGACAATCGAACCGAACTGGACCGAGATATCCCGCTATTTTGCATTCGGTTATATTCCCTCACCTGGCTCCCCCTTTTCGGGAATAGAGAAATTCCCGGCCGGTAATTACGCCTTTTTAGAGAATAACAGCTTCGAAAGAGTCGCCTACTGGAAGCCAAGCTATGACGGTGGTGGTCAAGTCTCTTTTAAAGAAGCTAAAAACACCCTTGTTTCTCTTATGGATAAAGCCGTAAAAAGTGAGCTCATAAGTGATGTCCCGGCAGGCGTATTTTTAAGCGGCGGCCTCGATTCCTCGGCTGTAGCAGCCTTTGCAGTAAAACATTGTAAGTCAGAATTACACTCCTTTGGCCTCAAATTCATGGAAAAGAGTCATGACGAGTCTTCCGATGCAATGGATGTGGCTACTCACCTGGGGATCGTTCATCACAGCTTTACCTTTACGGAAGAAGAGCTGTACAAATCTTTTATAAAGGTCTATGATCGACTTGACGAACCATTCGCAGATTCAACGGTTTTGCCCCTCCTGACTCTCTCGGAATATGCCCGTAAGTATGTAAAAGTAGTATTGACCGGTTGGGGCGGCGACGAAATTTTTGCAGGTTATCCCACTTACAGGGCGCACAAACTTGGCGGACTTTACAGACGACTCCCTTTGCTTTTTACCAAACATATTGTTCCCTCTTTAGTGAGGGGATTGCCCATATCGGATAAATACATGAGTTTCGAGTTTAAGGCCCGAAGGTTTATCAGGGGAATGGATTTGGCTCCGGATATTCAACATTTCATCTGGATGGGGTATTATGATGAGGAGAGCAAAAAAGGTTTAATCCAAGATGAAGTATGGAGCCGAATCAAAGAGGAAGCTCTCGCACCTGTTAAAGAAGCTGTTGATTTAATGGAGGAGAAGGAGTGTATAAGCAGAATTCTCCATCTGGACGCTCTCTTTTTTCTGGAAGGAAACGGACTCTTTCAAGCTGACAGAATGACTATGGCCGCTTCCTTAGAGGCAAGAGTTCCTTTGCTAAACAAAGATATAATAGATTATATAAATCCATTATCCTCTGACATTAAGATGAGGGGAGGAAAACCCAAGGAACTGCTCCGTCAGGCTCTGGCCCCTTACCTTCCGAAGCATATTTTACGCAAACCCAAAAAAGGCTTCGGCCCGCCTACGGACGCCTGGATACGCGGCCCCTTCGCCTCTGTAATCGAAAAACTGTTTTCGAGAGAGAGAGTCAATTCGCAGGCTCTGTTTCACTATGACGAAATCTCCCGCCTTATTAGGGAACATAAAATGAAAAAATCAAATCACGGTCGTAATCTGTGGGCCCTCTTAAGCTTTCAACTGTGGTATGAAAAATTTATCGTTGGAAACAAATTCGAAGATCTGGGTATTTTATGATAACGGAAACCTTTTTTAGCGACAGAAGTGCAAGAAAAATATTTTATGAGAAGGAGATAGTAAAAGAAATCCCGCGACTCCTCTCCTCTATGGATCGCTGTCCTGTTTCATCGACCAGAGGTTGTCTTGACAGGGAATACTGGGCCTGGGCTACAAAGGATTTCGCAAACATGGATATGCAAAGGGGATTATGGATACTTACATATGCGTATCGCACTCCCTTTAAAGAAAATGACTATTGCGGCAAAAGGGAGATTTTCGACTGGATCGTAGGGGGAGTCGATTTCTGGATAAAAAATCAAAACCCAAGGGGAGCTTTCAATCACCTTTATCTTAATGAAAACAGTTGGATGGCGGCGGCTTTTACTCTTATCGATATGGTAGAGACTTATAAACTGATTATCGACGAAATTGATTCCAATTTAAAGACTCGGTGGCTGGAAGCCATGATAAAGGCAGGTATTTATCTGGTTAAGTATGATGAGCTCCACGGCTACATAAGCAACCACAGAGCCGGAGCAGCTGCCGCGCTCCTTGGTCTGTTCCATATCTCGAAAATGGAGATATTTCATAAAAGGGCCCGCGAATTAATGGATGACGTTTATAACAACCGCTCAAAGGAGGGGTGGTTTTTGGAATACGACGGCCCGGACCCGGGTTACCAAACCTTGGATACCCACTACCAGGCGCTGTTTTTCAGCTATTCCTCCGATGATAAAAGGATATTGAAAGTCCTGTCGGAGTCAATACGCTTTTTGTCGTATTTTATACATCCTGATTCCGGAATAGGAGGCGAATACGGAAGTCGCTCCTGTCCTCACTTTTTCCCGGGAGGATTTGAAGTCTTCGCGAAATACATCCCTCTTTCAGAAAATATCGCCAGAGCAGGAACGTTGGGCCTGTACATGAACACAGCTTCCGGCCTGGCGGATTCGGACACGAGAAACAGCGTTCCTTTGGCTACCAGTTATATCCTTGCCCACAGAGCATTGAGTGAGCATGGCGATTATAAAGCGTCCATACTTCCCTTTGAATGTGAGTTTGAGCGGTATTTTCCCGAAGCCGGACTTCTTGTCAGATCCGATAAATTCCATTATACGATTGTAAGCGCTTCCAAGGGAGGAGTGATAAAAGTGTTCGACAAAACCCGGAAAGAGCCGGTTTTCTCGTCATGCGGTTATACAGTGGAATTTCAAAACAATAAGTTCGGTACGACTCAGTTATGGACAGAGAAACCGGATGTGGAATGTACAGACGATACAGGAGACAAAGATAAAGAGCCTGAAAATCTAAGCGCCTTTTCAGTGAAAGCGCCATTTTATTATTTTAAGCCGGAAAGAATCATGACTCCCTATCGCTTCCTTTTTTTTCGAATTTTTAATCTTACAGTTGGAAAAATTCGGGCAGTCAACGATTTTGTACGTAAGCATATTATAATCGGCAGATATCTGAAATCCAGAATTCCGATTAAAGCCGAGCTTAAGAGAACCCTGACATTCGATAATTCATCCATAATTATTGAAGATAATCTTACCTTTAATGATTCGGGAACCATAATAGACTTAAGAGAGCATGGCTTTTTTTCCGTAGTTTATATGGCCTCTGCACGCTATTTCAGAAAACAGGATTATATTCAAAGCCGAAGCAGTGAAAATCTGGCGCCCCAATTACAAAACGGAAATTTGAGTCGAAAAATCGAAGTGAAATCAGGATTTGGTCGATTATAAATAAAATTGTTCTCAAAAAGGTCACATTATTTTTTCCTTATGCCTTAATCCGTGTTTGGTGACCACCGGCCGGGTTTGGGATATAGGAATTCCTAAATACGTAATTCCTAAATTAATAATTATAGAAATATGACATCAATTACAAAAAAATTTATCGATATATCGCAATGTGTTAAATGCAAAGAGGGTTCTCTTATTCCTGATCGGGAGTATTACATCTGTTCCAACTGTAATGAAAAATTTGCAATTGACCAATCCATCCCGCAAATAATCGACAAAAGCACCATGAAACTACCAAAGTTTTATGAAGATAAGGAATTTATAAAATATTGTGACAACTGGACTCAGGTGGAGAATTTTTTATATCGGGAAAACAGCCTGATCTCTTTTGTTCAAAACGCCGGGCACAGACATGTTACAAATTTGCGACGCAAAAGAGAGTATGACATCGTCCTCGATCTGGCCTGTGGAGACGGTGCTCATGCGCCCTTTATTGAAAATTTCGATAACTACATAGGAGTCGATATCGATCTGCCCTCTTTAAAACAGTTGAAAAGTCGTTACAACAACGCTTTTGTTTTCAGAGGAGATGTAACTTCGCTTCCTTTTAAAGACAACAGCATCCCCTGCATTGTAAATGTTTATAATCTGGAACATATGGTCCATCTTGATTTTATACTGGAGGAGATGGTCAGGGTGCTTGCCTCCGGAGGAGATTGCTTTGTAAGCATACCCGGCGAGGGCGGACTTGCCTGGGTCTTGGGACGCCATTTTACTTCCATGAAAAAATTTACAAAAATGGGAATCGACTATGGCCGTATTATTAAGTTTATACATGTGAATTGCGTTTGGCAGGTTCAAAGAGTTCTGAAGCGATATTTTGCCGTTAAAAAAAGAATTTTTTTTCCTTTTCGCTTTCCGAGCTTTCATTTCAATCTGGTTGTGACATATCATCTCGTTTCGCTGGAATAAGCGATTTATAGGGGTACTATTGAGATATAATAATATTGTTCCCCTCTTCTTTTTAACATTACCCTCCATTGTTGCCCTGAAAACATTCCTGCTATAATAATTCATGCCATATCGATACGACTATACGCTAAAGGAACTCTTCAAGAATGTGCCCGGCGTATTTTTAAGACTTCTAACAGGTACAGAGAAGAGACTGTAAGGAGGATACTTGAAAAGTTGAACATGCTGAAGCCGGGAGTGCGCGGTGATTATATAACAAAACTGCTCTATCTTGCCGGATTAAGAAAGATGGAGGAGATAGTAACAAAGGAGGTGAGAAAGATGCCGATTACCATCGATATAAGAGAACACGGATTGTATAAAGAGGGAAAAATAGAGGGGAAACTGGAAGGGAAAATTGAGGGGAAAATTGAGGGGAAAATTGAGGGGAAAAGAGAGGATATCATAAAATTGTATATAAGAGGGGGTATGCCAGTAGAAAGTATCGCCGGGATACTGGAGCTTGAACCGGATTATGTCAGAAATATTTTAACGGAAGCGGGAGTGATAAAGGGATAATCTGAAAGTAATTGGAAGCAGATAAGAAGCAGAGATAGGAAAAATCACAACCAAGAGATTTAGATGACAAAAAGATATTTTAAGACATCAAGGCCGAATATTAATGTTTTAAAAATCAATTCTCCGGAGAATATAAGGAGTTACCGTTATTTTATATGATGCATTAATAATTTACCCCAGACTGGGCAGTATGGACAGTATGGTAGTTGATTTGCCGTTGAGTATAATGTATTCAGCAGCAAACTCTTTAAAGAGAGGGTATAAAATAAAGCTTATCGATTTACGTCTGGTTTCCGGCAATTGGAGATGGGCATTAAAAGAGTATCTTGATAAAGGTGTTTTGCTGGCGGGCATATCGGTAATGACCGGTGCGCCTTTAAAGAATGCAAGAGATATCGCCCTGTTTATAAAGGAGCATTATCCCGACACAAAAATAGTCTGGGGAGGGCCGCATGTAACGGTTATTCCCGAAACAATGGCCGAACCTTTTCTTGACTTTATTGTGCGAGGGTACGGCTCTCTCCCATTGGCCGATTTAATCTCTTTTTTAAAAACCGGGAGTCCCGAAATATCAACAATTTACGGGATATCCTATCGGGAAAAGAATTTCCCAATCCATAATCCTCGATCATCTGTGCATGAAATGATTGACTACAGAGACATTCCATATGACTTAATCGATATGAATAATCCCCTATACTCCCGCTCTTACTCCAATGCCAAAGTATTCCCGATGTTTACGGCAATCGGCTGTCCCTATAAATGTACTTTTTGCATTCACCCGGAAGTATACAAGATAATAAACGGGAAAAAATGGCTGCCCTACACGCCTGAGGAAGTGATTGAACATATGGAATATTTGATCTCTCGATATAATGCAAAGTTTTTTTGTTTTATAGACGATACCAGTTTTCCCGATCTCAAGAGGATGGAGAAAATTTTTAATTTTATAATCGAAAAAAAACTCAATATCGACATTGAGTTTCGCGGCGCCAGGATTAACGAACTTGACAGGATGAGCCACAGTTTTCTTGATTTTATGGAAGAGGCGGGAGGACGCGTTATACTGGTAGGCGTCGAATCGGCAAGCGACCGAATTTTAAAGGAGATGCAAAAGGGGATTACAAGAGAGCAAATTTTCAGGGTAAACAAAAAGCTTGCAACTCATAAAAGACTGCGACCTATGTACAATTTTATTTATGGCTGCCCCGGCGAAACTTATCAATCGCTTATAGAAACCAAAGATGCAATACTAAAGCTCAAGGAAGATAACCCCAATGCCTACATTAATCTCGGAGGTGACTGGAAACCCATACCGGGAACTGTAATGATATCGATCGCCGAAAAACAGTACGGCTACGTCCCTCCAAAAACAATCGATGAGTGGATCGAAATAGATTCATCCGACGCCAAAGAGAAGATCAGGTTTCCCTGGTACACCAATCGATTGAATAATTTGATTAAAATTTTGCAGATAACATCCTTTGTAATAGGAGATAAGCTGGTAAACGAATCCGGGAATAACAAGTCATTCTATTTTCGTTTGTTACGATTGGGAGCAAAAATTTATAAACCTGTTGCAAACTTTCGTCTCAAAAGAAATTTCCCCCACTTCCCGATTGAATACGCCATATGGAAGACATTACTCCGCTTTATGAGCCCTTCGTGATTTGATAAAAAAAAGAGCGTTTTTATATAATTAACAACATACCTGAATCCAAACAGCATCCGAGTCCTGTCACCGGGTTTTTTTCACAATCCAACTACAATTTCAAACATCTAAGAGGTAAGTGTGTATTATGAGTATTTATGAGAAGATAAACGTGAGAAAGGGTTTTACACTATCCGTAGAGAAGCGGAACGTTGAATCCATGGTCGAACTCTCCCTGAAGCTTGAAAAACCGGCCAACTGCCTGTTGCACTGGGGGCTGAACAAAAGGGGCAATAACAAATGGATACTCCCGCCGGCTGATTTCCGCCCCGAAGGAACAAAAGAGTTCGATAAAAATGCAGTACAGACCCCCTTTGTCAGCTCGCAGTCAGAGTACAAAACAGATATTTCCATAGATGAAGAGAGTGGTTTTTCCGCTCTCTCCTTTGTTCTCTTTTTCCCTGACGAAAACAGATGGGATAACAACCAGGGCAGGAATTATACTATCGACCTTCCTGTTGCGGAAAAACCCATGCTGTCGCTCACCGATCCGATAGATAAAATCATGGAGGCGTCCTATATTCAGGAATATGCCATAGGAAACGAAGGCAGGCTTGCAATAGGTATAGAAAATGGAGAGGAAACAGCCGGGATTGTCATGACAACCGATATAACCGGCGATTTACTGCTCCATTGGGGGATATGCAAAAAATCTTCTCGTGAGTGGCTTCCGCCTCCGGAATCGATGTTTCCTCATGGCACTGCATTATTTCAGGACAAAGCTGCGCAGAGTCCCTTTATACAGGCGGAAGAACTGAAAATGATTACACTGAAGACAGTAAAAGACGAGGAACTGCGGGGAATTAAATTTGTCCTCTTCCAGCCGGAAACAGGGAGATGGTTAAAAAACCGGGGGGGAGATTTTTATATAGAACTTTCAGGAGAAGGACAAAGCGAAATATCCTTTGATTCCAATATTCTCAATAATATATCAAGAGAGGTCGTTCAGGCTGAAATGACCAAAAATTCCTGGACATTGATGCACAGATTCAACCTCTGCCATGACCTGGTCTACAATGTCAGACGTGACATGGACGGCCTTGCCCTTATCTACGTATGGCTTCGTTTTTCCGCAATAAGACAACTGGACTGGCAGAGAAGATACAACACCAAACCCAGGGAGCTGAGTCATGCACAGGACAGACTTACTCTCAGGCTCTCCGAGATATTTACAAGCGAACCTTCCAGTCGCGAATTGATACGCCTCATATATACAACACTCGGAAGAGGGGGCGAAGGGCAGAAAGTGCGCGACGAAATCCTCAATATTATGCACAGACACAAAATCAAAGAGGTGGCCGGACACTTTATGGAAGAGTGGCATCAAAAGCTCCACAACAATACGACACCTGACGATATCGTTATCTGCGAAGCCTATCTCGCCTTTTTACGAAGCAACGGTAATCTGAAGGTCTTTTATAAGACCTGTGAAGAGGCCGGTGTCACTAAAAAGAGACTTGAAAGCTTCGATCGCCCCATCGTCACAGATCCCGAATTCGTTCCCCATATAAAGGACGGGCTGATCCATGATTTTGAAAACTACCTGAGAATACTAAATGGCGTTCATTCCAGCACTGATCTGGAAAACACTTTAAAAACAGCCGCCAGATTTCTCGATAAAGAAACATCAGAAGTTCTCGATTATATCTGGAAACGCAGAAAGGACAGCAAAAGATTGATCGTCAATCTTGTTGTCAAGATTACGGAAGCGCGCCGAAGGCTCAATAAGATATTGAATTCCGACAGAGACGCCGGAAAAGTACGGGATATTCTTTTTCTCGATTTAGCGCTGGAAGAGTTTTTCCGAATTGTCGTGGAGCGAAATATTCATGAAAAACTAAGCGGAAATCAACTTGTCGAACTAATCTGTCTCGTTGTCGAGAATCTCAGTTTCGATCATGACAACAAAGAACTGACAGACTGTTTTAAACAGTGGGAACGATTAAAGGATATGTCTCGCTTTAAAAAGGAGTGGTCCCTGCACGTAAAGTCTGTATTGGATCGTCTGAGACGGACATTGGGTGAAAATATCGACAGATTTTACAATTTGTTTCAGTCAAAGGCCGAGTCCTTGGGAAAGGCCTTTGAGGCCGACGCATGGACCATCGAACTCTTCACCGAAGAAGTTGTAAGAGGGCGTCTCTCTTTCGTTCTCTCCATGCTCCTGTTCAGACTGGATCCGATTCTTCGCAAAACTGCGGACCTTGGTAATTGGCAGGTAATAAGCTCCGGCAGAGGATCCGGAAGAGTAGAGGTCGTAGAAGCCTTAAAATCGATTCAGGGAAAGGTCTATGAAGAATCGAAGGTAATTATTGCAGATAAAGTAGCCGGCGATGAAGATGTTCCTGCCGCTGTGACAACTGTTATTACGCCTGATGTTACGGATATTGTCTCCCATGTCTCTGTACGTGCGAGAAACATGGGGCTGCTTTTCGCCACCTGTTACGATGCGGATATTATCGATAAACTAAAGTCCTTTGAAGGTGAAGTGATGAATTTTTCGGTAAATGCAGCCGGCGAAGTGGTATTTAAAGAGGGTGAGGCAGAGGTGACAGAAAAGCCTGTCATAACGGCAACCGTTAAAGAGGAGACCATTCCAAGAGAATTTAAAGGGTATGCACTCTCTTCAGGTTCTTTTAAAGAAGATGTTGTAGGCGGTAAATCTCTCAATCTCGTAAAACTATACGGGAAACTCCCTGAATGGATTAATCTGCCGGCTTCTGCGGCTCTCCCCTTCGGTGTATTTGAAAAGGTCCTTGAAGAGGAACAAAATCTTGATATCAGAGAAAACTATTATCGATTATTTGAAGAACTCGATAACAGTCCACGCGAAATACTTTCCCAAATGAGAGAGTGTGTGAAGTCCCTGCATCACAACAACGAATTAACGGACACCTTGAATTCCGCAATAAAGGAGAGTAGATTGAAACCCATAGAGGATTGGGATAAAGCATGGATGTGCATAAAAAGCGTTTGGGCGTCAAAGTGGAACGAAGGGGCCTATTTAAGCAGAAAGGCGATGGAGATTTCCCATGACAATCTGTTTATGGCAGTGTTGATTCAGGAAGTCGTGGAAGCAGAGTACGCCTTTGTCATACACACGGCAAATCCTGTTTCAGGTAACAAAAACGAACTCTTTGCAGAAGTGGTTCTCGGTCTCGGCGAGGCTCTTGTGGCGAATTTTCCGGGACGGGCTCTCGGGTTTGTATCGAAAAAGGACAAGCCCAAACCAAAACTCCTGGCCTTTCCCAATAAGAGCATCGGCCTTTTTGGAGGGGGGCTGATATTTCGATCCGATTCCAACGGCGAAGACCTTTCCGGGTATGCCGGGGCCGGTCTTTATGACAGTATTATGGCCGATCCCCCGGTTGAGAAACCGCTGGATTATACGGAAGAGCCTCTGTTATGGAATGAAATCTTTAAAAACGATTTTCTCATAAACATAACAAGGATAGGCGCGGAAATCGAAGGGCTCCTTGGTTGTCCTCAGGACATAGAAGGCGTCTATTCAAAGGGTAAGTTCTATGTCGTGCAGACCCGTCCGCAGGTGGGTGTCTAAATGAAGATTATAAGAACAGGCAACCAAACCGCATTTTCGGCGCCGTCGATTCTCGAACCTTTCGATTACGCCATATCCAACGGATTTGACGCCTTTGAGTGGTTTCCAGACAAACATGACTCAGGCGCCGGCTGGGAAGAGAGCGATATTGACAGCGAGACAAGAGTAATTATAAAAGAAAAATCCATTGCCGCCGATATGGGTTTAACTGTGCATGCACCGTGGCAGGCCAACCCTCTCAATCCGGAATCGGAGAGCGTTCTTGACAGGCAGATCGAATTTGCAGAAGATATAGGCGCAACTCTTCTAAATATACATTTCCATTTGGAAGAGGGAATCGAAGCCTATGCAAGAAGCATCGAACCCCTGATTGATAAAACTGCCAAGGCCGGGATTCGGCTTTCTATCGAAAATACCCCTATTACCTCTCCCGAAGATTTTAACGCACTTTTCGCTATGATAAGATCAATGAACAACGCTTCTGTCAGTCATGTCGGTATGTGCCTTGATCTGGGTCATGCTAATCTCTGCGATTCCAGTAAAAACGATTATCTCGGTTTTATTAAACGCCTGGATTCCGGCGTTCCTGTAATTCATATCCATCTCCATGAAAACTACGGCGATCACGACAGCCACCTGACGATTTTTACCGGGCCCTCTCGGGAAAACGACGCCGGTATATACGGCTTTATTAAACTGCTGAAGAAAAGAAAATTTGAAGGAGCCATAATAATGGAGCAGTGGCCGGACCCTCCTTCTCTGTTGAATCAGGCCAGGGAGAGGCTTTACAAAATGTTCGATCACAAGGGCCTTAAGCACTTTGTAAAAGAGAAGCCCCTTAAAGAAAAGAAAAGAGAGCCTCATCATGCCGATTCTCCAAATATGAGCAAAACTTCGAAAATTGAGATAAGGGACAAAGCCAAAAAAGAGGATCAGACGCCTCCAAAACCGAAAAGGAAAACGGTCAGATACGATGGTAAGATGCCTGTTCCGAAAAAGGGAGACGACTTTGTAGACACCATATCCGAGGCTGACGGACACTACAGGAGTTGGAGAGAGAAGTTGAACTGGATCAATGCTCTCTTTGGAGACGACAGCTTTGTCCCTGATAAGGAACAATTGATCTATATATCCATTTATCTTCGTTTTCTCAATACAGGGGAAATACCCTGTACCGAAGACGGAAGGCATTTCAGACCATGCCATCACGCCAGGATGTCTCAGGAGATTCACGGCAGATTAATCGAGCTCACCACAGAGGACAACGCCTATATAATCAGAAAAATATATCCCCTGCTTCCCTCATATGACAGCGCTTACACCAGAGCCGAACCCTTGACAAGGATCAGAGATATTGCCCACAGAAACGATATTCCCAAGGATTTGAAAAACGAAATAAAACACACCCTGCAAAACAAACTCCACAGGTGCGCAGGGCCTGAGGATCTGATTACTTCCAAGACGATTCTGAAACGTATAACATCTCCGGGAGCTGACTATTCATCGACCTTTGTGGAACAGTTTAAGATATTTCACAGGGAGTTAAAGGAGTTTTTTAATGCCGGTTCAAGCGAGGAGATTCTTAAATCGCTGACAGACAAAGGAGGAGTGAAAGAATCTGAAAAGATCAGTGAATTCCTTACCGTTAAGTCGAAGTTAGGGACAGGGAAAAAAGATGCTCAAATCGATGATCTCGTAAAAGCGATCGAAATATTAACGGATGTTAGAACCGCCTTTGTATCGGAGACCGAAGGAAGAGCAAGCGCAGAAGCGCAAAAAATAATAACCGCCGATATCGGTCTTGAAGATTTCGCATTCGTTACTTTGAGCCGTTTTATCAATGAGCTGGAAAAGGGCAGAGTTACTCCGAAAAGTCCTCCATACTGGTTGTATTCTCTTAAAATGCTGTCTTTATCCCTGAAGAATCTCGAACTGTCTTGTATTTTTCGTGAAGAAAGCGTTGTTACGCAATCGGAACTTAATCGTTGGATGTCATCGTTTAACCATGAAACTCATGATGATCTGCTGCGTATTAAGGCCGGTGTGGAACGTTGTAAACGCATTGCCGACGACTACAGCAACAATATTCTGAATCTTTTTCTTGAAAAAGCTCAGCGCCTGGGAAAATCTTTAAGTGTCCCCGGTCACGCAGTAGATGTATATTGCGAAGGCGATATTCGGGGAAACCTTGTATTCCAGATGTCCAGGCTCATTTCACATCTGCTTAAGAGTATAAGAGATGCAGCCGGGCTCCCTCCCTGGGATGCTATTGTAACGGGAAAGACGCAGGGCCGCCTGGTATTCGCCGAAAAGCTGAGAGACATTAAAGGTTCTTTTGACGAAAGGACTGTTTTACTTCTAAGGTTTGCAGATGGCGACGAGGAGATAAAGCGAGGTACTGCAGGGATTATCTTAGGCCATGAGATACCGCACCTCTCTCATCTCGCTGTAAGAGCGAGGCAGGAAGGCGCTGTCTTTGTTGTCTGTGAAGATAGAGAAAACTTCGATGGCCTTAAAGAGTTTGTCGGCAAAAATGTGATTCTCGATGTTAGACCCGATTCCGCAAGTATTAAGTTATCCGCTCCGGCAGACGACCATAAAGACAATAACGATACCAAAAATATTTCCTATATCTCCTCAAAATCCTATTCATCGATTGTTCCAGAAATTTCGCTGACACCTTCAAAGAGGCTGTATACACTTGCTGAAACGGATATAGAGGGAGGCGGCGGAAAGGCCTGTGGGGCAAGGAAGCTCGAGGAGCTGTCCAAATCCTCTTCAACGGGCTTTAAGACCCCTTCTTCTCTTACGATTCCATTTGGCGTATTGGAAGAGGCTCTCTCCTCATCACCTGTCATTAATGAGGAATATAGTAAGTTACTGTCCAATGTTGATAATTCAAATGGCGACAATTTGGATAATGTAATCTCCGAACTTCAGAAGACTATTGAAAAATTACCTGTTGATAATGAAATTATTTCAGGAATTAATGATATGTTTTCCCAAAACGAGAGGCTGATGGTTCGTTCCAGCTCCAATTGTGAAGACCTGGAGGATATTTCCGGTGCAGGACTCTATGATTCTATAGCCAATGTCCCTCCCTCTGAGGTAAAGGAGGCGATTCTCAAGGTATGGGCCTCGCTTTGGACAAGACGGGCCGTAATCAGCAGAAGAGAAGCAGGAATAGATCATCGCAGAGCTCATATGGCGATTCTTATTCAAAGGATGGTGATCCCCGATATCTCTTTTATTATGCATACAGTGAATCCCCTAACCAAAAACAACGACGAAATTTTTATAGAGCTTGCTCCCGGACTTGGGGAGACTCTGGCCTCTGCTTCGGCGAAGGGTGTACCATACAGAATGATATGCCTGAAATCAACGGGAAAGACGACAATGCACTCCTTTGCCAACTACTCCTATTCTATTTTACCCTCTGACAAAGGGGGGCTGCTTTATAAAAGAACGGACTACTCAAATATCCCGCTCTCTGTAGACGCAGAATCCCGCAACAGGACAGGGGCCTCTCTGGCGGCTATCGGAAAAGAGGTGGAAGTCTTTTTCGGCTCTCCCCAGGATATCGAAGGCGCAATCGCAGGAGACGATATCTACCTTCTCCAGTCCAGACCTCAGCAGGGGCTTTAAGCGGGATATATCGAACCTTGCCTTAGTTGTATACGTTGAAAAATTCATCTTCCAGATATCTCAACGTATTATAACGAGGCAGGTTTTTCTTTTAGTTAATTAAGCACAATTAATGAAACCGCTCACTCCCTTCTGTCGGACTCTGCATACTGATTATTCCGCATTTACTTAAACGAAAAAGCTTTTAAAATGATAAACAGACAGAATACCCTTATAATCGGCCTCTTACTTATCCTTATTACATTACTTGTATTTTGGCGGGTTCAGTACAATGACTTTATTAATTATGACGATAATATTTATGTCACCGATAATCTCAATGTAAGGCAAGGGATATCGTTACGCAGTGTGACCTGGGCCTTTACAACGGGATACGCCAATTTTTGGCATCCTCTGACATGGCTCTCTCATATGTTGGATTGTCAACTCTACGGACTGAACCCGGCGGGCCACCACATAACCAACCTGATTATTCATATATCCAATACAGTCCTTTTGTTTTGGACTCTTTCCGCATTTACGAATACTCTGTGGCGCAGCGCCTTTACGGCTGCATTGTTCGCAATTCACCCCCTCCATGTTGAACCGGTAGTATGGGTTGCACAGCGAAAAGATCTGTTAAGCACTTTTTTCTGGGTACTGACCATGTTGTTATATTTCTATTATACAAAGAAGCCCGGCCGGTTTAGATATATCATGTCACTCTCTGTTTTTATTCTTGGTTTAAGCGCCAAACCTATGCTTATAACCTTGCCTTTTGCCTTGCTCCTGCTGGATTACTGGCCTTTAAAGAGATTTAACGAAACGAAAGAGAGGGCGGACGATTTTGCAGATTATTATCCTTCGTTGAAAAATATTTTTACGGATCCTGTTTCTTTTTCGTTGTTTAAAGAAAAGATTCCATTCTTTATATTGGCGGGCCTTTTCGCCATCACGGCTTTTATTGCGCAAAAGGGAGGAGGAGCAGTCGCTTCATTTGATAGCCTGCCTTTGACTACACGGTTATTAAATGCACCGGTCTCATATACAGGTTATATTATAAAGATGTTTTGGCCTGTAAACCTGGGCGTCCTTTACCCTCACCCCCGCCTTTCACTGCCATGGCAGAGCTACGCCGGCTCGATTGTGCTTTTTATTGTCATAACCGGTTTCATACTTTGGAAATTAAGAGAGAAGCCCTACCTTGCCGTGGGATGGCTCTGGTATGCAGGGACCCTTGTTCCGGTTATCGGTTTGATACAAATCAGTATTCACTCCATGGCGGATCACTATACCTATATCCCCTTAATCGGACTTTTTATAATAATCTCCTGGGGAGCATACGATCTGTTATCACGGAATCGCTTTGGGGCAATAATTTCTATTGTTTTGGCAGGCTTGATTCTCTCTCTTTCTGCAATACTTTCATGGAATCAGACAGGTAAATGGAAGGATACCATAACGATTTTCGAACATACAGGGAAAGTAACAAGGAACAATTTTATAGCTCTTAATAATGTAGGATCCGGCCTGATGGCTCAAGACAAAATCACGGAAAGTATAGTCTATTTCCAGAGGGCTCTGGAGTTTAATCCCCAAAACCCGGACACCCTGAACAATCTGGGACTTGCCTATTCCAAACTGGAAAAGTTCGACAAAGCCGTCGGGTTTTTCCTAAAGGCGCTGCACTTTAATCCTCACTTCAGGGAATCTCGTTTAAATATGGGAATAACTCTTTTTAAAACAGGAAAAATCGATGAGGCCATAGAATATTTTGAACATGCAAGGAAAGAAGCCCCCGATGATCCTGAAGTATACTTTTACCTGGGTGCTGCAATGGGTGCAAAACAGCATTACAAAGGAGCAGCGATTTTTTACACTCGCGCCCTGGAACTAAATCCGGAACATTTAGAGTCCTGTATAAACCTTGGGATCGTCCTTGAAATGCTGGGTAAACCCGATGAAGCGGTTTTACGTTATAAAGAGGCATTAACGATCGACCCCGGAAGCGAAGCCGCTCATATAAATCTAGGCGCTCTTATGGAAAAACAGGGCAATTTCGACGACGCTGTGAACCACTATGGCAAGGCTTTGGATATTAATCCGAAAAATGCAGAGGCCCATAATAACAGCGGCGCTCTGTACAGTAAACTGGGAATGCACAAAAAAGCGCTTATGCATTTTAGCAGGGCTGTAAATATCAGACCCGATTATACAGGAGCTTTAAACAACCTGGGTATCACACTTGCCGGCATGAACAGGAACGAAGAAGCTGTCTTCTATTTCTCCAGGGTTATAGATATTAACCCCGGCGATTTCGGCGCACGTCGCAACAAGGGGTTGGCTTTGGAATTAAAGGGCGACTATGACGCCGCCATAAAGGAATATCGAGCGGCATTGAAGCTGGAACCTGACTTGCCGGAAATACTGGATAATCTTGCATGGATACTTGCAACCAGCAAAAACAACCAAATCAAATACATTGAAGAAGCTGTCCTATTCGCTGAAAGGGCCTGCAAACTAACCGATTTTAAACAACCGGCCATGCTGGACACCCTTGCAGTTGCTTACGAGGCAGCAGGTCTCTTTGAAAAAGCCGCGAAAACCGCTGAAAGGGCTGCCCTATTGATGAAGGAATCCGGGAGGTAAAATTAACGCACCATACATGAAATAGTGATTTAAAAGCGCCGGATTCCGACTTTTACCTTCTGAGAATTATCTCCTCACCGATTCAATCAATGAAAGAGCGGCCTTATACATCCCTTCTTCATCCAGTCCGTATATGTTTCTCAAAACATCCTGTCTTCCGTGCTCCACAAAAGCATCCGGTATGCCCAGGCATTTGACCATTGCATTGTTGGCGCCTATATGGTTCAGATATTCGAGAATCAGGCTTCCGAATCCGCCTGCAAGCATATTTTCTTCCACAGTCAACAGAGGAACGCCTCTTTGCGCCAGGGCGGAGAGAAGCTCTGTGTCAATCGGTTTAATGTATCTCATATTCACAACACAAACCGAGTGGTTCTCTTTCTCCAGTTTCATGGCCGCTCTATAGGCGGGAAAGGCTGTTTGTCCCACGGCAAGTATCGCAAGATCGGTTCCTTCCTTCATCACCTCTGCTTTTCCGTATTCGAGAGATCCGAAAGAGAGCAGCTCCATTTCATCAGTTATATATCCCCTTGGAAATCTGATAGCTGTCGGGGAATCCTGTCTGATCGAAAGTTTCAACATCTCTTTAAGTTCATAACCGTTTTTAGGCGCGCCAATAGTCAGATTGGGTATATGCCGCAGATAGGAGATATCGAACAGGCCCTGGTGAGTAGGCCCGTCTTCTCCGACGATTCCGGCTCTGTCTATGGCGAATGTGACAGGGAGGTTTTGGAGGCACACATCATGCACCAGTTGATCGTATGCTCGCTGAAGAAATGTGGAATAGACGGCAACGATAGGACGCAGGCCCTGTACGGCCAACCCTGCTGCAAAGGTTACGGCATGTGGCTCTGCTATTCCCACATCATAGAACCTCTCGGGAAAGCTCTCGGAAAACCCTGTCAATCCGGTGCCTTCGGTCATTGCAGCGGTGATTGCTATGACTCTGGGATCTTTTTCGGCAATCTCTGTAATCGATTGTCCGAATAGGGAACTGAAAGAGGGGTTTTCCTGGTTCTTTATAGCTTCGCCGGTATCGGGCTCAAAGGGACCGACGCCGTGAAAAAAGCAGGGGTTCTTTTCGGAAAATTCATAGCCCTTACCCTTTTTGGTCGTGATATGAATAAGGGTGGGAGAGGTGTTGTCTTTTATCAGCTCAAAGGTGTTGATAAGTTTCTCGATGTCATGACCGTCAACAGGTCCTATGTAGTTAAAACCTAACTCTTCAAAGAGTATGCCGGGGAGAAAAAAATATTTTAGAGTATCTTCCGTTTTCTGAGCCAGCTTGGAAAAGTGCTCGCCAACTTTAGGAATATACTCCATAAAGTTTTTAGTCTCTTTTTTCAGTTTTCTGTATAAATTGCCTGACATGATTCTGGTGAGATAAGAAGAAAGCGCGCCGACATTTCTTGAGATCGACATTTCGTTGTCATTTAGTACAACAGTGAGGTCTTTTTTCAGATGTCCTGCGTGATTCAGGCCCTCAAAGGCCATGCCTCCGGTCATGGCGCCGTCTCCGATTACGGCAATCACTTTAAAATCCTTACCTATCCTGTCACGTCCTTCAAGTATGCCGAGAGCAGCGGAGATAGATGTGGAACTGTGACCTGTCCCGTAGGGGTCGAACTGGCTTTCCACGGGCTTGGGAAAACCGGAAATACCTCCAAACTGCCTTAATGTATGGAATTGTTCATATCTGCCTGTAAGTATCTTATGAGGATATGTTTGATGACCGACATCCCAAATGATCCTGTCCTCAGGTGTATTATAGACATAATGCATGGCAATGGTCATCTCGATAACACCCAGGTTCGAAGCGAGATGCCCACCGTTTAAAGATACTCTCTCTATGATTAATTGTCTAAGTTCATTCGATAAACTCACCAGCTCATCGTTGTCAAGTAGTTTAAGATCTTCCGGTGATTTTATATTTTTCATCTTCATATGTAAAACTCCGATTTATGTTAATTTTCAGGCAAGTTCTCAATGAATATCAACAGGAAATCGCTCTTGCCCAATAGATAGGGAACTATAAAAATAGCACATCCTAGAGAGGAATTACAAGATATGCCGGCAAATTATAAGGAGCGCTTAAAAAAAAACAAATGTCAAGAGCATCTCTATATCCTTTGACAATTAACCTGTTTTATGGTAGAGTACAAGAATACGTACGCAATACAAAAAGCTGAGGTGACTATGAACACAATTAATTATTCCGCCTTCCGTAAAAAACTGTCGGCTTTTATTGATAAAGTAAACGACGATCACTGTCCGATTTTAATTACTCGCCGGAATGAACGGCCTGCCGTACTTATGTCTTTAGATGATTATAAATCATATGAAGAGACATTGTATTTAATGAGGAGCCCTAAAAACGCCGAGCGTTTAAGCAAAGCAATTGAAAGTCTGGAGTCGGGTCAGGGCGCCACACATGAGCTAATTGAGGAATGAGGCTTATATGGTCGGAAGAGGCTTGGGATGATTATCTTTATTGGCAAGACAAAGACAAAAAAATTCTTAAACATATAAATTTCTTGATTAAAGAGGTCTTGCGTCATCCTTCCCGGGGAATCGGAGAGCCGGAACCATTAAAGCATAACATGAATGGTTATTGGTCCAGACATATTACGAGAGAACATCGTTTAATATATAGGGGAAAAAATGACGACCTGTTGATTGCTCAATGTCGCTATCATTATTAAATATCTTAACCGGGAAAATATCATCTGTTTCAGGTACTGAAATAAGCGCACCCTCAATCGACTTTTTTATCAGTTTAACGTCCTTCGGACGGGCTTTTTAATGTTGCCTGAGCTTATATTTAGTTGATTGGCTGTTCACGCTCCGTATCCAACTGTCATAATAACCTTTGGTTTCAAAAATAAGATACCGTCATTCCCGCAGTCCCTTAAGCGGGAATCCAGAGTTCGAGAAGAAGAAAACGTGTTATGGAAGGTGTTCAGCTTTCAGGTTTTGTATTACAAATGCATTACTCTATGCGAAAGACACTGACAACATATTCCCTATAACCTTTATCATGGAAGCCGGATCACAGAGTATATTGGAGTAAGCCTGATTGGCCAGAGGGCAGGCGCATTTTTTTGCGCCTATAAATTTCCTGACATGAGCGGCCTTTGCAGAATGCCATATGTTATTGAAATCATAATCCGATTCCCTTAACTCACCTAAAGGCTTTTTATATCCCAGGATACAACATGGCCACACCTGACCATAGGGGTTTATATGCACATTCGACAGGCCCGCATAACAGGGAATGACCTGTCTGTTTTCCCGTAAGATCCTGACAACCAGATCATAATAGACCAGCCTGAATGACTGAGTAAATCTTGCCAGCACTCTTTTGTTTTTCATTTCGTCTCTGACGCGCTTTTTAAAGTATTTCATAATCTCTTCATAGCTTTCTGCATCCGGTGTGACAGGGTCTTCCTCATTAAAGAGTTCGGATCTCTGCTCTGCTATTTCATTTATATATGTATCAACATTCAGACTGTGGGCATATTCGGAAACCTCCTCTATATGGGCAAGATTTAAATTGGAAATTACCGATCCCACACCGAGATAGAAGTTTTTATTATTTTTTTGTAATTCCCTCAATCCTTCAATGGTAGCCAAGGTCTTTTTGAAATTCCCCTTTACTCCTCTCACCTTATCCTGCATCTCTCCTACACCGTCAAAGGATGGTTTTATCGTAAAGGGAACATCCCCGTAACCGCTCTCCTTCATTGTATCGAGGATTCGTTCGGTTTGATGAATTATTAAACCGGTAGCAATTCCGTTTGTGGGAGTATGAATGATATCGGGCTTTAGATATTTACAGGCCAGTCGTACAATATCGGGAAGGTCCTTTCTTAAAAAAGGCTCACCCCCTGAAATATTAAAGAAATATATCCTTCCCAGAGAGGAAAATATTTTCTCAATTTCCTTTAATGTCAGCTCCTCCTCCTTTAACTCAGGTTTATCGATATACAATTTCCATATATTACATGTCCCGCACTTTGACTGGCACATGTTTGTCACGGAAAAGGTTAGAGTCAAAGGCATGGGCGGTTTAATAAGCCCGTACCTGGCAAGCCTGTATCCGGCGACACTGACCGGAGTAGCAAATTTCACTTTCATATACGAGTATACTTTTAGTCAACGCCTTCGGCGGATGTCTTTAAATGTAGCCGCAGGCGGGTTCGGCTGACCAACGGTTCGCGCAAGCCAAACAACTGAATCATTACATTATAACAAAAGAACATCTGCGATGTGTGGAGTTGGATTTTAAAATTACTCTTTCTGCTTTGGTGTTATTCTTCTATTGAATTTGCTATTATAGATGTAATAGATATCATTATTACAGGGGTGAATTTCACGAAACGCAAAGCATAAATAAACTGAATAAGAAGGAGGGCGTCAATGAATATAATTGATCAGATCAAATCGGAAATACTGTTGGAGACAGGAACCAATGAGTTTGAGATACTGGAGTTTTTTCTGAATGAGAATTCCTCGGTTAACAATAGCTCAGAGTCCTCTTATTTCGGGATGAATGTCGCGAAAGTTGTGGAGGTGATTGAGAGCCCCGATTTAAAACAGGACGATTATGCGCAAAACCCTTGCTTTCTCGGAACCATTCCTTTACGCAATCTGATCGTACCTGTTATCGATCTCAGTATCTGGCTTGGAATAGAAAGAGCGAGGAAAGAGCATGAAATTATAATCATCACTGAGTTCAGCCGCTCTGTTCAGGGGTTTTTGGTTTCCGGAGTAACGGAGATACAGAGAGTTCAGTGGAAAGAAGTCATACCCCCCGGGGAGTTTATTACCAGACTGGGTACAAGTTCGATCATAGGTATGGTTCACAAGGGAGATCATTTTATACAGCTCCTCGATCTGGAGCATATCATATCTGTATTGAATCCCGAATCTGCGGAAGAAACATGGAAAACCACTGTAAAGGCGAAAAAGAACTATATGGCTTTGGTAGCCGACGATTCTCCAACGATACGTTTAATGCTGAAAAAAAATCTACAGGCATCGAACTTTCGCACTCATCTTGTTAACAATGGCGAAGAAGCGCTGATTCAGTTAAAAGAAATTGCTTTCAAGGCGCAAAGTGAGAATAAATCTATTAATGACTTCATAGACATTGTTATCGCCGATATCGAGATGCCGCAACTTGACGGCTTCACTCTTACAAAAAAAATTAAAAACGACAGTGAGCTGAATAAGCTGCCTGTAATTCTGTACTCCTCTATAATAACAGAAGAACTTCGTCATAAAGGAGAGTCCGTTAAAGCCGATTATCAGGTTTCAAAGCCCGAAATGGATAAAATGGCGGAGATGGCTATTAGACTGATTGAAAAACATGAGTATTAATTATGAATTTTAGAGATGACGAAGAAGTTATTGAGACATACATTGAGGAGACCCAAAACAGGCTCTTCCATATCAGGGAAGGTCTGTTAAAACTTAACCAAAGCGGAGAGCACACAACCAATACAGTTCATATGATTTTCAGGGATGTTCATTCCATGAAATCAGGAGCCAACCTCCTTGGTTTCAAAAAAATCGAATATCTTGCCAATAAACTCGAGGATATTCTTCAGCTCTTTCGTGATCAAGGGCTTCTGCCCGATGCAAACAGTATATCCATACTTGGAAATACAATAGAAAAAATTGCAGATCTTATAGAAAACATAACCGATATGGATCGAATCAGTGTGTCAGCGGAAACGGGGCATCTGGACAAGCTTTCAAAAAAAATAAAAATCAAGTGAATGTTCAGAAATTATTCATTGCCTCTGGGAAGAGTTATTGCAAAAGAGGTTCCTTCGCCCGGGGTTGATTGGATGGAAATTTCCCCTTTGTGGTTTTCAACTACTTTTTTTGCACTGTATAAACCAATACCTGTTCCTTTCTTGCTGCCCGGCGCCTGGAAATATTCATCGAATATCTTCTTATGATATTTATCCGGAATTCCCGGCCCGTCGTCAGTAATAAGGAATTCAATATGTGAATTAACTTTTTTAAAATCTATCGTTATAATGCTTTTTGCATATTTTACGGCATTGCCAAAAAGATTTTCTATCATGGATTGCAATTGTTTGCCGTCTGCTTTAAGCGTAATTTTTTCTATTTTATTATACTCTTCTACGGTTTTATTGTTAATATGAAGGTTAATTTTTTTACTCTCCATTAATGGAGCAAAATTAATAACAACCTTAAATAAAATCTGATTCAGCTCTGTGTCTGTGAGATTGACTGTATCCAATGAAGACTTATTCCTGAGATCATGAGAAGTCATCTCGATTATCTTTAACACCTCTTTTGTTGACTTCTCAATTATCCTCAAAGCGTCATCCCTTTGTTCCTCATTTTTTATTTTCCCAGACAACAGCCTTCCGGCGTATCCCAGAACAGGAATTAGCGGGCCTTTCAGATCGTGAATCAATACGGAGATAAACTGTTCTCTCTGTTTATGGAGCGACTCCTCTGCACGTTTCCTTTCAGTGATATCGTGTACTGACTCTATAAAGGTATTAAATGTACCATCGCTCTTCCATAAAGGAGAGGCCACAATTTCACAAATACGTGATTCCCCGTTTGGTAAATAGTGGTTGTGAATTACCGTTGTGGAGCGATGGGTTTGTTGTATCTCTTCAAGCGGGCACAGGTGTTCCTTGCTGTCACAGGGCATATCCCTGTTGTGGGAAATTTGGTGACATGTGATTTTATTCAGATCCGTTATTCCGGGAGGTAAAGATTCACGAGCGACTCTGTTTAGCAGTTTTACATAGTAGTCCGTGCCAATAACCATGATAGGATGTTCGATGCCGTCAATAATTTCCTGAAGAAAGAGCTCGTTCTCTTTTATCGTTCTCTCCATATAATACAACTTGCAACAGTTGTACATTTCCTGAATCAGAGTATTCATATGGATTGGTTTTTTTATGTATTTATCAATGCCAATATCGATGGCTTTCATCAAAAGTTCAGTATCGTCAAATGCTGTTGTCAGGATGATCGGTAAATCGCGATTCTTCTTTTTTATGATTTCAGACATTTTCAACCCGTCCATCTCAGGCATTCTGATGTCTGTAATAACCATATCAGGTTTGTGTGCTTCAAGTTGCTGAAGCCCCTTCTTCCCGTTTGAAGCCATCAGAACTTTTCTGACTCTTCTCTTTAAAAAAGCTCCCATTTCATTTCTTATCTGCGGATCATCCTCCACATATAAGACTGTAAGTTCTTTTAATATGTCTGTATCTAAGGGTTCCATTTCTGTAATTATTGATGGAGACAGTTTATTGGCAAAACTATATTTTGGTTTGATTGTTACATCTAAAGCAAGAAAAATTAGTCCGCCACAGGACATTAACTCAATATTAACATAATGTTAATATAAAATTTGCTTTATATAGGAGCTCCGGCGTTTTTTTCTTGTGAATCGTTCTGCCTGTCAGATGACCATAGTACTTGCTTTACTGAAAGTCTTCGACCTGTCGAAATGTAGTTACAAATAAATAACAAATAAGCTATACTCAATGTCATTAACTTAAGGTGCTTTGCTCCTTAAGTTAATGACATTGAAGCTATACCGGTAAGGAGGTTCTCAGACATGCCGAGAATTGATTTTTATGGATACTGAAACAAGAGGTAAATACGATATCAGAGCCAGGGTTTTAAAAGCAATGGCTCATCCGACACGTCTTTTTATTATAGATCAGTTATCTATGCATGAAAGATGCGTTTGTGAGTTAACGGATATGATAGGCGCAGACGCTTCTACAGTCTCTAAACATTTGAGTGTACTGAAAAACGCCGGCATTGTCAGTGATGAAAAGGTAGGAACTAAAATTTACTACAGTCTCCGATGCTTCTGTTTCAAAAGCCTCTTTGAGTGTATAGAGACAGTTGTAAAGAGCAGCGTTAAAGCACAGCTAAAATGCATAGAGTGACTTTTTTTTAATAATTTACATGGTTATTTGACCATATTACCACAAATAGGTTATGCTGCCTTACGCAGTGATTTTATCATTCGCAGATTTATCACAAACAGACTTCCGTCTATAATGATCGGGCAGTTACAGGAAGTTTACTTCTTTAACTAAAAACAGCATTTAGCAGTCAGCTATCAGCTTTTTAATGGCAACACTTTATGGTTCAAAACAGATTCACCCGTAATGTGAAGTTTATACATCAATTCTTTCTTTAGCTGAAGGCTGACCGCTGATAGCTGACAGCTGTTTTTAGGTTAAAACATGTTTATGGAGGGATAATGGAAAATTTGAATAATAATTCCGTTGCAGTGAGCCGGGGAAAGGGTCTTAGTTTTTTTGAAAAATATCTTACACTGTGGGTTCTATTGTGTATTATCTCAGGTATTGTTATAGGAAAGGTTGCACCGGAAATAGCGAAATTTCTTGACAGCCTGGCAATCTATGTCGGTAAGGCGCCTGTCGTTTCAATACCGATTGCTATATGTCTTTTTTTTATGATGTATCCTATTATGGTGAAGATCGATTTCGCTGAAGTAATTAAAGCAGGAAAGACTCCAAAGCCTGTGCTCCTTACATTGCTTTTAAACTGGGCAATCAAACCTTTTACCATGGTGGCCATAACGAATTTATTTCTGGGTACTCTGTTTTATAATCTCATTGGCCCCGATGCAATGGATTATGTAAAAATGCCTCCCGGTGTCGACTGGCCGGAGGGCTCTGTGCACGGCTCAGGCGCCGTTGTAATACATGAAGGTTTGAAAATGCTTGAAATTCCTCTGTGGAGGTCCTATCTGGCAGGCTGTATTCTGCTTGGAATCGCCCCTTGCACTGCCATGGTCCTTGTCTGGGGTTATCTCTCAAAGGGTAACGACGGTCTCACACTTGTGATGGTAGCCATAAACAGCCTTGCCATGCTCTTTCTTTATGGTCCCCTTGGCGGATATCTGTTGGGGGTGGGCAAACTCCCTGTTCCCTGGGAGGCATTGTTGTTGTCTATTTCAGTCTATGTCGCCCTGCCTCTTGTCACCGGATACCTTACTCGGAAATGGATAATTAATGTTAAAGGACAACAGTGGTTTAAAGAGAAATTCTTACATATTTTGTCTCCCCTTTCCATCACTGCCCTACTGGTCACTTTAGTGCTTCTTTTCAGCTTTAAAGGTGCTGTTATCCTTGCAAACCCTTTGACAATACTCTATATAGCCATACCTCTTTTTATTCAGACCGTTTTAATTTTTGTAATAGGATATGTAGCAGCGCGGATTTTAAAGTTAAGATATGAAGACGCTGCTCCTGCCTCAATGATAGGTGCTTCAAACCATTTTGAAGTTGCCATCGCCACTGCAACGATGCTGTTCGGACTATCTTCAGGAGCCTCTTTGGCGACCGTTGTAGGTGTATTAATCGAAGTGCCGGTTATGCTGATGCTTGTGAGAATCTGCTTAAGCACGCAGCACTGGTTCAAGAGAGGATAAATACTTTACAAAATCAATTGACTAATTCCGCTCCGTGGTGTATATTACTCTATAGAAAATGCTTTCATAATAAATGTATTATCCCTACTTCCTCCGGTGATGCACTGTTTTTTAATGTTCTTGTAATAACAGATTTAAATATACATTGTTTTGTCGAAGTATTTCTGCAATCAGGGTATGAAGAGTGTTTTTAAAAATAGTAAAATTGCAACCCAATTTACGATAAACGAGCAGGTTGTATTATTCCATGGCGATTGTCTTGATCTTCTTGAGCAAATCCCCGATAAATCGATACAACTCGTTGTCACCTCACCACCTTACAATATTGGAAAAGAATATGAAAACAGATTAAAAATTGAAGATTATATTGAGCAACAGGCAGAAGTTATTAAGGAATGTGTACGTATTCTTACTGACAAGGGGAGTATTTGCTGGCAGATTGGAAATCATGTCGATAATGGTGTGATAATTCCGCTTGACACCATTTTATACCCCATTTTTAAAGAGATGGGCCTTGTGATGAGGAATCGGATCGTTTGGCATTTTGAGCATGGACTGCATTGTTCAAAGAGGTTTTCAGGTCGTTATGAAACGATTGTCTGGTTTACTCGCAAAGTTAAGGATTATGTTTTTAATCTTGATCCTGTGAGAGTTCCTCAAAAGTATCCGGCTAAAAAATATTTTAAAGGTCCCAAAGCAGGGCAGTATTCCTGCAACCCCCTTGGCAAGAACCCCGGAGATTTATGGGATATTCCTAATGTTAAAAGTAATCATATTGAAAAAACCGAACATCCATGTCAGTTTCCGGTAGAACTAATAGAACGGCTTGTTCTGGCGATGACGAATGAGAATGACTGGGTATTGGATCCTTTTCTTGGAGTTGGCACGACTGTAATTGCAGCCTTAAAGCATAACAGGCGAGGGGTCGGTGCAGAAATTCTAGATAGATACGCCGTTATAGCAAAGGAACGTGTTCAGAAGGCAATCAATGGGACTCTTAAAACACGTCCAATGAACAAGCCTAAATATGATCCGCAGCAGGCAGGTAATAAATTAATAACTCCCCCCTGGCAGTACAACACCATTGTTACATCCGACGATTTAAAGTTGTTTGAAAAAAACGAGGAGTATCATATTGAAAGTAGTTGAAACATATTCTCACCTTAACGGGCTTGAATATTTGCTTATTCATAAACCAAAACTTTGGGATGAAATTAAAGTAGTCGTAGAATCTGTCGATGCCGGTGCATGTAAAACTAAAGTTTCAAAGGAAAAGACAATGAAAGGACGACTACTGTACAGCCCTATTGATATGAATAAAGCTTATAAAAAACTTCTTAACGACAAAAATTGGACAGAGAGCCGTGTTAGTTATTGGGTGACTAAGGATGAGAGGTTAATTCGCAAAATATTAACCATGCCCCCGGAAGAGCAGAAGGAAGAAATAGAGATCACCGGAGCAACTCCGATTTTCAGCTATAATCAAACAGATTATGTAAAAGACAGAGTGGCGATTGAAGTACAGTTCGGGAAATATTCTTTTGTTGCATATGATTTATTCGTAAAGCATCTTGCCTTTTATGTAGGAGACAAAATAGACGTCGGGATAGAGATATTACCAATGAAATCGCTACAAGCTCAAATGAGTTCAGGTGTGGCATACTATGAAAGCGAGCTGTATAATGTTGTACGGCAAGGCAGAGGAGTTCCGGCAGTCCCGTTGGTTATCGTTGGCATAGAGGTTTAGAAATTCGAAGTGACTATGAAGTATCGGGTTGTTATACCGAAATACTTGATGCCGGAAACAAGAGAATGTAACATTATATAAGTATTTTAATTTTTAGTATCAAGATTTACGGTACGAACTTTAATATATTAAAGATAGTTAACGAATCACTCAACTCTCTTCACTACCGTAACTACTACATTTAAAGAATGAGATTTAATTTTTTACGTAGACAAAGCAAAGCTGCTTGTAACGGGGGCGATCCCCGGCGAAGGGGAAGGCGAGGCGGCCGGAAGCGTCATGTTTGTGCCTGCTTCGTTCCATGCGAGTTTAAGGGTTCTTAATAATTCCTGGATGTGGGCAAGTCTCTCTTTGTCGTCAGTTGCATTGGCTTTTGTCAGCTCTATCAGCATATAGCTGTAAAGATCCTGAAGATTGGCCACGACATCGCCTCCTACATTTGGATCTAAGGAAGAGAGAAGCTCTTCGATAATCGCCCTGCTTTTATTGATGTAATAGACTTTCTGAGGTCTGTCGCCTTCATCTATGGCGTTTACGGCTTTTGACAGAAAATTGATTGTGCCGTTATACAGCTTAATTATAAGTTCTAGAGGAGAAGAATCGCTTAATTCCATACTCCTGTAAGCATTTTGGGCGTAAGCGGTATGCATCATTTATTGACCTCCAGGTTTTGGTAGACTTCCGAGAGAATTGTTTAAAGCATCTCCTGATGATTGCAGCTCTGCAATAGTACTCTCAAGAGCGGCGAATTTCTTTACAAGAGATTCCTCGAGCCTTTCAAGTTTATATTGCTCATCGAAGATATCGTCTTCCACATCTCTTGCTCTTGTGCTTAAGTTGCTTTCCCTGGTCGGGATCATGGAATCAAGGATATCGTCCAGCGTGCTGTCAAAGGACTGCGAGAAGGTATCTAAGGTAGCGATTAGCGTGTCCATGTCATTCGTAACGGCAGAAGATATATCAGAACTGTTGGACTGAAGAAAACCGTAACTGTCATGAGATATCCCATAATTGAGCAGTAACCGGTCATTGTATGTATTAAATGTAATATTCCTCAGCCTCCGCTTAATTATGCTTAACGAACTGTCAGAAGAGAGGGTGCCTCCTGTTTCACGATTGGACAGCTCGTTTAACTTCGTTATCGAGTTATTATACGCCGTTACAAAGGCGTCTACTTTATCTGTTATATTGTCGGCGTCGCTTTCTATACTCAGGGTTTCATCGGTTGTAGAAGTACTCCTGATATTCAGCGTGACCCCGGTAATCACGTCGGTCACAGTGTTTTCCGCGCTCGTTACAGTTAATCCGTTTACGGTAAACACCGCGTCCTGTCCTGCCTGAGATTCCGTCATGTTTCCGGAGCCAAATTCAGGATCGAAATTAAAGCTTGTCAGGCTGCTTTCTCCGCTGCCGCTTTCCCCGGTTACTCCCACACCGCTTATTGCGTTATCGGAGCCTGTTGTTTTTGAAGACAATACCAGCCTGTAACCGTCTATGTCATGTAAAACCGTGGCAGTGACGTTGGCGTCGGATTGATTTATAGCGTCTCTGACTCCCGCCAGTGTATTGTTAGAGGAATCGATGGTTACACTTGTAGATTCTCCGCCTGCGGCAATAATCAGCGACCCCTGTGTAAAAGTAGCCGATTCACTTGAATATGCCGACGAATATATCTGATGATTCTTTGCTATCTGACTCACATTTATCTGATACTGTCCGTCAGCGGCTTTGGTTGAAGCGGACGCCGTGAATACATCTTCATCCGATGAGGTGGCGCTGTATGCTGTTGTCGCGCTGCTTTGGAGGTCTTCCACAGCGCTTTGAAGTTCTCCAAGAGAGGAAGAGAGTTCCCCATAGGCGCTTATCTGTGTTTCATAATCGCTTTTTCTCTCCTCAAGGGTATCGAGGCGCTGTTGCTCAACGGCAAGAAGTCCTGTAATCAACTCCTGGTAATTTATACCGGAAAAAGTTCCGACAGACGCTGAGATTGGCATTGCTATACCTCCTTATGAAAGAGATGTTCTCTGTTCTCTTCCAGTTTATTAACCACCTTGAGATAATCCTCGGGAGGTATCTGCTTTACAAGCTCATTTTTATCGTCAACGACTTTAATTACGACATTATCGTTTTCATCGAGAGCGAAAAAAGCCTTATTGTTAGAGCGTTGATGCTTTTGAGCCTCCTTTGTGAATTCGACTTTTTCGCTGTCCCTGCCCTGTGCAGCTTCGGGCCTCTGTTGCTCGGCCCTGAGAAGTAACTGTTTTGAAAGGCGCTGATCTTCCTTATGTCCGGTATGGCCGAACGAGGATACGCCGCTTGTCTCGTCAGCCGACTTATTTATTGCCGTGGCGCGTCCTGCTTCCGGAGGCATGTATGTGTTAAAGTTTTTAATTTCCATGGTAAATACCCTCCTTAGTGTTTAACCATAATCTTTTGCCACATTATAACAAATGGCAAGGTAAAAGATCAGCTTTACCCATCCCCGTTTAATAATTATTATTGTAACAAAGCCAGTACATTTTGCGGTAGAGTGTTGGCCTGAGCAAGTACCGCCACTCCTGCCTGCTGCAATATGAGCTGCTTTGTCAGGTTTGCGGTTTCAATAGCGAAATCCGCATCCATAATCCTCGATCTTGCGGCTTCGGTTGTTTCCATGACGTTTTCGATGTTTCTTATCGCCGCTGAAAACCTGTTGCCTACGGCTCCCAAATTGGCTTTTTCAGTAAGAATCGTATTCAGGGCTCCGTCGAGTATGCTGACCGTTGTTGTCATTGTGCTGGCGACTGTCGAAAGAGCGTATGTGCCGCCTGACAAAATGGTGTTGACATAGTTGCTGCCGCTTCCCAGGTTGTCAATATCGATATCGCCGATGTTGAAATTGATTCCTGTATCGCTCGCTTTGTAACTTACATGAATCGTCTTTGAATAGCCTCCTTCTACATTCAACAATGCCGTGTCGTTGAATTTTGTCTGGCTCGATATTCTGCTGACCTCATTGATAAGTGCGTCCACCTCAGTCTGCATAAAGTTAATGTCAGAGGCCGAGTACTGTCCGCTGCGAGCCTGTACTGCCAACTCCTTGATTCTTTGAATGTTTTCAATGATCTCGTCCATGGCCCCTTCGGCTGTCTGGGTTATAGACAAACCGTCGTTCGCATTTCTTACTGCAACGCTCAAACCTCTGATCTGTGAGGTCATCCTTGTTGCAATTGCGAGACCGGCTGCATCGTCTTTAGCGGAATTGATCCTCAAACCGGACGACAACCTCTGCATGGCTGTCTCAAGAGGACCTTGTGTTTTTCTTAAATTTCTTTGCGCATTTAGAGACATTAAGTTAGTGTTAATTGCAAAACCCATCTTTTACCTCCCTGCGCAATAAACACAGAAACTCTCCGTCCCGCTGATCCAAATCTCTTTAACGAGCCTGAAGTACACCCGTTTTCTTAAAGTACCGGCAAATATTACTGTAATAAAGAAAGCACGTTTTGAGGCAGTGAATTCGCCTGCGCCAAAACCGATACTCCTGCTTGCTGGAGTATTAACTGCTTTGTGAGGTTTGCCGTTTCCACGGCAAAGTCCGCGTCTACTATTCTTGACCTCGCAGCTTCCGTAGTCTCTATAACATTATCCAGGTTCCTGATCGCCGCCTGAAACCTGTTGGCAAGTGCGCCGAGATTAGCTTTTTCAGTTAACAGGGTATTGAGTGAGCCGTCCAGAATATTTATAGTTGTCTGCATTGTCGTCGCAACCGTGGAAAGAGCGTATGTCTGACCGGTTTGAAGAGTGTTAAGATAATTGGAACCGCTTCCAAGGTTGTCGATATCCATATTGGCGATATTAACTGCTATTCCGGTATCGCTGGCTTTATAGCTTACATGCATGGTTTGCGAATATCCGCCCGTAGCATCCAACAGGGCTCTGTCATTGAATTTCGTTTGTTGAGAAATCCTGCTGATCTCCGAAACCAGGGCGTTAACTTCCGCCTGCATGAAACCTATATCCGATGCCGAATACTGCCCGCTCTTTGCCTGAATGGCAAGTTCCCTGACCCTTTGAATGTTATTAATTATCTCATCCATAGCACCCTCCGCTGTCTGCACTATGGAAAGACCATCGTTTGCATTTCTTACAGCAACCTGTAAACCCCTTATCTGCGATGTCATCCTCGTAGCAATTGCGAGACCTGCCGCGTCATCCTTTGCCGAATTGATCCTTAGACCGGATGACAGCCTCTGCATAGCTGTCTCGAGAGGAGATTGTGTCTTGCGCAAATTTCTCTGTGCATTCAGAGACATGATATTAGTATTAATTACAAAACCCATTTTTACCTCCCTGTAATTCCCTTTTTACTCATTACAGCTTCCGGCTGTCACAGTAAATCAGCGGCCTGATATCTAACCGAATTCTTCACCTCCCTTTCAGATAATCGGCCTTATTTTTCGTACTTGCTATCTTTATCGGACATTTTTTTTTAAACTTTAACAATAAACTTAAAAACAGCTGTCAGCTATTGGTTATCAGCCTTCAGCTTTGGAAATTCCTGAAATGATGCCAAAAACAAGCAATTAAAATGAATGGGCCTCTTCACCCGTCTAAAAACTCACTACATTCGTCATTACATCAAATCCGAAAAAAAACTTTTTAATTTTTCTATAATTTCAGGCGATTCCTTCAAGTCACATAATGGAGTTAGTCTTTCTATGATATAATCGGTATTAAAGCCTTTATTCTGTCTCAACACAATTCCTTCTATCTTTCTTCCTTTCCAAATCCGCACATCAGGCAAAGATCGATATCCTGTGTCATCCTCATTTCACCCCAACGTATGACAGCGAGTCCTCCAATATAGCAAAAGGGCCACTCTTTGTCTTTTAAAGTCTTCTGGATTTCAAATGCAGCCTGAAACAGCGAGTTCATAATCCGTTATCTCTTTTCACAGTGTTTTCTTTCATTTTAAGGAATAAGCGTTGCTGTTCGATAAGACCACTGGACAAACGTACTTTGCTGTAATCACAGCTATATTGAAGCATTTCGTCAAGGATTATCCTGTTTTTTTCATAATAATCCTTTGATCTGAGTTCGCTCTTTTTTGCCTCTATTAAGGATATAGAAGCCCTTCGCCACGCTCCGATCCATCTTTCAATCTCCTGCTGTTGTAAATTTTTCATAATTTTTTCTCATACATAATGTAGCGTAGCCGAAACCAAACACAGTTCCGGGCATAAAGCGGGAGTTAAAAATATTTTGACAAATATAGAGGATAAATAGCAAAATTTTAATCTCTCCAGCCAAGAAAAGAGTTTCGCCGGTCGATTTGAACAGGCAAATGGAAGGTTATTCTGAAATATCGAGAGAATAAGTTTAATAATCCCAGGTTAATTCATGCTATAATTAATACGACAGCGACACTTTGTTATATACAGCGAACCGATTAGGCAAAAGGTTGGATTTTTCTTATGCCTGATGCCTTTTGCCTTGTGCCTGAATAGCGATTAGTATAAAGTGTCGCTCCAGTATTAAATTATGGACTTGGGAGTTCTTAAATAAGCGGGACTTTCTACAAAAAAATCGGAGTGCTGCTACAGCCATAAAGAAAAAGATAAAGAAAACACTGGTATATCACTCAGGGGGAATTGGTGATTTTATAACGATTCTTCCTATTATAAAGCTGTGGCGAATAAGTAAGCTTTGCGAGATTACACTACTTGGCAGGGTATCGACCGGAGCGTTGGGAGTCGAAAGCGGATATTTTGACGAATTTTGGGATGTAAACGGCGCTGCATTCGTTTCTCTTTTCTCTGCCGTCCCTGATGATAGCTTAAAAAGAATTCTTGCCACCTTTGACAGCGCCATCCTCTTCGCCTCAAAAACCTCGCCTCTTTCCGGAAATCTGAGATATACAGGTATTAAACATATCCTTACTCAGCCACAGATCCCTAATGAAAGAATCCCCATAATTGACTACAGACTTTCTCTGATTAAAAACCATCTTCCTGAACATCTATTCGATAAGACATGGCTTTCCCCTGAGATTCCTTATTTGCCTAATCTGTTTACCGGTGATAAAGAAAGTGGATTGCAAGATTCAAAAAAAAAGATTTTCATCCACCCCGGTAGCGGGGGGGCAAAAAAAAACTGGCCCTTGGAAAAGTGGAGCGATCTTTCGGCACTTCTAAAAGAGAGAGGATTTCAAGTCCTTTGGATACTCGGACCTGCAGAAAAAAATATGGCCATTCCGGCAGGTATAAAGGTTATCAGAGAGGAGAGCCTTATGAAGTTGTCACTGCTATTGAAGGATTGCCTGTTATTTATAGGCAACGATTCCGGGATTTCTCATCTCGCCGCCGCTGTTAAGCTTCCTTCTCTTTTGCTTTTCGGTCCTTCCGATCCTTTTGTATGGTGTCCGACAAATCGAAATACAAAAGTCATTTATACCTCACCGAAGTGTGGGCCTTGTCACCCCGCAGCAGGGAAAAAATTCGGAAAGTGCGATTTATACTGTATGAATGCTATCTCAGTTGAATGTGTTTTCGAAACGTGCCTTGAGCTTCTTGAATATTGAGAAGTGGCGGTTGTTCCCTTTGTATTGCATGCAAAGCTATACTACAGCCTGCGCGAACCGTTGGTCAGATGAACCCGGGCGCAGGCTGAAGCCTGCGGCTACATTTATGAAGTCCGTCCGAAGGACGTTAACCTATGCATTAAGAGAGTGGCATGGACAAACACCATCTACCGGACCATTAATTCCCCAAGCCGTTTTATATGGCCTTTCTCATCTTCGGCAATTTTGTGTAAAAGAGAGCGCGACTTCTCGTCGGTCACCTTTTCTCCGAATCTCATATAAAGGTCAAATGCCTGAGTTTCAATAATCATAGCAAGCTCAAGGACATCTCGGACTGAGTCGATATCGATTTCGTTTCTTTTTATAAACTCATCAGTCGTAAGCCCGCCTTCCAGGTAATTTGAGAGGGTTCTTTCCTCGAAATCTTTTATATCCCCCATATTGGGTTTGAATGTTTTGTATAACTTTATTAATCCGGCTTTATGAGATTCCTCCACCTTGGAAAGCTTGTTAAAGAGTCCTGCAATCTCATTATCTTCCGCTCTGGCCGCCAAATGCCTGTAGAAGCTGCCTAATCCCTCTTCCATCCCATAGGCGATCATTATAATATCCTCAGGCGATTCATCTCCTGTAAGAATATCCGCCCCCTCAGTCTTTTTACCCTCGGCTTTATAACCATGCCATGCCTTTATCCCTCCCGTTAAATTATAGACTTCCGAAAATCCCTGTCCCGCCAATAATTGAGAAGCGGCCCGGCTCCTTCCGCCTACAGCGCAGTAAACAATTGTCGGCATTTCGGGGTTGAGGTCGTTCATCTTTGAGGGGAGTTCACCCATCGGCACAAGTCTTGCGCCCGGCAAACGCTCTTCCTCATATTCCCATGGTTGTCTTACATCGAGAAGGAGATAATCCCCTTCCCTGTGTTGAGATATGTATTCTTTCGCCTCACTACTGTCCATTGATTTTACCGGCATTAAAAATTGTTTCCACTTCATAAATACTCCTTTTTCCCCTTAAAAGGCTACCTCCCGGCAGTCCCTATAAAGGGCATAATCAGTATACCCTTGAGCCGGATTTTTGAATAATTCCGATATGCTCCCATACCGATCGCTATATTATCCTGGTCGATATCTTTTTTCAGAGTCCCAAGCCCCCTGTCCCATAATGAAAATATGACACCGTAATTGCTATCCATTTCATTGAATTTAACGGAGTGGTGAATTCTGTGCATAGATGGGGGTACAAAGAAAAATCCAAATATTTTCTCGAACAACACCGGTACTTTCAGACTGCTGTGATGAAACTGCGCGCACAGTACGACAAGAGTTTCGTAAATTATGACGGCTCCCGGTTCTGCTCCGATAAAAAAGACAAGTCCGGTCTTAATGACCATAGATATTGAAAGCTCTCCGATATGAAAGCGCGTAGCAGTAGAGACGTCCATATTGAGGTCGGAGTGATGGACGCGATGAAATCTGAAGAGGAAAGGCATTATGTGATTTAAAAGATGCCACACATAAAGCATAAAATCAAGGAAAACAACAACAATGAGGGTTTTGAGCCAGTATGGCATGTGTGACAAAAAAGAGGTGTTCAAAACTCCCTGGTTATTTGTCGTTGCAAAATCCGCTGTTTGTATAAGGATAGATGCAAACAGAAGCTTAAGGACAATGGTGTTAAACATTGCCAGCGAGATATTGTCTATCCACCTGTTTAGCTTGGAAATGGTCGGTCTTCTATATGGCGCAACCAATTCGATAATAAGAAAAAGAACGAGACCGGAAAAGAAGAACATCATCCTTATTTGTGGAGCGTTTTCTGTTAAATAAATGCTTTGGTCCATATATTGTGTATCAATACCATTAACTTAAGGGGTGAAGCACCTTCCGAAGGAAGCGGGTCATGTTTGAGAAGGCACAACGAAGCGGAGCCTTCGAGTTTAGCCGGTGAAGGCGGAAGGTGCTTTGCCCCTTAAGTTTATGACATTGTATTATATATCATGGGACGTATCTTTTTGCAGGACCGTCCCTCAATTATTAAAGCTTCGGATGTCACGGAATTTCTTTGAAATTCCTAAATAATTAAATGTCGCCGCAGACTTCAGCCTGCGCCGAGGGCGACTAACAAACGACTCGAGCAGGTTGACAGGGAGAAAGTCCCCTCCGGTAAGGATGATGGCGTACACGTTAAAAGTATACCACAACCACCGTCTGAAGGCAAGGGGGAAATCGTAAGGTTTTGTCCGAAGGAAGCAGTCCGGCAAACCTGCAAGCCCTCTAAAAGGAAGACCGTATAAGGTTTATCCCCTGGGGCAAGTATAACAAAGCCCGGTGATTGACGTTAATCTCTTCTAAAACTCTCATTCATCCGGGCAGAGTAGTTTCAAAAAAAGTATATACTTTTTCAATGAGTTTTATATACAATACATAACTACAGAAATTACTTTTTACTGTCAGCCGGAATATTTTGTCTTTTTTTCGCATCTACACATTCAATAATTGAGGAGAATAACAGATGTCTGACCTTGAGGGACTCCTGGAAGAAGTCGAACTGCCGCCGATGCCGCAGGTCGCTTCAAAAATAATGGGCCTTGTCGAAGATCCTCGAACCAATTCCGACGATATTCAGAAAGTGATTTTCGCTGATCAGGCGCTCACATCCAGGATATTGATGGTAGCCAACTCTGCTTTTTACGGCCTCAACAGAAGAGTGGATACACTGACTGATGCTATATTCGTATTGGGAATGGAATCCGTTAAAAATATATCCATAGCGCTCTCTACAAGAGAAATATTTCAGGTGCACGGCTTTATCGAACAAAAACTGTGGGAACATGCAATCGGCGTTTCCGTTGCATCCGGCCTGATTGCAGGAAGACAAAACTCTTACAAGGTCAGTCTTGAAGAGTGCATTGTGGGAGGTCTTTTGCACGATATAGGACATGCTATTTTGAACCTTAACAATAAAGAGCGTTTTTCTATGGTTATAGAGCAGGTATTCGACGAAAAAATGCCTTATCAAATAGCAGAGGAAGACATTTTCGGATTTACCCATCAGGACGTAGGGGCCTTACTGTTCCGGGAGTGGGAAATGCCTGACGAATTAATAGAAGTCGCCCGAAACCATCACCGTTGCCACCATGCCGACTTTGAGGAAACAACGGAAGGTCTGTGCAAAATCGTTAGTATGGCCGACTGCCTGTGCGAAAGATTGGGTATCGGTTTTCGCGATCCAATGCCTGAACTGTGTCCTGATCAGGACATAAGAATGAAGAGTCTTGGTTTCGGTGAAGAGGATATCGATGAATTAATAGAGATATTCAAAGAGAGATTCATCCAGGAAAAACAGGTCTTTATGGGTTAGTTTGTTTCTACACCCCATTTAGCCAGATGCTTACATATAAATTCCACGATTTGTCGATGCTCCTCTCTTCCGTTTCCCTTAATTCTTAAGGGTTCTCCAAAGGCGAAATGAACCTCACTGCAGGGATTGATTCTTCCCAGATCTTTTACAAATTTGCCGCTTTGCCATGCGTCGGTCTTAAGAGCAATCGGGACAACCGGGACGTCTGCTTTCCTTGCCAGCTTTACGCCTATCGTATTGAATCTCTCGCTGTTAAAGTCGAGGCTTCTAGATGACTGAGGAAATACAACGATTGATTTCCCTTCGCTTATCTTTCTGGTTCCTTCGTTCAGTACAGTTGAAAGATCCTCCCTGGGATTGACACGGTTAACGACAATGACCTCTCTGCTCCTTAAAATCGTGTTTAAGACAGGTATTTTTAAAAGACTCGACTTGACTACATAAGTGCTGTCTTTATAAGGTCCTATAACACCGGCAAGCACCAGAGTTTCAAGCGAACTCATATGATTCGCCACAATCACGCAAGGCCCTTTGACATCCCTTATATTGGCCAGACCCAGCACCTCGGTTTTCACTCCGGCCTTTTCAAGATGATAAAATACTTCCAGACAACTACTGCTCCATTCATATACTGCAAACTTAGATCGTCCTATTCTCGAATAGGCCCTTAATACTGTCATCAAAGTAGGGGCATAAAAGGAGAGAGAAGGGAATATTTTAGATAAGAAGATAGCTTTTTTATCGGATGATCTGTATATTCCGTTTAAATCCCTCAGCGGTTCCAGCAAAATCCACTATACCTCATATTTCTTCTCACACAAAGGCCTGGTCGTTTAGGAAGTTTTAAAAATTTTTCTTTTTTCTTCGTGCTTCGTGATCTTTTGATTTGAGATTATTTCTCCGGTTTTAGCCGGATTTATAGAGTTCCGGTCTTTGTGTGAGTTTATATTTTTATAAGACTGAACGTTAAATTATATACAGTTTCAACAGGACGATGTCAAGATTGCTTCCAATTCAATACCATTAACTTAAGGGGTGAAGCACCTTCCGACGGAAGCGGGTCATGTTTGAGAAGGCGCAGCGAAGCTGAGCCTTCGAGTTTAGCCGATGAAGGCGGATGGTGCTTTGCTCCTTAAGTTAATGACATCGGCTTCCAATTAGTAAAGCATACTGTTCGACTTTCCGGTATTATATCGGAAAACAAACTTTCCAATCGCAAAAACGAGTAGAGCAAAAAAGGTGATGACAGAGATTATACGGCCTGCTTTAAATGAGGCCGGTTCGAATTTCAGTACAATATCGTTGTAAGGTCTTCCCATATCCGTTTTAACGGCGCGCAGCAGAGAATTTGCGCATAACACTTCAGTCCGTTCACCGTTTACATAAGCCTTCCATCCGGGGTAAAAAATTTCCGAAAAAATCAAAAAACCGGGAGTGTCATTAGTCATGGATACATAAATTTCATCGCCTCTGTTTTCATAATTAGTGATTGTATACTTCGGGGCCGGGACAGAGGGGTCGTCATCGTTGAATCCTGAAATCTCTTTTTCCAAATAAACAAGTTTTAAAGGATCAAATGTACCATTGTTCAGATGGTGTTTAATATCAAAGGAGGGATCGATTTTCGCCCGGTTTACAAAATATACTCTCGGCAAGGCAGAAACATTTATACGGAAACCGCGCTCTCCGGGATTAACCGGTTTCTTATTTTCGACAAAAAGAGCACCAAGAAAATCAGCTGTTTTTTGAGAGTCCCTGTTCAAAGGGGAGTATCGCTTTAACATAAAAGGATTATATCCACCGATATTCGACTTTCTGTACACAAGCCCCATGTTTACATATTCACTATATTTACGCCCTGCCGAAAACCGGACTCCCTCCGGCGCGTCCCTGAGAACCCAAGCCAAAGGCGAGTAGTAAATCGTTTTTGATATATCATGGCTGTCAAACTTCTTAAGATTGTATGAACCTTTGTAATAATATAAATCACATAATAAAATGATAAACAGGAGAATCCCTACACCTCCGGCTCTTTTTCCGTACCTGATCATGATCATACAGAGAATAATATTAACAAGAGAGAGCGCGGTATATTTACTTATTTCCGGCAGGTAGAGTTGCGGGTTTTGATCTTTTACAAACAATATAGCAAGCGGTATAAACGAAAAAAACAATACAGGCAATGAGATTACTAGCACCTCTGTCCACGATTTTTTGTATTCTCCTTTTGTTAAGGCATGAAATCCAACGCCTGCAAGAACTGCGGCTGTAAAGGTGAAAACATAGGTAAACCTGGCAGGTACGCGAAAGAGAGTAAAGCCCGGTATAATTTTAAAGAAAATCGGGTAAACAACGGAATTATTGCCAAGTGCAAGGATTAAAGAGAAGGAGGCAATAAGCAGAAAGAATATTTTCCGACTGTCATATTTCAGGAATAATCCGTAAGCAGCCACTATTAAAGTACCTGTTCCTGCATAGAACCTGAACTCCCACCTCTGCCATATCCCATAGGTTTCCATAAACAGGTCCGGCATAAATAGCGTTAACAGGGACATTCGGGGAAGGGAGTCCAGAGCCGCTTTGTTTAAATCCAAAGATTTTCTGACTGTATGTGTAAGAAACTCCAATGTCGGTAATATCTGAATCATGGACAGGAGGAGAAAAACGATTATTGTAAAGAGGTATATAAGAACTATTTTAAAAAAATTATACTTCCACCGATAAAGGTAATATAAAAAAAAGTAAAAGAGCGTAAACATGTATAACTGAAACATTGTGATCTGCGGGTGTCCTCCGAAAAGGGATATCGTCAGCGCCAGGGATGCTCCAAAAAACATGTACTTATTTTTTTTATACCCCATATGACAGAAGTAAAGTACCAGAGGCAACCATACAGCGGAATGGATCATGTTCGAATGGTGAGCATGATTAATAAGAAATCCGTTAAAAGAAAAAACGGTTCCTCCCAAAAGAGAGGCAGTAAAATTAAAATCCAGGCTCCTGAGAAAGAGTGTCATAAACAGGCCGGAAAGTACGAAGTGAAGAATAACCTGATATTCAAATGAGCTGTACGATAAAGCCCCCTTATCCGAGAATAATGGAAGAATCAGGTTTAGAGGATAAAGCAGACCTGTCTGAATATCGGCAAGAAAGGGCATACCGCTGAAAACGAAGGGATTCCATAGTGGTAAAGAGAGATTATAAAGCTCAAAGGTGGCGAAAAATCTGTTAGGAAAGTTTTGTATAAAAAAATCTTCTCTCAGCCAGTGTGTTCGAAAAATGACATCTTTGAAAAAAACAGACGTTATAACAGCGAAAAAGAGTGTTGCCGCCGCTGTTTTCGATATGCTTTTAATTAAAGGAATGAGTATGTTTTTCATGCTGCCTGTTCATGGCGCCTGACCTAATACAATAGCGACACTTTATATTAATCGCTATGCAGGCAACAGGCATAAGAAAAAACCAACCTTATGCCTGTTACCTTATGCCTAACCGGATCATGGGCATTTATCACGATTATAGGCTCTTAGATAATTTGATTACCTACAACGTTGTCAGCCCTTATAATACAACTGATACCACAGCGAGATTTTGATAAGTTCAAAGGGCGCTTTTATAAAATCCGCAATCTTCAGATTTGAGCCCTCTATATGACGCCACTTTCTTAAAGGCACTTCCATCCAAACAGTAGACACCCTATTTTTCCCATGAAGATATGTAAGGCGTTTAAAAATTTCAACATCAAAAAACCAGGGTGAAATAAAAGGCTTATGAAAAATTTTTTCAGCCAGGTCCTTTGTAAAGATTTTTGCACCGCACTGGGTATCGTATACGGGCAGCCGAAGCATAATACCTGCAATCACACTGAATGTTCGTCCGAGAATATGGCGGTATCTTTTTCGTTTTATATCCGATCCGGCTCGCAGTACACGCGCTCCGGTTGCCATCATACAGCCGGGATTGTTTTGAATCGCATCCAGCAGGAGGAATATTTCCTCAGGCGGAGTAGCGAAATCAGCATCAAAATAGGCAAGTGTTTCAAAAGCGCCTTGCTTCAGAATCGTGTTTATTCCTGTACGGACAGCTTCTGCTTTCCCTTTGTTTTTAGTATGAGAGGTAAGAAAAATTCTTTCCGGAATTCTCTTCTGAAAAGCTTTGACGGATTTAGAAGTTCTGTCCCTGCTGCCGTCGTCTACGAAACAAAGTGAAATGGAGGCGTGCTTTTCAAGAAACCGGGAAAGTGCCTTAAAGGGGAGACGTCTCGCTTCGTTATAGCATGGAATAATCATACATGTTTTATGCATAAATCACATATTTATAGTCACGAAAAATTATATTAACATTAAACATTAAAGGTTTCGTTTTGTGTGCGAGTTCGATATTTTAGGACAGAATAACAGTAAAAAGAGAGAAAACTCAAGACAGGCAAGCCATTTATAAGTTAACAATCAAGACCATTAACTTAAGGGATGAAGCACCTTCCGACAGAAGCGGGTCATGTTTGAGAAGGCGCAGCGAAGCGGAGCCTTCGAGTTTAGCCGCTGAAGGCGGATGGTGCTTTGCTCCTTAAGTTAATGACATTGAGTTAACACTTTCGATGGAAGTAGGGAAAACCTATGTATTCACCCGGTCGTGTTTATGTGTTGTCCCGGGAGCCGGGCGAACAGACAAGGCGGGATCAGATGTTCTGAAATGACTTCTTATAACAAAAAAAGGTGTAAATAGCAGGAGAGGTATCAAAAAGCTTCATGATACCATATCCTGACAATCACACCCTTTTAGTAAAGCTACTTTATCTTATAGTCTGGATTGTCGATTAATTAGGAAGAAATATTTATGGAGTCGATATTGGTATTATCCGTTACTCCGCCTGCTGCAGAGCCCACTGCATTCTGACCGATCGCACCTGCTCCGGCGCTTGCATACCCTGTGCCTTCGGCGTATCCGCCACCCCAGACATCACCTTCGCCTGAGCCTGTTGCACTGCCTCCATCTGCTCCTGTTGCAATATCGGCGGCCCCTATGCTGGAGTCTCCTCCTGATTTATTCATGTTGGCAAATTCGTTTGACATTTTAAAAATCCTCCTTTAATTATAATTTTTATGAAGAAATATTGATGGAACTGATATCGGTATTGTCAGTTACCCCGCCGCCTGCTGCACCTACGGCATTCTGCCCGATTGCACCGGCGCTGCTGCCTGCATAACCTGTACCTTCTGAATATCCCCAACCTGATACATCACCTTCGCCTGTACCGGTTGCGCTTCCTCCTTCTGCTCCTGTGGACAGAGAGGCTGAACCAATCTCCGAATCTCCGCCTGATTTACTCATGTTTGCAAAATCGTTTGACATTGTAAAATCCTCCTTGCTTAGTTGTTTTTCATTTATGAAGAGATATTGATAGAACTAATGTCTGTGTTGTCGGTCACTCCACCGCCTGTGGCGCCTATGGCGTTCTCTCCAACAGCACCGGCGCTTGCATAAGCCAAACCTGTTCCATAGGGATCGGCATTAACAACGCTTGCATCTCCCTCACCACTTGCATATCCGCCGGAAGCCATCGACGATGTGGAAGCTTCCCCAATCGATGAATCTCCTCCGCTTTTTTCCATATTTGCGAAATTTTGATCTGCCATGTTCTTGTGTCCTCCTTAATTTTTTTTGTTGATCTTGTAAATAATAATATCAAATAACGTGCCGGTTTTTCCTTTTGAGAAATTATATGTTTGTAATGAAAATCCTTGAGTTCTAAAGGAACATATGAACTTCACAGGATCGCTTCTTTAAAATTGAATTAATAAAGTGAGCATTTTCTGCACACCGGCAAAATCGGATGTAAAATTTCTGCTCAACTGTCCCGTGATTTCTGTGAACAGGCGCTAATCAGGTTCCGATTATCTTTTTACGGAACATAAAAAACACTGCACCCATCAAACAAAGCCCGGCCCACAGATAATCGAGGGTAAGTCTTTCTTTCATGTAAAAAAAAACAAAAGGAACAAAAACAGTCAGAGTTATAACTTCCTGAAGTATTTTCAGTTGTCCCAGATTCATTACCTGGTGACCTGCCCGATTTGCAGGGACCTGAAGCAGATACTCGAATAACGCGATCCCCCAACTGACTAAAGCCGCTACCAGCCAGGGTTTTTGAGAAAGATTCCTCAAGTGAGCATACCAGGCAAAGGTCATAAAAACATTGCTGCAACAAAGCAATAGTATAGTAATAAGGTAACGGTTCATAATATGACCACAAAAAAACAGTAGCAAGCACTCAGGAAAAATAGTATGCAACTCAATTACTATTATACAGGATTCAATAATTCTCTGTATAATAGTATCCGTTCAAAAAAACAATGTGTCAATAAGGCGGGACAAAGCCTTGCTATTCCTGATTCAATGGCATGATAAAAATGAATGGCAAAACTTATTTTTTATTACTTCTTACTGCTGTTATTCTGATTATTAGTATAAAAGCACAGGCTGAGGAAAAAAACCGGATTTCTCTTTGCCTGGATGAGTCAAATAACAGCGGTTCCGACTATGTTGTTGTAAACTCCTACCGACACGATGTCAATGCATATACGCAGGGACTTTATTATAAAAACGGATTTCTATATGAGAGTACGGGACGCCACGGAGAGTCGACTTTAAGAAAAGTAGAGCTGAAAACCGGGAAAGTCGTAAGGCATGTAAATCTACCTTATCGCTTTTACGGAGAAGGAATTGCTGCTGCAGGAGGTAAAATCTATCAACTGACATGGCGGTCGAGAACCGGATTTATCTATGATGAAGAGAGTTTTCGGCAGCAAGGTGTATTTACGTATAATTCGGAAGGCTGGGGACTTGCATCGGACGAAAAGTATCTGGTAATGAGTAACGGAACCGATACTTTACATTTTTTTATGCATCCCACTTTGTCTTTAACAAAAAAGCTGGCGGTCCGTGACGACTCGGCTCCCTTGCACAGGATAAACGAGATGGAGTTCATTGAAGGATTTCTTTATGTCAATGTTTGGAAGAGCGATCGTATTTATAAGATATCACCAAAAACAGGTAAAGTGGAAGCAAAATACGATATGTCGGGACTTTTGAAAAAGGGAAGACCCGGCGATCCTGAAGGCGTACTTAACGGTATAGCTTATGATGCTTTTAAAAAAAGAATATTCGTTACAGGAAAGCTCTGGCCCTGCCTTTTTGAAATTCGATTTAAATTTTGAAAAATGGTATAATGACTTTTCATTATATTTACTGGCTTTTTTAACCTCCCTTTAGGTTATAATGTATCCCTTTTCGTAACTACTCAGGTATATAGGTTGAAGGCTGAAGCAAAAAATCAAATGACTTGGGAATTTTGGCCGATAAAAACGTAAAGTTCTATTGATAACCCATGTTTTACCTGATAGTCTTCAGCCTACAGTCTATACACCTTAGTAGTTACAATACAGGAAATGAAGGAGATAAATTCACTTGGCCATTGAGATAAAAGGCATTACAGTTCCTGCTTTGCTATTGAAGATCGACAACGCTATGAGCCTTGACGACAATATAAGAGAGCTCGAGTCTAAGTTATCCAACACTTTTTTCAGCGGTTCGATGGTTGTAATAAAAATGGATGAGTCGGAACTCAGGGATGAAGAGAAAGAAAAACTGGAAGAGGTGTTAAAAAAGCACAACACAAAGGTTCTGGGATATAAACCCCTTTCCGAAAAGAAGGATAAGGATCGACCTGACAGCCTGACCAGGATCAATGAGAAAAAATCGTTAAAGATTATCAACAAAACATTAAGAAGCGGACAAAAGGTGGAATACGACGGAGATATTTTGATTATGGGAAACGTAAATCCCGACGCTTATGTAGTAGCTTCGGGCAATATAATTGTTATAGGTACGCTTAGAGGAATTATTCATGCAGGCGCCAATGGAGACGAATCTTCCGTGATTATCGCGTTAAAGCTCCAGCCTCAGCAGATGAGAATAGGCAGTTATGTAACCAGGTCTCCTGACAACCTAGATTTGCCTGAACATCCGGAAAAGGCGTTTGTAGAAAATAATCAAATATTTATAGATACTATATAATCAATACCATTAACTTAAGGGGTGAAGCACCTTCCGACGGAAGCGGGTCATGTTTGAGAAGGCGGAGAGAAGCGGAACCTTCGAGTTTAGCCGCTGAAGGCGGATGGTGCTTTGCTCCTTAAGTTAATGACATTGACTATATAACCTAAATTAGGAGCACAAGAATGGCCAGAGTAATTGTAGTAACTTCAGGTAAAGGCGGAGTCGGAAAGACAACTGTAACAGCAAATATTGCAACTGCACTTTCTATCATGAATAAACGGGTGCTTGCTATAGACGCCGATATCGGCCTTAGGAACCTTGACATGATATTGGGTCTGGAAAACAGGATCGTTTACGATATCGTTGATGTGATCGAGGGTAAAGTACAACCTGAAAAATCCTTTGTAAAAGATAAGAGGCAAAATTCATTATATCTGTTACCTGCGGCACAAACAAAAAACAAGGACTCTGTCCAGCCGGAACAGATGATCGATGTAGTGAATAGGGTCAGGCATAATTTCGATTACATCTTTGTAGATTCGGCGGCGGGTATAGAAGGCGGATTCAGGACAGCCTCGGCTCCGGCAGATGAGGCTCTTGTTGTTGTAAATCCCGAAGTGTCGTCCGTAAGAGATGCAGACAGAGTAGTAGGTCTTTTGGAATCCATGGGAAAAGAGAAGACATCTCTTATAGTAAACAGAATTAAGATACATATGGTAAGAAAAGGGGAGATGCTTTCCGTTGAGGACATAGAGGACATTCTCCATATACCGAGGATAGGAATCATCCCGGAGGAAGAAAGAATGGTGGATTTCACCAATAAAGGAGAACCAATTGTCTTATCCGACGATTCGAACGTTAAAAAGGCGTTTTTTAATATAGCAATGAGACTTGAGGGAGCCGAAGTTCCTTTCACGGAATTGGAAGAGAAGAAAGGCTTACTCAGCAGATTTTGGAGGAGGTAGAAAATGGCGCTGTTCGGATTGTTTAAGAAGCAAAGCTCTGCAAATAAAGCCAAGAAAAGACTGACCATGGTGCTTTCTTACGAAAGAAAGGGACTCCCCACCAATTTTGCCGAAATATTGCAGCAGGATTTAATGACAGTTTTTTCTAAATATCCGCAGTTCGATTTTGCCAATATAGCAGTCGAGCTTAAGGCTGAGGAAAATAAAGACGAATTATACGTAAGCATACCTTTTAATAAGCAGTAAGCTTTCGATTGTCGGTGTTTAAGTGACTACCTCATAAATCTCCGGCTATGATCTCCCTGTTTAATGACTTGCTCACCGATAACATCCAGCCCGGTAAACCGGAACAAGATACGATATAAGGCATAAAGTTGACCGGCACAACCATGGCCGTTTTTATTTCTTACTGTAGTTCTGAATACAGATTATTATTTCTTTAATTTCATAGAATAGAAGTTCGGAATGGATTTTAATAAGAGTCGCTTAAATACCATTAACTTAAGGGGTGAAGCGCCTTCCGACAGAAGCGGGTCATGTCTGAGAAGGTGGAGAGAAGCGGAGCCTTCGAGTTTAACCGCTGAAGGCGGAAGGCGCTTTATTCCTTAAGTTAATGACATTGAGAGTCAGTTTATAAGAGTTTAGCGTGAAAAGAGCAAAGGAAAAAATCTACTTCTTTAAAAGAGTGTTCGACGCCTCATTGAGTGTCGTGTTGTTCATTATCTTTGTTCCGCTTTTTTTAACGGTAGCTCTTTTAGTGAAACTTACATCCAAAGGGCCGATTTTTTTTCAACAAAAACGCTGCGGACTAGGCATGAAAGAGTTTAAAATGTACAAGTTCAGGACGATGGTAAAGAATGCAGAGTCACTTAAGAATCAGCTCCAAAACGAGATGGACGGCCCTGTGTTTAAAGTCAAGTGCGATCCAAGGATCACAAGAGTGGGGAAGGTTTTGAGAAAATGGAGCATAGACGAACTGCCTCAGTTGATTAATGTAATGAGAGGCGAAATGAGTCTTGTCGGCCCAAGACCTTTGTCCCTGGAAGAGTTGGGAGCCGATGAGAAGTGGAAAGAGATCAGAAGTAGTGTAAAACCCGGAATGACGGGGCTGTGGCAAGTCAAAGGGCGGGCCAGTGAAAAGTTCAGCGATTGGGTAAAGTACGATATAGAGTATGTGAGCCGACAATCTATATTTTTTGATATTAAAATACTTTTTACCACTATATTTGCAGTCTTAAGGAGAAACGGAGCCTATTAACTGTATTCGTAATTATACCCTCTTCCATCCAAACATCAAATTGTCTTTTCTTTCACACCACCTTCAATACCATTAACTTAAGGGGTGAAGCACCTTCCGACGTAAGCGGGTCATGTTTGAGAAGGCGCAGCGAAGCGGAGCCTTCGAGTTTAGCCGCTGAAGGCGGAAGATGCTTTGCTCCTTAAGTTAATGACATTGGTGCCACCTTCATAAAACCCGGCCCTTTACATATCTGATTATGCATAGTATAATAAAATATCCTGTTACTCTTCAGAGGTTATTATAAATTATGCAAAATAAACGATATGGAAGAGATCTTAAAAGGCGAACCAAAAAACCGTCCGATGACAGGCCTGTTGCAGAGATAATAAAGGAGCTTAAACAGAGCAATGCGCCTACAAGTGATTACAGAGAGCAATCGCTTCGAATACATGGTATGATATGCGCCAAGTGCGGCAGAGAGTTCGATTTTAAAAACAGAAAACTTCTGACTGTTCATCACAAAGACGGAAACCATCATAATAATCCCCAAGACGGATCGAACTGGGAGAATCTCTGTGTCTACTGTCACGAAGACGAACACAGCAGATTTACACTGGGAGACTATTTCAATAAATAAAAACGGGGGCATTCAGTAAGTGATTTTAATTTAGCATCCTTCACTTCTGCTTTTACACTCTCGATCTTTCGCTTTTGGTAATCTTCTTAATCGTAATCTTACCGATCAAAAGTGCATTTGTGAAGACTAAGATGCTTTTAGTCCCGAAAATAAGCCCAAAAAGGACTTTATTTAAATAACCACTTAAATAACCACGAAGATCACGAAGTGGACGAAGAAAAAAAATTTAAAAAAAAACTTTGTGCTCTTCGTGACCTTCGTGGTCAAAAAATAATGTGCTCCTACTACAATTAAAATATTTTCATGCTTTATAGTGGCCCGGAGGGTCATGGACGTTTACCGGATATTCACAAGATTACTATCTTTAAATCCGGGATGCGGAGGTCCGTTATGGAATGGCTTAATATTGTTGATGAAGAGGGGAATATAACAGGCTCGGCTCCTCGTTCGGAAATTCACGGTAACAACTCCCTTTTGCACAGAGTAGTTCATATCTTTGTTTTTAATGACAGGAACGATCTAATTCTGCAAAAACGTTCAATGAAAAAAGATGTAGCGCCCGGAAAGTGGGACACTTCAGTGGGAGGTCATGTCGATTTGGATGAAACCGTTGAAGAGGCCGTACTTAGAGAAATGGAGGAAGAACTCGGCATCGCAGGCGTTACTCCAAGCTTTATGTACAGCTACATACACAGAAACGACTATGAATCGGAACTCGTATTTTCTTATAAATGTCTGTACGCCGGCAAAATCGTATTTAACGAAGACGAGATAGACACAGTAAAAGGCTGGAGCGCAGGCGATATACAATCGAATCTTGGTAAAGGAATTTTCAGCGACAACTTTGAAGACGAGTACAATAGATATTCTTCCTATATTTGACTATGGCGGAGAGAGAGGGATTCGACACTCTCAACTTGTTCCTTTTTTAATTCGTTAACTACATTTGCTATCGCCTTATCTCCCATATATCTTCTTCCATCGATAGATTCGGGATCATAAATGCAGGTCCATATCTTACTGAAGGCATCACTAAAGGGCACTCCCTCTTCTTCCTTCAAGATATTCAGGATATTTGATATACCGTCAAGTTCAATATCCATAAGAATATATACCTTGAAAAGGCTCAGACAGAGGGTAGAGACTTTTTCTTCTTTTTCTTCAAGCTTCTCTATTGATTTTATGTATTCTATGTACAGTTTAAGAGGACGTAAAGCTTCGTAAGGGGCTCCATAAATGAGATGCAACCAGATTTTCATCTTGATTGTAAAGATAAAAACACCAAGAGAGACTTGATCATTTCTAAAGTATTCTACTGAAATATTTTTGATATTATCAATCAATACGTCGTATTTATCAAAAGAAACAATCATTAATACAATTGCGGATTTGTAAACTGTCATCTCTCTTTCTTGCAAATAAAACTCTTTTATGTAATCGTCAGGATTCACGTTGTTAAGAATTGGCAGAATACGTTCTTCGTACTCTTTTTGAAGCGTAATAACAAATGAGTCATTGGAAAGAATATTGAGATATATTAAAGTTGATACCAGAGCTCCTTTATAATAATTTTTTTCAATACTCTCATTCATTAAAAGTTTAAGAGCTTTTAAATACTTCTTATCGGCCTCATCATTACGTTCCAATTTACCTAAACACTTTCCCCACCTTATATAAGCCTCTATTGAGTCAGGATTTATCTCCAAAATCTCTTTACACAACCCAATGGCCTTGTCAAGTTCTTTATTTTCAATATATTTATCAATCTCTTCAAACTTTTCCCTTTCCAACTCCCCATTCTCTCCATATCCCTTTAATTCTGACTTAACACACAACTCCAAACTTCTGCAATATTCAGGATTGGTATTAATAAAATCTATTGTTTGCTCAATCAATCTTTTATAGAGATGATTTCTATCATTACCCAATCTTGCTCTCTCCTGAACAATAAAGTGGGGAGAGTAAAGCATTAATAACAGTTCCATTAACCACCGTGTCTCTTCTCTATGGCCACCATCTCGCATCTGGTACCAGATGCGATAGAGGTACTCATTCAGGCAATAGTAATTGGACTTACCCATCGAAAAGGCAACTCTCACATAACCGCTCTCTTTTAATTGTTTGAGATAACCTCTTACACTATTTTGGGGTATTTCAAGATAGGCGGAGATATCTTTAGGACTTTGGGCCGGCTCGTTTGCCGCCAGGGTATTTAAAATATCTTCGAGATAATCGGGGACATCTTTTAGTATGGCATCAAAATATGGGGTCAATTCATCCAGTATCCTGTCCATAAGTTCCAACATTTCATCGGGAATATCTGTTTTCAGCACATCAGCCATAAAGACAGCCATCCTCGGATTTCCCCCGGTAAAAGAGTAAACGGCTTTTAGGCGCACCTCATTATCAGAAATCCGTGCGATCAGCTCCCCCCTCCCTTCTCCGGATAATATGTTAATAATGAGTTTCTTTACGCTCTCGAAATCCAACTCTTCCATACGTCTTATATGAAAAAAATGGTAAAAGGGATGGCTATGATCATGGATGGCATTGAATATGGTTGTGGCGGAACCGATGAATAGTATGGCGTTACCGGTTTGGAGATAGGCCCTTAGTTTTTTCTGTTCAATGGTTTTTATCTTTTTTCCCAGTAAGTGCTGGAGGTTCTCCGCAATAAAAAGGATAAATTTACCTGTTTCCTTGTGAATCCATGTTATTACGGAAAAGATATAATCAATCCTTTCCGTTTGGGGTATGCTTCTGATCTTTTCTATCATTCCTGTTAGTTCATCATACACCTTGGAATTGTCACTCACCTCTTTGGAAATCTCTCCTATAGCCCTTTCCAGGAATTTGGCAAGGCCTCCAACCATCCGCAACTCCTCAGGAAATAGTATGGGGATCCAGAGATCATTGAGTTTTTCTTCTTCCCTAATTTTATAGTAAAGCAGGGTAAAGAGGTGGGATTTTCCTATTCCCCTGGGCCCTACCACTATCCAATGTTGCTTCGGTGTCTCTCCATCTTCCAGGGATAGTTCTCTGAGAATATTATTTAATATTTCCCGCCTGTCATCTCCAACCAGAGTCTCTTCCAGTTCCCGAGCTGTTTTTTTTCTTGGATTATATGCGTACATTTTATCTCGCTCCTCTTGTTTTATAAGCCCACCAGTCTTTCAATAAATAGGACATAAATCGAAGCTTACCATTGTCATTGATATCCCTTTTTATATATCCTTCATATATGAGTCTGTCAACAACTGATTGGTAGGTTTGATAATCGTAGGTTTCATAAAAATATTGGTCAAATAACTCTTTTTCATCCCAAGTTTCATGAGTCAGATGTTTTAAAAGAAGTGACGAGCACTCTCTTTTAAGAGGAGAAAGATAATCCACAAGTCGTGAATGAAAGTGACTGAGATCATGATTTCCTTCCCTCAACATTACGTTATAAACTCCCTCGACTTCCATACCGGTAAAGCTCTTTTTCCTTGTCTCTTTTAATGCCTTGAAAAATATCTGACCATAGTAAGGAGGACCATCCGTAATCCTTGATGTCATAAATTCTATGCCTTTCTGATCTATCTCCATTGAGTAACTTTCTGTCAAAGAGGTAATGAGAGTTTTTGCTTCACTATTTTCCATAGGAGGGATTACGAATGATTCAAGATCATTAATACGTTTACTTATTCCCATATTTTCAAGACTCTTTCTAAGGTTTATAGACCCACAAAATACAAACTGATACTTGCATCCCAATCCCATATCAGAGGTCTGCCTCAATGTACGTAACCACCCGTTCAGAGCATCGACAGATTCTTCAAAGTGAGGATATTCTTTTAAAAAATTCATAACCATGTCAGAAAATTCATCGAAAATCATAATCGTATTTTTATTGAAAGAGTTTAAACCTTCAATCATTGGAGTAAGTTTTTCCTTCCATTGGGAAAAACTCATATCTCTTGTTTTTTCTCGTAATTCAAGATCAAGTTCTGGTATGGGAATCTTGCTTATCCTGGAAGCTATAGCATTCCAGATATCACCCAAGAAATTTTTAACTTGATCAATGTATCTGTGAAAGCGATAAAGAGTCAGAAGTTCTTTGAATAAACAAAAGCAGAAATTCTCTATATTTTCACATCCCTCCAGTTCCAAAAAGAGGGTATTAAACTCGTTTTCCGAAATTTCACTATTCTGCCTGATAAATTCCTTTAATAGACTTGTTTTCCCAAACCTGCGAGGTCCTACAATGAGAATCGATTTTTTTCTTACCTCTTCCCTGAATTCATCGACAAGATATAGCCTGGTTGTGAGAAAATCTTGGTAAGTGACCGGAAAGCCTGTTATATTTTCCACCTCAAATCTCCTTTTTTCATTTCATGACAGTTCCAAAGAGTTACTGTATTCTAATAACCTATTAATACTACACAATTATATCACAAGGAGAACGTATTGTAAAGCATAACGTTGTTAATTAAATAATGTATTCAAAATAATAACGCAATCATTATTGGAGGCTATAGAATAAAAGTAAGTATTCAGTTAAGGGCGTTGTTTTCTTAAATCTTTGTATCAAGAGGGTGGCATGGACAAACTTGTTTGTCCGTGTGGTGATCACAGCGCATCAAATGCGAGACAGGCAGGTCTAAACAAGTTTATCCATGCCACCTATGCTGAATCTTGGGCGCTCTTTACTGAATGTTCACAAATAAAAAACCGTGACATAAGGAAATAAGAGACATCCAAAAACACAACGACTTCCCCTACTCTGCCACCACTACACGCAAGCCCACATAATAATACCATGACTGTTACCGGATCCCTTAAAATGCTCACCTTAGTTTTATTGAATAAAAAAATCATTCCCACTTGAAAAACAACTAAAAAATAAAATGTCAAGATTTATAATTTATAATATGTTATAATTATCTTTAATTAAATAATAAATATAATGTTTATTAATTATGAATAGTATAATTCAATAGTTACAGCATAAAATACCGGATAAAAAATTATAAATTATTGTTTGATTTTTTTATGAGGAATATGAGAGGTGGAACGTGGAAACTTCTTATAACCGGCAGGCTTTCGCTTGAAAGATTACTGATTTATCTGCTTAAAACAACTTTATTATATTTATGCCTTAAACCATGTTTAGCTCCAGCTTGCCGGGTTAGTTTAATTTATGTTTGAAGCAAATTTTTATTTTACCAAAGGAGGTCGTATGAAAATCAATAACAGAGTCACTGTAGGTATTGTCACACAACCCACTTATGATGCCGGAGGATATTCCACCAAAGGGACCAGCTATGTCGCGGCAGGATATGTCAAATGGGCGGGATTGGCCGGCGCCCGGGCTGTTGTTGTACCTTGGGATGCCGATGAAGGTAAACTGAATTATATTCTGGAATGTACAAATGGGTTGCTGTTTCCAGGCGGTCCACAACAGGACAAAAAACCTCCCACACCCTATTTTCAAAAAATTAAATGCCTTTATGATCGAGTGATTGAGATCAACAAAACCCGATACTTTCCCCTTTTGGGTATTTGTCAGGGATTTGAGCAGATTGTTTTAAGTGCAACGGATTTCGGCCCCGAATTGCTCATCGATTATTTTAAGGGGACCGATAATGTGCTGCTGCCCCTTGACTTCACGAAGTATGCAGCAAAAAGCCGGATGTTGAATAGTTCCGGCATTCCGATTCTGAATGAAACAGTAAGAGACATTTTATCGGACAAAGAGAATCCGGTAACCCCTAATTTTCATTCCAACGGCATCCTGTACAGCACATTTTGCGACACCAAGGTTTTGAATGATAGTTTTAATGTGATCTCTACAAATTTTGCCGATGAAAAGCAGCAATTTGTCTCTACTGTAGAGGGGAAAATTATCGATGGCAAAGCATTACCTGTTTACGGGTTTCAATGGCACCCCTCTTTACAAATTTTTGAATTCAATCAAACTGACCTTTCCTGCTTAACGCATACAAAGGCATCCATCCTCGCCATGCAGTATCTGGCTAATTTTTTTATTGATGAATTGCGAAAAAATGACAATCACTTTCAAGAGGAGGAACTCCGAGAAATCACCTTTAATAATCTTCCCATAACCTATAGTGAATTAATTCCGGGAGGGCCGGTCTTTGAGGATGCCTATTTCTTCGGCCCTCCTGTCCTTAAAATCAAGTAGTGAGCAAAAATAGAAGAGCAATCCTTTAAAAATAAAAACATCCGGATAACTAAAAAGCGTATGGATTCAAATATAAAAAGCTCTTATGTTACGGGTTGCCATAAACCGCTTTAAGAAAGAAATTCAAGATAGAGTCAGCCAATAAAAAACTTAGATTTTTATCGATAACGCATGTTTTGCCTAACAGTCTTCAGTCTATACACCTTAGTAGCTACTTAAAAACAATATGTTTATGGCGGAGAGGGAGGGATTCGAACCCTCGGTGGAGTCGCCCCCACAACGGTTTTCGAGACCGCCGCCTTCAACCGCTCGGCCACCTCTCCGGTAAACCCTTACTATTGTACCTTAATCGATCAAAAAAATCCTTTAAAATTTTACCGCACTCATCGGACATTACTCCGGAAATGACTTCCACCTGGTGATTTAACCTTTTATCGGTAAGGAGGTTATAGAGGCTGTCGACTCCGCCGCCCTTAGAGTCATTGCAACCATAAACAATACGCTCGATACGAGAATTAAGGATAGCGCCGGAACACATAATGCAAGGCTCCTTTGTTACATAGAGGGTATGATCGTTCAGCCGCCAGTCTCCTGTTCGAGAGCAGGCCCTTTTTATTGCATTGACCTCGGCGTGAGAAGTGGGATCATTAAGGCCCTCCTTTTCATTGTGTCCTTTGGAGATAATGTTACCGGCGCGGTCTGTAATAACGGCGCCAATGGGTACCTCCCCTTTTTTATAGGCCTTGTATGCTTCCTCCAGGGCGAGTTGCATAATATCGGAATAAACGTCCATTTCTTATAACAGATATAGACCCCGTCAATTAAAACAGGAAAATATATGCCATGAATCTTTCGGGTTTGTCAGAGATGGATTATATTCATATCCTATCTATCTCTTCTTTTGACAACCCTGTAAATTTCACTATCCTGTCCGGACTCTCGCCGGACGTCTTCATTGCTTCAGCGATTTCCAACTTCCCTTCCATTTTCCCTTCTGTCTTCCCTTCTTCATATGAAGTATCTATAACTCCTTTCAGATATCTGTATACTTTCAGACTCTCTTCATATTCAGCCAACTGTTTCTCGTCAAAACCGGCTATTTCAGCTCTCTTAAACCCTTGCAGAAATATCTCCTCACTGAATATATCAGTATATGGATTTATATATTTCGCTTTCATTGTGTTTCATTATACCTGAAACATGCGAATTATGCACTGTCGTAACTTTCATTGATATTTTGCCACCCTTTGTTTTAACCTATAGAGATGCTTAAAATAACTATAGAAACGGAATACGCCCTCAGGTGCGTGCTTTGTATATCGAGTAAGCCTGACAGGATATTCAGGGTTTCCGAGATATCGGAGAACAGAGACATCCCCAAGAGCTTTCTGGCAAAAATTATGCAGAAGCTTGTAAAGGCCGGACTAATTGAATCCATAAGGGGGGCTAAGGGGGGGTTCCTTCTGGCAAAGAAGCCCAGTGACATTACTTTGCTGGATATTATCGAGATTATGGAAGGACCCATTTTAGTAAACAAATGCGCAATTGATAAAGACAAGTGCGATATGAGTGATGTATGTACAATTCATCCGGTATGGGTTCACCTGCGCGACAGCATCGAAAAGCAGCTTAGGGACTATGATTTCGGTCGACTTACGATGATGGATCATAGAACGTCTAAGCCTGTGAAAGATCAGGATGTCCTTAAAGATATCTTCACTCCGAACACAGCGCTGTGATTCAACGTTGCCTTATATATGAATTGCAGCTGTCCTAACTGTCCTAAATCCCTCTAAATATTTATCTGTACTTTACTGCGAGTTTCAGTTTCTTCTGTCAGGACATTGCCGGTCATTCCGGTGCGCATTCGTCTATTTTCTGAGAAAACGTCCATGACTCTCCGAGTCACCACAAAGCATGAAAATGGTTAAGAAGGAGCAGTGATGTCCTGCCAAAACAAGGTGGTGTTTGAGTCTGCGAGTTTCAGCTTGTTTTGGCGGGACATTGCTGCTCCTTCCGGCACGATGCCGGTTATTTTCGGGATAAATGAAAAGGGAGGTTGGCGGGAGTGTCTCTTTCTCCCGCCTTTTTAGGGTAACAGGGTTTAGTAAGGGGTTTTACAAAAAGGGTAACATAATATCCGTTAAAGCGTAAGAATCCTTTCAGAGAATCTATATAATCTATCCCGGTTCAAGGGAGGTGTCGAGCCGGTGCAGATTACTTACATTGCGTTGTCGTCGGTTTAAAAAGATTCGGAGGTCCCTTTAAATCGAACACCACAGATAGAGAGGACTCGAGTTTTCTTTGAAATAAAGAGCAGATGGAAAGATATGCTTTTTAGATATGACATTGTTACCTCCTTGTAAAATCGCGGCTGACAGCTTCCTGCTGTCAATGGCCTGTGTTATGGATAAGTAATATATCGGATGTTTAATGATATTCTTTAATGAAAAAACAATGGAAAGGCTGAATACTGGCAGGCCAATTAATTTTTTCGCAGCCCCCTGTTACAAAACTGCCTTAAGCGACCGTTTGACGGTTCAGATTACTATTTAGATAATTCTTTATCCATTTTGATAACAATGACATCATATGTCCCGCTGTTAAAAGTCGTGTCAAAAGAGTCCTCAGATGTTGGAAAATCTGTAGACCAAGTTTTTCCGGCGATAATAATATTTTCTCTGTCATCAAAGGCAATGGCGCTTCCCCAGTCACCTCCCACTCCTCCTACGTATGTAGAGGATAACAATTGCGACAGATCGCCGGTAAGTTTAGAAATATACATATCATAATGACCGTTAATCGAATTGTCATAAGCTCTGTCTTTTATAGGAAAGTCAATTGAATAGGTCGCGCCCGAGAAATAGAGATCACCCTCTCTGCTTACCTTTAGAGCATAATTAAAATCGGAATTGACACCTCCGACATAGGTCGAGGAAATAATATCCGAAAGATTCCGGTCCAGTTTTGTAATAAAAATGTCCAGGTCTCCTCCGTTGTACTCTCTGTCAAAGGCATTTTCGCTTACAGGAAAGTCATGGGATTTTGTGATGCCCGATATATAGACATCACCTTTACCATTGATGTCCATAGAAGTTAACGTGTCGCTCTTCGATCCTCCGATAACCGTTGAAGTCACCAGAGCTCCTGTTGTGCCGTTAAAAAGGATTACAAAGGAGTCATAATCATCTTTCTCTTTACGCTTTATTACATTATTACCCGGGAAATCGGAGGATTTTGTTACTCCGCCCAGATAGATACTATCTTCTCCATATATACTAAGAAACTTACCTGTATCACTGCTGCTTCCACCGACATAAAACGATGAAATTACCTTGGTAAGGTTATTATTTAATATTGTAAGAAAAGTATCTGAGTCTCCTCCATGAAAGGAACTGCCATTGGTAACAGGGAAATCCGTCGAACTTGTGGTGGAGCCTGTTATATATACCCTTCCCTTATTATCCAAAGCGATAGAGCCGCCTCGATCGTTACCGCCGCCACCGATAAAAGTAGAGGAGATGATCCGGGAGAGGTCATTGCTCAGCTTTAGTACAACAATATCGTACTTTCCATTGTATGTTGAGTCATAAGATTCTTTAGAAACAGGAAAATCGGACGATTTGGTTTCACCAAGAACAAACACTTCTCCTTCATCGTCTACAACTATTCCGTGGGAGTACTCAAAAGAGCCCAATCCGCTTCCGCCAATATATGTCGATCCCAAAAGTACTTTTAAGTCTGAGTCCAGCTTCGATATGAATATGTCAGTTTCTCCTCCATTAAATCTTGTGTAGGCGCCTCCGTTTATGTGGAAGTCAGTAGAAATCGTTGTGCCCGTAATGTAGACACTGCCTTTTTTGTCCACTGTTATTCCGCTGCTCCACTCTGAATTGCTTCCTCCGAGATATGTGGAGGCAAGAAGGGGATCGATAATCAGCTCTGCGGATCTGTCATAATCATCAACTTCAAATCCATAGGATAAGCCGTTTATTCTGTATTTTATGTTGACACTCTTTTTTTTATTGTCTATAAACTGATAAGCAATCGGAGCTGTAAACAGAATCGGGCGGTCATTATCAAAGAGTAATAACTCGCCTTTATTGTTTATTGAGAGCTTTTCGATCCCTGAAATCCCGATCTTTATGTCATCGGGATCAGCCCCGGGGGCAAGAGTAAATATTTTTTCCGGTCCGCCTCTTTGTAAAAGCAGACGGCATCCGATTCCGTCGTATATATAGCCCATATCTACACTGTTAAAAGTTGTCAAAGCCTTGGGTCTTGTGCTTTTGTTATTCCCTTTATGGTAATAGAGGGGAAACCTTCCCGGTTTTCTTCCCGAAATATCGGAAAGATGTCCGTTTAAAAAAGTCTCTTTAAAGGTTACAAATTTTTTCGCTCCCTGCACTTCCCTATCGTTTAACGGTAAGGTGTAATGGAGATTTCCGTCTTTTGATATGAAAGTATCGCCTGTATGAAAATGAGCAAAGAATTTAACACTGTCATGAAACTGACCATAGTTTTCAACAAAACCGGCGGCAGGAAGGTTAAAACTCCCGATCTTCTCCGGCTCTGTATATGCAGAGGCCGGTTGTGCAATGAAAAGAACAAAAAATATTGATACTATGATATGATTCAAAAACAATTTCATGGCAGCACCTCACTTCTTTATAATGTTAAATATTTTGTTTACATAATATTATGACACCGGTCTTAGCCGTAGTTTAACACATCCCGAATTCCACAAACATACTTTAATCCCTTTAACACAAGATCATGATCCTTATGATGAGGAATTTTCAAATAGGGACTTACTATGTCAACCCTTCCGCCCGTAATCGCCACCCTCAGAGGTACCCCTTGCATTTCCCCGACATCCCTTATTATTCTTTCAACACTCCCGGCAGTACCGAATAATATACCTGACAAAATACTCTCATTGGTATCTCTGCCCGGAAGGGAGGTCGTCCTCCTTAAATCGATTAAAGGCAGAGCTGCGGTTTTTTCATTTAAACAGGCGTTCATCATATCGACACCGGGCATGATCGTTCCGCCGGTAAAACGCTTCTTACTGTCCATAAAATTAACTGTCGTGGCTGTGCCGAAATCAACGGATACGCAGGGCTCTTTAAAATAATCATATGCCGCTATCGCACTGAGCACTCTGTCAGGTCCAAGCGTATGGGGAGTGTTTACAGCGATATCTATACCCTGATTGATGAGCCATGAGACAGAGGCGTGCACAGAAGGCCTGATGGAAATAGAGTTCAATAATTCCAGACACAGGGAGGTGAAATCGGGGACAACAGACGAAACAATGGAACGATCTACATTGGGGGCGCCAGAAAGCTCTGTCATTGCGTCGAGAAAGTCATTCTTTTTATGTAAACTCTCAGTAGGCAAAGAAATCTTTTTAAATCTCTCTCCTTGAAACAGTGCGGCCTTAATGTTGGTATTACCAATATCGAGGGCGATTATGTTGTCTTTTTCCTTCAACTATTCTTAACAGTTCACAGAGTTCGGGTTATTAAGCCGTCTGCGTTTTACCGTATAAAAGATTGTAAATCACAGGAACAATGACAAGGGTAAAAACAGTCGAAGAGATGAGGCCGAAGATCAGTGACCAGGCCAGACCGCTGAATACAGGGTCAATGGTGATAGGTAAGGCGCCCAGCAGGGTCGTTGCCGCGGTAAGCAGTATGGGACGAAGACGGGCTGCGCCGCTTGCGATGATCGCTTCTTTCAAAGCAGTTCCCTTTTGCAACTCTCCTACAATAAATTCTATTAAAACGATCGAGTTCCTGACGACGATGCCTCCCAAGGCGATCATGCCGATCATGGCGGTTGCAGTAAAAAATACACTATTGTCATAACCGCCCACACTCTCGGCGGTTATCAGGTTTAGTAGGTAAAAACCGGGAAGTATGCCGATTACAGTAAGGGGGATTGCCTGCATAATTACCAGAGGCATGAGAAAGGAACCTGTCTGCATGATAAGTAGAATATAGATCATTATCAAAGCCGCTCCAAAAGCGATACCCAGGTCTCTGAATACGTCTACCGTTATCTTCCATTCTCCCTCTCCGGCCCAGTCGATTGTAATACCCTCCGGCAGTTCTATGTCTCTAAGACGCTTTTTCAAATCCAGAACAACTTCGCCGGGAGACCTGCCCGTTACTTCAGCGAGTACATAAACCACTCTCTTGAGGTTTTTATGATATACAGGCTGATCCTCGGGACGTTCGACAAATTTTCCCAATTCAGCAAGTTCAATCATTCGTCCTCCCGCTCCCTTTACAGCCAGGCCCGACAGCTCCGATATATCGGACCGCTCCAGTAGGGGCAGGCGAACTCTGATGGAGAGCGGTTGTCTCTCATGTTTGACATGCATTAATCCGGGAGTCAAGCCGTTAACGGCAAGGCGAAGAGTCATAACCACATCTCTTGTGGATATACCGTGAAGCGCGGCCTTTTCTTTGTCTATCATAAAACTCATATATTTATGGGACGCCTCGATCGATGTATCCACATCGGATACTCCCGGTTCTTCGGATATCTCCTTTTTCACCATATTCGCCGCATGAATCAGTGTGTTATAGTCGGAACCCGGCGCTCCGCCGATCTCTGCGACAATCGTAGAAAGTACGGGCGGGCCCGGAGGTACTTCCACAATTTTTAAATCCGCTCCCGATTCATCTGCGATTGCCTGTAAGTCCTTTCTGATTCTGAGTGCAATGGCGTGACTTTGCTGTTTACGTTTCGTCTTATCGGCCAGATTAATCCTGATATCGGCCAGATTAGGAGCGTTTCTGAGGTAGTAATGGCGTACAAGGCCGTTAAAGTCAATAGGGGCCGAAGTACCGACATAGGACTGAAAATCCTTGACTTCGTTAATACCGGAGAGATACTCTTCAAATCTTCTTACAACGCCGTCCGTCGATTCGAGTGTTGTACCTTCTTTCATGTCAAGAACAATCTGAAGTTCGTTTTTATTGTCAAAGGGGAGCATTTTTAAGGGGACTTTCCTGAAAACGACGAGTCCTGCAGAGAGAATGAGGAGTAAAACGACCAGAGCAAGGACCAGAAAACTCTTTGCCTTAGATTCGAGAAGGGGGGTGAGTATAAAACGATATGCCTTTTTCAGGGCGCCTGAATTTTCCTCCTCCATATCGGCGGGCCGGCCGGAATCGCGTCTTCCCTTCAGGAGGTTGTATGCGGCCCATGGAGTAATGGTCAGGGATACGAGAGTCGAAAAGGATACGGCAAGGGGTACATTGATCGCCATGGGGGCCATATAGGGACCCATCATACCGGTAATAAAAAACATCGGGGCAAAGGATACGATGATAGTCAGAGTAGACATCAGTACAGGCGGCATTACCTCCATAACACCGAATATGGCGTCGTCCAATACGGAGCGTCTCCCTGTAATTATATGCCTCTGCATATTATCCACATTTGTAATCGGATCGTCGACGACAAGCCCGAGTGACAAAATAAGTGCGAAGAGAGTGACTCTGTTTATTGTATATCCTGCAAGAAGATTTACAAAGAGGGACAGAGAGAACGTAATAGGGACAGCCAGGGCCACAACCAGTCCCTCTCTCCAGCCCAGTGTATAGGCAAGCAGGGCGATGACCGTGATAATGGCGAAACCCAGGGAGATAAGCAGGTCGTTGACCTTTTGGTTGGCTGTCTCTCCATAGTTTCGGGTTACTTCGATTTCCACGCCGTCAGGCACGACGGAGTCTCTGATTTCGTCTGCCCTGCGTATGATCTCGTTGGCGATTTTTACGGCGTTTGTCCCCTTTTTCTTTGCAAGGGCAAGTGTAACGGAAGGCTCGGCGCCTCTCTTGCCGGATACGGGACCATATCCGAAACGGGTATAGGTTTCCGCCTCGGAAGGAACGTCGGAGACAACTGCCACATCTCGTAAATAAACAGGTCTGCCCTTGTTGCTTCCAATAACAAGAGATTCTATTTCCTTTAACGATCCCAGGAAGGGACCGCTTCTCAGATTGTATGTATTGTCCCTGCGGGTTATTGTTCCTGTTGTCAATGCAAAATCAGCCGTCTTCAGGACATGAGAAACTTCGAGAGGCGAGATAGAGCTTCCATGGAGACGTCTGGGATCGAGTTCCACCCGAACCTCTCTCGGCCTGCCGCCTACAATATAAGACTTCGATATATCCTCTATTGTATCCAGCCGGGCAAGGAGTTCTTCTCCTATGCGTCTGAGTTCATGATCGGAATACTCAGAAGAGTGAAGGGTGAGAGTCACTATGGGGACATCGTCTATTTCGATGGGTTTGACGACCCAGCCGGTGACTCCCGGAGGCGCTGTGTCTCTGTTGGAGTTTATCTTATTATAGAGTTTCACAAGGGAGCGTTCCCTGTCTTGTCCTACAAAAAAGCGTACAGTGACAACAGCCATGTCCCGTTTTGAAGTGGAATACACATATTCTACACCGTCGATTTGCCATAGCAGCTTTTCCAGGGGGGTGGAAACGAGACTCTCTACCTCGTCTGCATCAAAACCGGGGAAATGAACAAACACATCGGCCAGGGGGACGATAATCTGAGGCTCCTCCTCACGAGGGGTCAGCGTTACTGCGGAAATTCCCAGACAAAGCCCGATTATTACAAGAATAATCGCCATTTTTCCTTTTATAAAGGTATTAACAAGGCCTGTAAGCATTTTTTATAATTCCACGATTCCCGATAATTTTAACTAAAAAAAGCATTTAGCTGTCAGCTTTTAACTTGCAACACTTACGGTTCTAAATACATTCACCCGTAAGGTGAGCTTATTATTGGCATAAGATCAATAATTTCTTTTGCTGAAGGCTGATAGCTGACTGCCGTTTTTTTAAGTTAAATTATCAATATCACACAAAGACACTAAGGCACAAAAAAAACAGAGAGAAAATTAAGCTTTGGTAATTCGTTGCCTGTGGACAGTATATTCGGAATAGTCAATGGAGAAGTCGAATAAGTTAAAAACTTTGTGTCTTTGCGTCTTTGTGTGAGTTATCATAGATTAATAATTTTCATGAAGAAGCATTATCTTTGCGACATCGTTATTCCCGGACAGCTACAACATCACCCGGTCTCAAGCCTGAAAGTATCTCCACTTTTGTACGATCATAGATTTTCCCTGTTCGGACGTAGCGATCATGCCAGGATGTTCCGACCCGGACTTTCACCATTTCCAGTTGACCTACTCTGTATATGGATGATTTGGGCGCCAAAAAAACCTTTTTTACACCTTTCGGCAAAAAGAGCCTCCCAAACATTCCGGGATAGAGATCCTTTAAAACCGGCAGAGTAACCTTGATCAGAAATGTGCGACTTCCGGGGTCGGCTGAAGGCACGATCTCGGTCACCTCCCCTGTAAGCTCTTTTTTTAATGCGTCTACAACAACTGTAAGCTTACTGCCGATACTCACTTTTCCTATCAGGTTTTCAGTTATACTTGCCTCCAGTCTCAGTCTTTCGGGATTATAAAAGATAAGTAAAGGCTTCCCGGCTCCCGCCAGATCGCCGGGCTCGACCAGCCTTTCCGATATGATACCGTCTTCCGTTGCCTTGACTTCGGTATAACTCATTCGAATTTCCGCGCTGCGAACCTCCTGCTCGGCGGCTTTTACATTTGCGGCACTCCCCTGAAGATGCTGCCTGGCCTGTTCTACGACAGCTACGGAGTTGTCATACTCCGCCTGTACAGCTTCCATCTTCTGATCGGTAATTACCTCTTTCCTGTGAAACTCTTTCATTCTCTCGTAGTTCGTTTTTGATTTCAGCAAAAGAGCCTTGGCGCCTTCAAGATTGTGGAGGGCCTGTCGTCCGGCTGCTTTTGCAGCTTTAAGGGATTCATCTGCCTGCCTGAGTCCTGCCAGGGCGGCCTCTTTATCGATACGAACCAGAAGCTGACCGGCCTTTACCGTTTGTCCGCTCTTAACAAGTACTGCTTCGATTTGGCCGTTTATCTGGGCCGATATCCGAATCTTGGATTTGGACTGTATCGTTCCCACAGCCTCCTGATAATCGATAAGTTCCTGTTCGATAACCGTGTAAGTATTGTTCGCTTGAAAGGAAGCTTCAGCGTGACTGCCTTGTTTCGCTCTTCCGGGGTCTATCCTTCCGGGCGTAAGAAATCCTGCAAGAGATAGAAGAGCCGCGATAATCAATGAGGCTCCCAGTAACATCGATAGGATTCGTAAGCTCTTATTTTTCATCTTTTTCTCCCGCCTCCATTTGAACGCATATACCGCAGTACCCTGTGGCGTAAAAACAATTGGCAATGGCCTTTTTTACATCATAGGAGGCCTTGATATTCAAAGTGCGTGCTGTTGTAAGATCGAGTTCGGCATCCAGATATCTTGTAATATTGGCAGCGCCTCCTTCGTATGAAAGCTTAACGAGACGCAGGGACTCTTCCGCCTGCTCTACACTTACCGCTGCAACGGCAAGCTTGTCTTTTGCAGCGGATAGATTGAGGTATGCGGAACGAACATCTCTCTCTATATGGAGCAGGGCCTTTTTCATCTCCGCCTCTGCTTCATCCAGACCTGCCCTTGCTTCGGCGATCCGATTTTTTGTCAGAAAACCATCGAAGATTGTCCAATCCATACGAAAAGCAACAACCCAGTTTTCTTCATCCATATCGAATTTCGGATTGCTGTCGTCATAATAGTAACTCCCCCACATGTTGGCTTCAGGAAGATAGCCGCCCAAGGCCTTACTGATTTCGGCTTCCGCCGTTTTTATGCCTTCCGCTGCGGCATTGACGATGCCCCTGTTTTCTTTCGCCATGGCAAGGGCCTTTTCAGGGGTTTCGGGAACAGGCATGGGTTTCCATTCGTGGTCCGATAATAAATATGAGGAATGTAAGGACTGTCCTAAAATGGTTTTAAACGCCACCATGGCCAGTTCGTAGCTGTTTTTCGATGTTAAGAGGAGATCTTTCGCTTCTGCAAGTCTGACCTTCAGAGAAAGAACATCGGATTTCAATGCCGCACCGTTTTCATAGAGAATGTCTGTGCTCCTTAACTGACTTTTTACGGTATTTACAGACTCTTCGGCGACCTTCACTCGGTCACGGGCCGCCAGAACGTCATAATAGCTTACAATAACGGAGAGGACTATATAATTGAGCGTTTCGTCATATTGGAACTTACTTATTTTATTGAAAAACTCCGACTGATCCAGGCTCCGTCTGTCTATCCCCCCCCTGTAGAGGTTATATTTAAAGGATATCCCGTTTTCCACATTATCCAGTATCGGGGGGTCGTTAAAATCGGACTGCATTGAAATCTCTCTGGAGTCTATTATCTTTGAAAATATCCATCTAGGCGCATCGGTTCTCATATATTCGCTTTCAAGCGTAAGGCGGGGCCAAAAGGCTGACTTCACCTGTCCCCTTTTGGCCTCTGCCGCTCTTATACGCGCCTCTCGTGACATCAATTCAGGATTGGATGACATGGCGATATTAATGGCCTCGAATATATTGATCTCTCTTGCCTTAACGATCTCTTTGTTCGTTATATCCTTACCGGTTGCTGAGACTGTAACAGTGACTGTTAAAATAAAAAGCGCAATGAAAGGAACGGCAATAGGTAAATTTAAAACTCTGTTATTCATATTCATAGATTTTAACTCTTCATGTTTAAAGTTTTCAATGCTCTCTTACATTTTTAAATGTAAATCATATTACTTTCGTGTCCGTTGCCTTTGTTACCCTTCTTAAATAGAATTTAGCAACTCGGAATAGGTTGACTTTTATATTTTGTTCTGCTACTCTTTCTTTTAAATTTCGCAAAGCAAATTATCCTAAAGCTGTTAGCGGTCAGCAATCAGCAGTCAGCTTAGAAAAATCAAAGCGTTGAAAACAGAGAGCTGACCTCAGAATGCTGACTGCTGACTGCTGTTTTTAGTTATTATTACATTGTTTAACTGACAGGAGGTTTTAATATGAAGAGGATTTCAATCATTACTACCCTGAGGAATGCTGTCATGATTGCTTTCACATGTTCTGTTCTTTTCATCGGTAGTCCGAACTGTTTGTGGGCGGATACTATGATGGAGGTTTTAGGTGAAATAAGTCAGAGTAATCAGCCCGATATCGAGAATTCCGGTGTCGGGAGCGATGAGGTGACAGTTGTATTTAGTTCCGACGAAGGAGGGGAAGAGGAGAGTGTTATCGAAGGTTATACTGTCGATTATGATGCAGGTTCAGCAGCAGCACTTGTTTTTAACGCTGAATTTACTTTGACGAATGGCTCCTTTACTGTACCAATCCCTCAATTAGGCGCCACAGGAGGTGTAGTGAATTGTAATAATAGTACTGCCGGAGATAATGAAGATACCTTTGTACTATATGGTTTTACACCACTTGGAGAATCGGAACGTACTGCCTATTTGGTATTAGTAAATAGTACGATTTCTTTAGATAGTTCAGATAGTGTTCCTGTTTATGAGATTGGTTCTTCTATATCCATTACTCCATCTGACAATGATGAGCCTTTTACAACTACAATTGTAGACGCCGTTACAAATAACACCGGCTGCTCCTCTTCCGGTTCTGATTCCGGATCGCTTTATGTTGTCGGGACCACTTCGGGACTTATCGGTGACGATGTAATAAATGAAAGTTTAAACGGCGGTATGGAAGCCCCTCTCAAAATTACAGGAAAATATGGAGGAGGAACCGACATATTTCTTGCTGCTTACGATTTTAACGGCAACAGACAGTGGCTTGTTCAAAGCGGAGAAGAAGCAAACGAGCAGGCTTTGGCTGTCACCCTGGATGAAAGCGACAATATTTATATTACCGGTTATACCGATGGTGATTTTGCCGGGAACATCAATACCGGAAATAACGATATCCTTTTGGCGAAATATGACAAGAATGGTAATAATCTCTGGTTTAAACTTTTGGGGACACCGATTACCGATTCTTCCGATTATTTTTCAGGCTGGGATTCGGGTTCGGATATTGCAGTCGATTCCAATAACAATATTTATATTACCGGCAGTACTTATGGAGATCTGGACGGAAACGCCAATGCCGGCGGCTCCGACGCTTTTATAGCAAAATACGATTCAAAGGGCGATAAACAGTGGGTCAGGCTTTTAGGAACCGCATCTTCGGATAATGGAAAGGCTATCGCCATAGATAGCGGTAATAACATTTATATAACAGGCAGTACATATGGCGATCTCGGCGGGAATAGCAAAGCAGGATTTTATGACGCCTTTGTGGCGAAATACGACCCCGTCGGAGAGCTGCAATGGGTAGAGCTTATAGGTACCTCTTCAAACGAAAATGTAAACGATATCGCCATTGCCGGAGAGTCGATTTTTATTGTAGGAAAGACCGGCGATAATTATGAAAACGCCTATGTCGCCGCCATTGTCGAAAGTGCTTTTTCCGCACCTCTTCCTAATATAAAAGCGAATGGTTCCGATGGCCCTATAAAAATAAAAACTACCGATACTGTAACCCTCTCTTTAGGGTTGGAAGGAGAGAGTTACGAAGGCGTGGATTCAGATTGGTGGATAATTCAATACTCACCTGGCGACAATTGGTACTATTTTAACGCCTTTACCTGGGAGTGGGATTATCTCGATAACATCGTCGATTTAGTATTAACATATCAGGGACCGCTGATGAGCTTTCCAATAACGGAGATGATGTCTGTTTCCGACTTAATGCAAGGCAGCTATATGTTTTATTTTGCTGTCGATATGGAGATGGACGGAATTTTAAGCAATGAATTGTACTATGATTATGTGGAGGCTATTGTAGAGTAAAGCCCACGCGACCTTCCGGCTCGACACAAAGCATGAAAACAGTTGTGAAGGAGTCGTGATATCCTGCCAATACAAGGTGGTGTCTGAGCTTGTGAGTTCAACTTGTTTCTTCAGGATATTACGGCTCCTTTCGGTTCGATGTCCCTTTGTTTTTGGAATAACCTGACAGTGTAATTCAAAAGTATAGGAATTCAACAAACCACAGACACTCTAAATCTCTCTTCCACCTATTCTCCTGAATAGTGATATCATCTGATTGTAAATCTTCCGAAAGATGTGCTAAACTTTGCATAGTAAGTGTGAGTCAGAAAAAACCTTAAATCTATAATCTATTTTATACTCAATAGTATTTGCATATTTAACTTAAATGAGCGACGAAAATAAGACAAAAGACCTTCTTTTAAGCGAAAACGCCGAACTGCGTAAAAAAATCAATGACCTCGAAAACGAGCTGGCCAGGGAGATTGCTTTAAAGGACAGCTTACAGGAGAGCGAGGAGAAGTTTAAGAGGATCAGCGATACAGCGAATGACGCTATCATTATTATAGATCACAAGGCGACGATCTACTTTTGGAACAAAACCGCTGAGGAGATATTCGGCTATACAAACGAGGAAGCCATAGGAAAGGATCTGACATTAATAATACCGGAAAAGTACAGAGACGCCCATAAAGAGGGATTCAGGAGTTTCATAGAGACAGGACAAAGAAGGATCGTGGCCAAACGTCTGGAAATTAATGCAATCGGTAAAGCGAATAAAGAGTTCCCCGTGGAGGTGTCGCTTTCAGCCGTTAAGATTAAAGGGAAATGGAATTCCATCGGTATCGTCAGAGACATTACCGAGAGAAAGGAGATGGAAGAGGCTCTGCGTCAGTCCAGAGATCAGTTGGCCGAGAAGGTAAAGGATCGTACAATTGAGCTTACCAAGGCGAACGAACTGCTCAGAGCGGAGATAAACGAGCGACGGGATATGCAGGAAAGGCTTCTTCAGTCGGAAAAATTGGCCGCTATCGGGACAATAGCAGGCGGCATCAGTCATGATCTTAGAAATCCCCTTGGCATAATCGCAAACTCGACAGCCTATGTAGATGAAATATTTGAGTACGCCGAAGAAAAAATAAAGAAACAGCTGACGATTATTCACAATGCTGTCGAAAGATCGACAAGGATGATAACCGATATACTCGATCTTTCAAAGACGAAACCTCCTGCTTTAGAAAAGTCCGACATAAACACTCTTGTATGTGATGCTCTTAATAACTGCGAAAAACCTGAAAATATAAATGTAAATTTACAGCTAAGTAAAGACATACCCAATGCATTGGTGGACCCGTACCAGACGCAGCGTGTTTTTCTGAATCTCATTTCCAATGCCTACAGAGCCATGCCCGAAGGCGGCTCTCTTACTATAAACTCCTGCTGTTTGCCCGGCAGTGACGAAAACAACGCTTCTTCATCAGAAAAAAACGAGTGCCTGCAAATTTCTTTCGCCGATTCCGGTGTAGGCATCTGCGAAGATAATTTATGTAAGATTTTTCAACCCCTTTTTACAACAAACGATAAGGGCATCGGGTTGGGAATGGCTATAGTGAAAGACATTATCGACAAACATAAGGGTAAGATAGACATAGAAAGCGAAGTCGGCAAAGGTACGGTTTTTAAGATTACCTTTCCTTTAACCGGTTCAGGCAGTCAGGTTGAAGAGTGAGTCCTGAAGTAATTACAATAATTTTATAGTATCTGGAGAACGGTTATGAAAGAAAAACTAGGCGATTTCAAAATTGATGGCATGGCATCGAGATATAATGTCTTTATGCCGCGGTTTTACAATTTTTGCAGGTCTCTCGGTTTTGAGAGAAAAAAAATAATGCCCTCTCGTGCTTTTTGTTCCGACGAAAATCAGGGATTCCCTATTATCCTGATTACCAAACACTTCGGTACTTTCCCCTTTAATCACGGCAGGGTCGGCGGTATAGTCGCCACGGACCGTCACGGTCCTCACGCTCACCACGGAAAGGACATGGTCATCATCCATGCAAGTCATGTAGGTTATGATCCCGATGCAGGCAATTTCGGCTCTTACCGCAGATTGCAAACGGAACATAACGAATACACCACGGACTGCGGAAAGATCGCCCATGTGACAGATTGGTATTTGAAAGAGTATGACTTTGCTAAAAATAATATTTTTCTTCACAGAGAGGACGACAAATATTTGATAACAATAGATAATCACTTGCTGAAAAAAGAGAGGCAGGCAGGTGTCTTCCTCAGGCTCGACAAAATAATAAAGCCCGATGAAGACGGCGAATACCATCCTTTAATGTCTTTGAGTACTTCTAAATCTTTTCTTTTGGTTGATTCTTTTGTAAAGAGCCTGCCCGATTTTTCCTGGGAAACCAGCAAGGGAAACCCTATAGGAGATAGCCTTGCAAAGGATATGATTTTTTTTAAGAAGGCAGTTACCGGCGATACAGAGGGAAAGGATCATCTTGAAACCAATTTGTTACCCTACATGCCGGACATTGTTACTTCCAATTCACCATCCCTGACAGCTGCTGTCGCCAACACGCAGATCGAGTTCGATCGGAGCTTCCGGACGATTGTAAAATCAGATGATTACAGGGGGAAACGTCTTGTTTTAATATCCGGCGTCAATATCGATATCTCTCCCGGAGAGGGCCAGATATTTCCGCTTACAAAGTTTGTTCCCTGGGCTGCATATATTCAAAATATCGACGACTCCTTTTACACTCTCGAACAGGCGGATATCGTCGAGCAGCTAAAGGGACAAACCACGGACAATCCTGACCAGATCGACCTGGAAAAGGCTATGCAGGTTATGGAGGAAGCGAAAGAAATTCAGATAAGGACATCTGTTTGACATTCATGGAATTTTTTTTGTAAATGTTCACCCCTTCTTTTTGACAGGTTAATCGTGATTTTGTATTTGCTATCAGAGTGTTTTTACGTTTGTATGAGTAAAATATCCATAATCCGAGATGAACGAAGATGGTAATTATTAAAATATTTTAAACAGAGGGAGAAGTCTGTTAATTTTTTATAAATTTCAGTGATTAACCTGTCATCGAAGTTATGATAAGTAAGCCTGTGTTTGTAAATGTTTCAAAGGATATGATAAACTTTTGGCATCCCTTCCGGCTCCGGAAATTTTTCGGACAATTCTCGAAAATTTCTTATGACAGGAGAAAAATATGATTTCCCGTATATTTCCATTTTTGACTTGGTTTAAAGGTTACGACGGAGGTAAGTTTCGTGACGATTTACTGGCAGGTATCACAGTCGCTCTGGTTTTAATTCCTCAATCCATGGCCTATGCTCAACTGGCCGGACTTCCTGCGTATTACGGTTTATACGCCGCATTCCTTCCGCCTATGGTCGCCTCCTTGTTCGGATCGAGCCGACAACTTGCAACCGGACCGGTTGCCGTCGTTTCACTCATGAGCGCCGCAACTCTGGAACCTCTTGCGACTGCCGGGGGCGAAGCGTTTATTGCTTATTCGATTCTCCTGGCTTTAATTGTCGGTATTTTTCAATTCACGCTGGGTCTCCTCAGATTGGGCGCGGTTGTAAATCTTCTTGCTCACCCCGTGGTAATAGGCTTTACAAACGCTGCTGCAATAATAATCGCCACATCTCAGCTCTCAAAGCTTTTTGGTGTTTATGTCGATAAGTCGGAACATCACTATGAGACAATCATAAATGTAATCAAAGCGGCGTTCGAGTATACCCATTTGCCTACATTGGCGCTTGGCGTACTGGCGTTTACCATTATGGTTGTTTTAAAGCGTATTAACCCGAAAATACCAAATGTTCTGGTAGCTGTGGTTGTAACTATACTCATATCCTGGGGAATCGGTTTCGAGAAAAAAGCCAATATAAAAATATCTGCAATTAAATATGAGGCTGCTATAGAAAAAATCAGAGGTTTCAATGAGTCCGTAACGGAATTGGAAGCTATGGCCATAACGAGAACATCGATTAATCCGGAGTTGGAAAAGGCAATTAAAGAACATGGAGAGCACTCTCTGGAAGTGAACGAGATAAGCCATCGTTTAAATACCGTAAACCTTCAAATGGATGAAATGAAGGAGAAAGTTCGTAAATACAGAAAGGAGTTAAGAGGTCTTCACTTTAACGCCGTGAAAGAGAAGGACGAAAGCGTAATACTCTTTAAAAAGGGAGAGATTCCGGCCGGTAAGGAAAAGGAGGGGGGGATATGGCGACTGAAAGTCGGAAATACCGCCCTGAATGAAGACAGCCTTAACGTTGCCGGCGGCGGCGCCGTAGTAGGTACGATTCCCGAGGGGTTACCCAAAATATCGATACCATCGATCGATTTCTCCATGGTGTTAAGATTGTTTTCAGCTGCTGTAATCATTTCTCTCCTGGGTTTTATGGAGGCGATCTCTATAGCTAAAGCCATGGCTGTACGAACAGGGCAGCGTCTGGATCCAAACCAGGAATTAATAGGTCAGGGGCTTGCAAACATTTTAGGTTCATTCGGGCAGAGCTACGCAATATCCGGTTCTTTTTCTAGGTCTGCAGTCAATATTCAGGCAGGGGCTTTCTCCGGTCTTTCAAGCGTGTTTACCAGTTGTGTCGTAATTATAACACTGCTTTTTTTCACTCCCCTTCTCTATCATCTCCCCCAGGCAGTACTTGCGGCAGTCATAATGATGGCCGTTGTCGGTCTGGTGAATGTAAAGAGCATGATGCATTCATGGCATGCTCAAAGATATGACGGAGTTGCAGCTGTGATGACCTTTTTCTTCACTTTGGCTTTTGCTCCGCATCTGGACAAGGGTATTATGATCGGCGTACTCTTTACAGTGGGCCACTATGTCTATCGTACTATGAAGCCCAGAGTCGCTGTTTTGTCCAAGGGTGACGACAATACTCTGAAAGATATAGAGATGTATAATCTCCCCACCTGCATACATACTTCCATAATCCGATTCGACGGTTCCCTTATCTTTGCAAACACCAGTTATCTTGAAGATCAGATTTTGGAGCGTCTCTCTGTTAAACCCCATCTTAAGGCAGTCGTGTTGGTGGCTGACGGAATCAACGAGCTCGATGCATCGGGAGAGGATATGCTTTCAAATCTAATAAGCCGCTTCCGAGAAAGAGAGATAGAGGTCTATTTCTGCGGCCTGAAAGAGCAGGTCTTGGAAGTTATGAAACATACGGGAGCTATAAAGAAACTTTCCGAGGCCAATCTTTTTACTTCTCCCTATCGTGTCTTACGCGCCATTTACCCGAAACTTCACGCTAACAGCGATGAAAAGAACTGCCCTTTAAGAGAGCTTGCTTATCAGACCAGGGTTCTTCTCGTAGATGACGAATCGGATTACGCCCTTACCCTGTCAAAACGTTTACAGCTAAGGAATATTGAGTCTCATGTAGTGAATGACGGAAATTCGGCGCTCGATTTTATTAAAAACGAAGGGCCCGAAGTTATTGTTCTTGATATTAATCTGCCGGACATAAGCGGTCTTGAGGTGCTAAAAACGGCAAGAGAGGAAGAACCGCATTTAAAGGTTATCATCATTACCGGTGAAGAAGGCGATAAAGTTCAAAAGGATGTCGATGAGGCGGGAGCCTTCGCATTTTTAAGAAAACCCTTTGACTTAAACGATCTGCTCAAGACGATTAATGACGCCTACGATAAGATAAACGAGGAACATAAAGCGGCCATGTAATAAAAAAGTAACTGTTCACAGAGATCAGGGATCGGTGGTCTATTTCAAGAGATTTGCCTTATCTTTCACGGTAAGAATTCCGAAAAGATTGGAAATGCCTGTTATACTCATGAAATTCAATAAATAAAGTCTCTTTCACCTTCAACTGACATCTGACATCAGATCACAGTGAACAGTTACGTTAAAATTTACCACGAAGGGCGCGAAGTTTTAAAGAATTTTCAGTTTTCTTCGTGCCGTGATCTTCATTCAATGAGTTCGGGTATTGTTTTACCTCAGACCCTGAGACCGGAACGACAACATATAAACTACTCGTTCTGTTGAATCAATTTTGCTGTTTTTTCTTCTGCAATGTCTTGAGGATCTGAAAATTTTTTTTCTAAATTTATATTAAGTGCTTTTATAATTGTGCTTCTCTTCTCTTTTACGGGAGAAATTTTACTTTCCTCCATAATTTTTTTCCATTGCTTTTCGGCTCCGGACTGCCGCCATTTACCTGCTCTTTGACATTTAAGAAGCATATCTCTCAATTTTTCTGCAGATTGAGGCCGTTTGCTTTTTTCTTTTTCAAGACAAGACATAATAACTATCTCCAGATCGGGTGAAAGATGATGACATATAGATGAAAGAGGAGGGGGATTTTCTTGAATGTGGCATAATAAGAGCTTTTGTAAGCTCTTTTCCTCAAATATTCGTTTACCTGTCAATAAATAATAGGCCACTGCGCCTAATGAGTAAATATCGGAACTTACATCCATCCGGTCAGAGCCTTGTATGGCCTCGGGGGATAAAAAACCGGGAGTACCGATTATATACTGCCGGTTCTTGTCAGATAGATTTTTTTCGGGCTCATCCCTAAACACTCCAATACCGAAGTCAAGGACCTTGACAAAGTCGTAAATCCCGCCTCTTTCGCATAACATAATATTGGCGGGTTTAACATCTCTGTGAAGAAGACCTTTCTGATGGGCCTCTCCAAGGGAGCCGCAGGCCTGCGTAATTATGTGAATGACCCGCTCTTCATTTAATGTACCCCATGTCTCTACCAGCTCTTTTAAGTTGACACCGGGAAGGTACTCCATTACATAATAAAATGATCCGTCCGAAGAGCTTCCATAATCGTAAACAACAATCGTGTTCGGATGGGAAAGAAGACTTGTAATTTTAACTTCTCTTTCAAAAAGTGTAAAAGAATTTTGGTCTGTCCTTTCAGGTTTGAGAACTTTTACTGCGGCAGGTCTGCACATCATAATGTGATTCGCTTTATAGACCTGAGACATGCCTCCCTCGCCGATGATTCCTTCTATCGTATATTGACCGAGCCGTTGGGCCTTTACAATGGCTTTTCTTTTTTCAAGAACGCCTTTGATTCTGTTTTCCAGGAGAGTAAAATTAAGAGGTTTGGTTAAATAATCCTCTGCTCCCAATTTAATACTCTCTACGGCGCTTTTCACATCGTCAAGAGCAGTCAACATAATTACGGGAATTTGGCTGTATGATTTATCTCTCTTTAACTGCCTTAATAGTTCTATCCCGTTCATTACAGGCATCTCTATATCAAGAAGAATCAAATCCACCTGTTGTTTCTTTACTTCCTCAAAAGCTTTTGCACCATTACAGGCCAATAGAGGCGAATGATCAAGGGAAAAAATAAAATCCTCAATCATTTTCAAGTTCAACTTGTTGTCATCGACAATTAATATTTTAAATTTCATAGGATAAAAATTGGGTTCTACCTCCTGATTCCGGTTTTCATCGGAATGACAATATCCTTTGGTTTTTTTTGAACGAGTCGGTGTCAAATTATCTAAAAAAACAGCAGTCAGCTATCAGTGATCAGCCTTCAGCTAAAGAAAGAATTGATGTTATGCCAATAATAAGCTTCACCTTATGGGTGAACTTGTTTTGAGCCATAAAGTGTTGCAATTAAAGAGCTGACAGCTAAATGCTGTTTTTTAGTTATTTTCCGTCCCGATCAAGAGTCCTGAATTTATGCCTGAAACCGTGTTTGGTTCTTAAGTTCAAGGAAACGCCGAAACGGTACCAAGCGTTTCATTCACATAATCGTCTGCTCCAACCTTACTCACCTCAGCGCCCCATGTGGTCGATATTGTTGCATTTAAATAGGGAGTCCGGTACTTGCATGCAATACAGAAATTGTATGGAAGACCTGATGTAAGTCCTTCGAAAGCAGCTCTCCATGAACACAACTCCAAACCGTCGCCATGATTTACATATATAGTCGTATCGTATTCGTTTACACCGTCAGAATTTGCATGATCAGTAAAAAAGATGCTAAAGGCCACCTGGTCTCCCCATTCGAACTCATCCTGTGAGGTCGAGTTGTGGCACAAGTTGTTTTCGTCAAAAGTAACGTCCGAGGTCGATCCATGGAAATCAGTCATGCCTTCATCGTCTCCATTATCTCCGCCGGTATCTTCATACCCTATGTCTATCTTGTATATCAAGTCTTCATCGGAGGAACCGCTGTTCACATTCCAGAGATAGACGCCGTCAAAGGCCAACCCCTTTGGACCTTCGCCGGGAGAGTAAAAGGAGTCGACGATACGGCCGCCGGTATCTAACTTGTATATCCTTTTATATTCGTTATCTGCATGCCAAAGAAATTCTCCGTCGTAAGCCAGGCCGTAAGGATCCGGTCCGGGGGAGTCAAAGGAGTCGATGACATATCCATTGGTGTCCAATTTGTATATCTTATCCTCTCTACTGTCACTATGCCAAAGATATGCACCGTCAAAAGTTAATCCCCTTGGACGCTCACCTGGAGCCCAAAAGGAATCAATGACATTGCCGCCGGTGTCCAGTTTGTAAATTTTGTCCGTATATTCGTCGCCATCATTGGCATTCCAAAGATAGGTTCCGTCAAAGGCCAATCCGGCAGGACCATCTTCCGGAGAGTCAAAGGAGTCGATAAGGTTGCCGTTGGTATCCATTTTATACAGCTTATCTTCATATGAACTACCGGTTTGCCAAAGATATGAGCCGTCGTAAGTTAAGCCATGAGGGGCCGCATTCCATGCCTCAAATGAGTCAAGAACATTCCCGGCTGAATCATATGCATCTGTATCTCTCCTGAATATCTTGTCTTCATTCCCATCGACATTCCAAAGATCCGTTCCGTCAAATGTCAAACCTGCAGGATATTCGAAGGACTCCGATAAATCGATAATTTTACCTCTTGTATCCAACTTATAAATAATTCCGTTGCCGTCGTCGGCATTCCAGAGATAAGTTCCGTCATAGGCCAGGCCATAAGGGTCGTCGCCGGGAGAGTCGAATGAATCGATGACATTTCCCTTTGTGTCCAGCTTGTATATCTTGTCGTCACTTTGATCGGCATTCCAAAGATAAGTTCCGTCATAAGTTAATCCTCTGGGCTCTCCACCGGGAGAGTCGAATGAATCAATGATATTGCCATTTGTGTCCAGCTTATATATCCTGCGATCGCTTTGATCGGCATTCCAAAGATAGGCCCCGTCGTAAGTTAAACCTGTAGGCTGCGCACCTGGCGAGTCGAATGAATCGAGAATATTTCCGCTCGTGTCCAGTTTGTATATCTTGTCGTCAGCTTCATCGGCGTTCCAAAGATAGGTTCCATCATAAGCCAGGCCTGTGGATTTTTCACCCGGTGAGTCAATTGATTCTATGACGCCTCCAACAATCGCTAAAATTGAAGATGTACATAGAATGGACGATAGGATTACAAAAAAAAGAGTAAATAAGATTTTGTAGCGATTCATTTCAAACCTCCCATTTAAAAATTCAAAACTCAGTAATTTGACCAAATTTTGCTATAACAATCGCAAATAAAAATTAACCAGGTCACGAAGTTTTTGATTTTTTTCTTATTTCTTCGTGCCCTGGTGAGCTTCGTGGTTATTAAATTATTTTTTGAGTACATTTGATTTGCGATTATTTTTTCAGTTTTAGGATGTCTTTTCTATATTTAATCAAAAATAACATAAAAAAAAACAAAAAGTCACCAGGGAAAGCTGTAGGCATGTAGCTTTCACAGCACGACCATGGACAGGCGTCTCGCCTGTCCTTATATTGATCAACGTTGCTTTTTATGTAATATGGCAAAGTAGAATTAAGGCGTACAAATCATTGGGTTTTGAATAACTCAACATTACAGAAAAGGTACTGAAAAGCTATAATAAAAATGAATTAAAGGGATTTATTGGAAATTACCAATTACTAACTTGATCGCACTGGATTTTTCGTTTTTTAAATGCGGGTTTGCGGGCCGCCGGCAAAAAATGTAGCCGCAGGCTTTAGCGTTGGTCAGCCGAAGGCGTTATTTTAAACCCGCGCCGGGATAGTTATCTAATTGTTTAACTCTTAATTCGACAATTCCTGAATTAATATTAATATGTTCACTGTAACCCCCGAAGGCAAGAGACTTTTCGTCGCTGTTTTTGTAACCGGATTCGCTTCTTTGAATACGGGAAACAATTTGATGTATATGATCTTTGCCATGCTCACTTCCATACTTCTCCTATCTCTTATTATTCCTTACATCAACTTAAGAGGAATTACCGCATCCCTGAAGTTCGATGAGCCTGTATATGCGCGAACCCCTGCATTGGCAGGTGTAACTATAGTCAACCATAAAAAAAAATTTTCATCCTATTCATTCAGATTTTCCATCCCCCTTATCGATGACAAAGGATTATATATCGAAAAGATCGATGGCCGGAGTAAAATAACGAAAACTCACAGATTGTTATTTCCATCCAGAGGGGCTTACTCTTTAATGGAGACGATTTTGAGTACTCAGTTTCCCTTTATTTTTTTTTACCATAGAAAAAAGCCGCAAGGAGAAAACACACTCCTTGTCTATCCGGAAATATTTGAAGTTAAGGAGAAGATTGACGCTGTAACCACCGCTGTTGCAGAAGTGCAACGGCAGAGGAGCGCAAGGGGGGAGGAGTTTTTTTATATAAGAGAGTTCGAGTATGGCGACGATGTGAGGAATATTCACTGGAAAGCGACTGCAAAGAGAGGCGATGTCATGGTGAAAGAACACTCTCTGAACGAACCGGATAAAATCACCCTGGTCCTGGACAATATCTCCTATGAGAGAGACGACCATTTCGAAAAGGCAGTCTCCTTTGCTGCGTCTATGGCGACGGCTCTGCTTACCAATGGTTTTTCAATTGCTTTTATTACCGGGGCCGAGTCAATTCCCGTTGGGTCAGGTATGGCGCATAAATACAAAATACTGGATTTACTGGCTCTTTTAAGACAGCAAAAAATTGATGACTGCCTTTTTGAGGAACCAACCGGCAGCTCTTTTGTTCTCATACTCTCTTCCAAAGCCTCTCCTTTGAGTAAATTATCATCCTTTGCGTCAAAAACCTATTATGTCGACTCGTTATAAGTTAATCACTGCGCTCATTGCACTTACAGGGGACATCAGCCTCATTATAACAGGTGAAATCAACACCTTTTTTCTTATACCCGGTTTGCTTCTGTTTACAGGTTATTACAGAAGTATTAAGGGGTTTGAGAATGCAGATTCAAAACTGATAAGCACGCTGTCCATAATAACGATGATATTGTTTTTTCTTGACGCAATCGTCATTTCAGGGGACGTTATACTGGCTGTGGCCCATCTTACAATAATCTTTCATGCCTTAAAAAGCTTTGATTTGAGAATCCCCTGGGATTCATTGCAGGTAGTGTTTATTGCGCTTCTACAGCTTCTGATCACATCGGATCTCACCAATTCAATGGCCTTTGCCGTATTTTTTATCATATTTCTCGTTTTGCTGGTCTTTTTAATGACCTACTCCCATGTAATTAAAGAAAATAACGAAAGCATAAAACCATTCATAAAGCCTGCCATTGGGATCGTTATTTTGACCTTCCTGTTAACGACGTTATTTTTTATGACAATACCAAGACTGAGAAGCGGTTTGTGGGGATGGAGCAATCAAAGGGCCATAAAGTCAGGTTTTTCGGAAAATGTGGAGCTGGGAACTTTTGGAGAGGTGAAGCTGGACTCGACGATTGTAATGAGAGTATCTCTTGAGCCATCTCTGAAAAACCGGCCCTATTGGAGAGGAATTACATTTGAAACCTATAATGACAACACCTGGCGAGACAGAGGCAACGACACAAGGAGAATCAATAAAAAGGAAAACCTCTTCACGATTGACGACAAAGAGAGGAATAACTTAATTAAGCAGGAGATCATTCTGGAACCTCTTGACACAAACATATTATTTACTATTAAAAACGTATCCTCTCTGGAGGGATATTTCCGATACATAAACACAGACAATGACGGAACTTTCTCCCTGCCCTTTAAAAAGAGAAGGCAGATGAAATATACGGTTTACAGTACAGGGGAGCCCCTTTTGGTCAACGAATCTCTTTCTGCATACCTGCAATTTCCGGAAAGCGAGAAAGAGACAATGCAACTTGCATTATCCCTTACCGAAGATTCGGTAACGGCTCTTGAAAAGACTGAAAAAATGTCCGCCTTTTTTAGAAAAGACTTTGTCTATTCCTTAAGCACTTCAAAACCTCCCGAGGGAAGGAGCTCTGTTGAATATTTCCTGTTTACGACAAAAAGAGGTTATTGCGAGCACTACGCCACTGCCATGGTTTTAATGCTCAGGGCTGCAGGCGTTCCGGCAAGGGTGGTGTCAGGCTTCTGGGGAGGGGAGTATAATCAGTATGGAGACTACATAATCGTTCGCCAAAGTGACGCCCATACCTGGGTGGAGGCGGCAGTCGATGGCAAATGGGTGAGCCTGGAGCCGACACCTCCATATGTACCGGAAAAAAGACATGCCGCGCTGCTCTTTCTGGATCTCCTGAAACACAATTGGAACAGGTACATCGTCAGGTTCAGTAAACAGGATCAGCAAAAAATTTTTCGATTCGTCACAAGCCCAGTAAATATGCCATTAAGACCTTACATTAAAATCGGAGTAAATCCGATAACGATAGCAGCTCTCATTTCGATGGCCTCTATCTTAATACTCCTTTTTTTCTTGTTTGGGAAAAGACGACAGAGATACTCCGGGATAAGTCGTTATTATAATAATATCAGAGCTGTCATAAGCAGAAAACTGCCGATAAAAGAATCTTTTACTGCATCTGAAATAGCCTTTCGTCTGGAAGCTGTCGATATGGAAACGGCCGCATGTTTCAGAGAATTTTACAGCTGTTACGGCAAAGCCAGGTTCGGCGGAAGGAATAAGAGAGAGTATGATTCGAAGTGCGAGGAGTCGTACAAAAAGCTCTATGGAAAAATAAAGGCGCTGGGCAAAGCTCAGTGGGTTCAAGCCTTGAAAGAGCATAATCGTAATAAATAAAATCCGACATGCCGACACAAAGCAAAATGTAAACACAGATTTCATAGATTATAAAAAACAAAAAAATCTGTGCGAATCAGTATAATCGGTGTAAATCTGTAGTTTAAAATAGCTCTATGCCATATAACCCAGATTTCTCAGGCTCTCTTCAATTTGTTTACGATCTTCCGCATTGAAATCCACCTCTTTATCGTCTTTTATTTGCAAGGTCTCTTCATCGACGGTCACAGGCGGATTTCTCTTTAATGTCTCCTCTTTTATCGCTTCCGTTACAAGCCTGCCGTCCATATCGCCGGGGATTTGATGACCTGTTAAATACAAAATCACAGGTGCGATATCAATGATTTTCGTATTTTCAAGGGAGACGCCATTTATAATATCAGGGCCTTTTATCATAAACACTCCCTTCATTCTGTGGTTTGCCGGAACCGGATTTTCCGGCGTCTCAAAGATCTCCTCTCCATGAAGGGTTACCCTGTATGAGTATTCGATGTTTTTTGTTAATGCAATGATGTCGGGAGCTTCTTTCAAATAAGGGCCTTGATAGATTTCCTCTCTTCTGTAAACTGCGTCAAAAACATCTGTACCTGTATCTGGATCTGTAAGAGAAAGCAGCCTCTCTATTAATTTGTCTCGAACATCCTCATAATCCCCCTCATCCACAGAACCGTCCGGTTCTCTGCCTTTCAGGTTAATTTTTATCAAACCGTCGGTCCAGGTGAGGTTGGCATAGGCTTTTGTTTTCTTCCAGTCCACGATCCCGGAGGGATGTTTCTCATAGGGGATAAAGTAAGGGAGATGAATATTCCTAATGAAAGTCGGAATAAAGTGATTAAAAAATTCGAGCCCCGTTTTTTTCAGAATTCCCTCTACACTCTTTTTACGAAAGTCCAATCCCTTTCTGGTTACTGTCACACCCCTTTTAAGCGCCAGGAAGCCTTCTTTCCCAAGCCACCTGTTTATATAAAAAAATTTTTTCAGCGGACCCGCTCCATGGTCCGACATTATAATAAGCGTTGTATCCTCGCCTGAAAGCTGCATGATCTCTGACAGATAGCTGTCCATTTTCTCATAAAATTGAAAGATGATCTCACCGTACTTCTTTACTTCATCTCTGTGTTTTTCGGCATAGGAACGATCGAGGTATTTGAAAGCGGCGTGTTGAATAAAATCAGTGCCCCGAAAAACAACCATCGTAAAATCGAAAGGACCCTTTTTATTTATCAGATATCGAATCGCTTTCATTCTCATCTCCGTGTATGCATAGAGATGGACCAAAGCATCTATGCCGTGTTCCGATGTCAATTTTCGTAGTTCGATGTCTATCATATAGTCCCCTGCTTCCCTGATGAGTTCTGTATGCAATTCAGGGGGGAATGTAAAAATACTCTCTCTCGAGGGCACGGGCATTCCTGAAATCATATAGCCGTTTACTTCTTCAGGAGGGAAAGTCAGAGGAATATCGATAAGAGCAATGCGCTTATCTTTATCAAAATATTCCCACAACTTTTTCGCTCTTATGGAATAGCCTGTGGCGAATTCGGTTTCATAGGAGTCGGTTTTACTTTTGAAAAAACCGTACACACCGTGCTTACCGGGATTTTTACCGGTCATGAATGACGACCAGGCAGGAGGAGTGATGGGAAGGACCGTGGAGTCGAGTTTGCCTGACGCCCCTTCGCGCATGATTTTTGAAAATGCAGGCAGTCTCCCCGAATCGACCAGAGGATTTATGATATCCATAGTAGCCCCGTCCAGCCCGATAACTATAATTTTATTTTTTATTGCCATTGAGATGTTTAATCGTAACTACTTAGGCAGCAGCGGACAGACACACGCACCAGAGTACCGACGCACTGTCCGGGGCGAACACACAGGTTCGCTCCTACGAATCATCATGAAAATTTTTCATGCTTTGCAGCGACTCCGGAGAGTCATTCGTTTTTATCCGGCAGTTGTGCAATACAGTCTTCCAGTATAAGGTAATCTCCGCCTGTATTCAAAAACGTTTTTATTGCATCTTGAGGGGTACAGACGATAGGCTCCTGGATATTAAAGGATGTGTTGAGAAGGAGAGGGATATTTGTGGTCTTTCTAAACTCGTCTATAAGCCTCCAATATCTTGGATTTCTCTCCTTTGATACAGACTGAGGACGAGCTGTTCTGTCTATATGAGTTACGGCGGGTATCTTCTCTGCAAACTCCTTTTTTATGGGAAAGGTGTAAAGCATAAATGGAGAGTCAAAATAGTAATCGAATAAATCGTCAATGTTCTCTGAGAGTATGGATGGAGCAAAAGGTCTGAAATACTCTCGCTTTTTGATTTTTGCATTAATAACATCCTTCATCTCTGCTCTTCTGGGGTCTGCCAAAAGGCTTCTCGATCCAAGGGCTCTGGCGCCCCATTCCATTCTGCCCTGAAACCAGTAAATCAGTTTACCTTCAGCCAGATGACCGGCGGTTTCGGAAAGAAGTTTGCCTTCTTCTAATTTCTTGTAAGGTATTTCCAATCGTGTCAGCTCTTTCTCGCATTCGTCGGAACGAAATCCCGGTCCGAGGTAAATATTGTCAAACTCTGAAGTCCTGTCGCCTGCTCCGTTTTTGTTTTCCAAATAGAGCGCTGCCCCAAGGGCGCTTCCGGCGTCGCCGGCTGCGGGCTGAGTAAAAATGCGTTGGAATGGCGTGTGTTTAATCAACTTACCGGCAGCTACGCTGTTAAATGCAACGCCTCCGGCGAGGCACAGGTTTTTGCTTCCTGTTTCGTTATAAAGATTTCCGGCCATATGGAAAATGACTTCCTCGAGCACCCTTTGGGCGCTGGCCGCCACATCAGTATGGCGTTTTGATATTTCCTCCCCCTTTTCTCTTGGTAAACCCAGAATGTCCGTAGTTTCACTTCTGAAAACGCCCTTCCTGGCCAAATGGTAATCAATAAAATGGGGATTTAAAGTATAGAGACCGCGATCCTGAATTCTTAAAACCTCTTTTCTCAAGAAATCGGCATATACAGGTTCGCCATAAGCAGCGAGGGCCATAATTTTATATTCGTCAGAGTGAATTTTAAAGCCTAAAAAGGCTGTGATCGAAGAGTAGAAGTGACCCAAAGAGTGAGGCAGAAAAACGGAACCTAATTTTTTTATCGACAGGCCCTCTCCTTTATAAAAAGAAGTCGTACACGATTCTCCGGCACCGTCAATTGTCATGATTGCGGCGCTGTCAAAGGGAGAACACAAAAAGGTCGATGCAGCATGGGAGAGATGGTGGTCCAAATATGTTATTTTATATTTACCTTTTCCGAACCTGTCGGTAACAAGCGATTTCAATCGGAAAAGTTCCGACCACTCGTTCGCCATCTGTCCCATACCTCTTTCAGCTTTTGCCATAAAGATTGAGGGGGATTTTATGAAGCTCTTAAATGCCTGCGTTACTCTGGTTTTAAGGATCCACGGTTTCCAGGAAGCACAGATTATATCAATGTCTCCAATTCCCAGACCCCCCTGTTTAAGGCAAAAGGCTATCGCATTTTCGGGAAAACCCTTTGTATGTTTTATCCTGCTGAAACGCTCCTCCTCTGCGGCGGCAACGATTTTACCGTCTGCCACAAGAACGGCGGAGGCGTCATGCATATTATTAATTCCAAGTATTACCATATTATCGGCTTTATCGGATAAAAAAAGGGAAACAGCACCGTTTCGATGGACAATTCCATATTAAAGAGTTCTCGTAACTACTAAGGTATTTAGGTTGAAGCAAAAAAACTGATAGCTTGGGTGTGTCAGCCAAGAAAAAACTTAGATTTTTATCGATAACGTATGTTTTACCTAATAGTCTTCAGCCTTCAGTCTATACACCTAAGTAGTTACGAGTTCTACAGCTTAATAAGACAGACAGCTTTCTAAATAAAGTTACTATTATAATATTTGTCGCTTACAAAAGTCTTCAGATAAATGCATAGAACCATTAGTTTTATATGAGAAAAGGTGCCATTTTCAATAAACAGACTTTCAACCGGTTAATATGGAAGACTTCAAATTCACGACAGAGCTTCACATATATTCAAGTAAAACAATTCTGTGTTATAATCACACTAAATATAATAAACTTTTTTTTGTAACTACTCAGATGAATAGACTGAAGGCTGATGACTGACAGCTGACTCTATTTTTATTTACGGCTATTAAGGAGTTTCAAATAACGGAATGGAAGAATTAAGAAAATTACCGATCGGAATTCAGGCTTTTCAAACTATCATTGAGGAAGGTTATTTATAAATTGACAAAACCAGGATAATATATAATTTGCTTCAAAAGGGAAAGTTTTTCTTTTTATCAAGACCGCGCAGATTCGGAAAATCTCTACTAATTTCAACACTTAGAAACATTTTTGAAGGAAGAAGAGAACTGTTTAAAGATTTATGGATAGAGAAAAACAGTAAATGGAAGTGGTCGAATCACCCTGTCGTTATCTTCGATTTTAACGGAATAACCATTGACAGTACGGAACATCTCAAGATGAGTCTGAATGACAGACTGGATGATGTGGCGAACCAATATGGAGTGGTTTTAAAAAAGCGTCTGCTAAAAGACAGATTTAAAGAGCTTATACTAAACTTAAAAGAAAAAACCGGAAAAGGTGTCGTAATCCTTGTTGACGAGTACGATAAGCCGATAATTGAGCACTTGGGCAAGGGGAAAGAGAGATTGAGCGCAAGTATGGGCAACAGAGATGTGTTAAGAGATTTTTTTGGCATCGTAAAAGAAACGGATGCGGCCCCTAATCTCAATTTTGTATTTTTCACAGGCGTATCGAAGTTTAGCAAGGTTTCTGTCTTTTCTGAACTGAACAATCTCGACGATTTGACGATGCATACTGATTTCACTTCTCTTTTAGGTTGGACAGAGGAAGAAATTACATCTCATTTTAAAGACAGACTGACAATGTTGGCGGACAAACAAAACTTGACTGTTGAGGCTGCCCTGGAAGGTTTAAAAGACAACTATAACGGATATAGATTTTCCGACAGCACGATCAGAGTTTATAATCCCTTTTCCATTCTTAAATGTCTGGACGAAAAAGCCTTTAAGAATTTCTGGTTCGAAACAGGTACGCCCGGATTTCTTCTTAATCTTATTAAGGAGAGAAACTTTAACATACCTGAGCTCGAGAAACTGAGAGTTGACGTCGAAACATTTTCAACATATGAAATCGAGGATATAAAGATCGAAGCAATTTTGTTTCAGACAGGTTATCTCACAATCCTGAAAACAGACTATCCCTGCTTCACCCTTGGATACCCTAACAGAGAAGTCAGACTTTCTTTCCTGAATCACCTTTTAAGACATATTTCGGAGATTAAAAGTGAAGCCGAGAGATCGAGATTCTTACTCCTTTCCAAATATCTTCATACTGAAAATTATGAAGAGTTCTTTGCAACAGCGACGTCGCTCTTTGCGGCTGTCCCGTATACGTTAAGCCGAAAAACAGATGAAGGGTACTTTCACACTCTTTTTTACCTGATGCTGTTCGCTTCCGGTTTAGAGACTCATAACGAAGTAATTACATGCAGGGGACGAATAAACATGGCGATCATATATGCAGATAAGATATTTATTATCGAATTTAAATGCAATCAGAGCGCCGACACTGCAATCGATCAGATAAAAGAGAAAGGGTACTTCGAAAAATATCTGATAACCGGTAAAGAGATTTTTTTAATGGGTATTAATTTTAACACCTCCCACAGAAACATTACCGATTGGAAAGTGGAGAAATTCAGAAATGAATATTAGTGATTTAAAAGGACTTTCTCTTTTATTCGTCAGCGAGGATGCTCTTTTTCTTAATGAGATCGGAGAGGGTCTTGAAAATTTCGGCGCTTCGGTGTTTACATCGAACAGTATCGATGAAGCGGAGAAAATAGTTTCCTTTAACCTGATAAATACGGTTATCGTTGATTTGAACCTTGCTGACGGGAAATGTTTCGATTTTATCGATTTCTACAAATCAGGTCATCCGGAGGGATTGTTTTATCTCGTTATCGAGCATGATTACGGCTCTATAGAGACAAACCTCGATCTTGAAAAAATCGGTGTTGAAGATTATCTGAAAAAGCCTCTCGATCCCGTAAAATTTGCACAGATGATAAAGATGAAATTCCCGGACCCGTACAGCGGCAGCACGGCTCTTGCCGTTATGGACCCCCTGGTGACAAAAATTCGTCCCTATTTTCAATTCCGATCGCCTGCCATGCGAATCGCTCTCGATAATCTGCCGAAAATTGCCGCCTCCAATGAAGCCGTTCTCATAACAGGCGAAACAGGTACAGGAAAGGAGATTATATCCAGGGCCATACACGTCCTCAGCCCCAGGGCGAACGGACCTTTTGTAGCACTGAACTGCGGTGCCATTCCGGAAGGATTGATTGAGGGAGAGTTGTTTGGCCATGAAAAGGGCGCTTTTACCGGTGCTCATAAAATGAGAAAAGGAAAGTTCGAGACCGCTGACGGCGGAACCCTCCTTCTTGACGAAATCGGCGACATGCCCTTAAATCTCCAGGTGCGTTTATTACGAGTCCTTGAAGAGGGCGTCTTATACAGAGTTGGCGGAGAAGACCCTGTACCGGTAAATGTACGTGTGATAAGCGCGACAAGGAGAGACCTCTATCGATCCGTTAAAGAGGGGTTGTTCAGGGACGATCTTTATTATCGTCTGAATATCCTTCGACTTAAACTCCCTCCTTTAAGAGAGCGTACAGAGGACATCTCTTTTCTGGCAAGACATTTTCTTGAACGAGCCTTTTCCGAACTTGGAATGCCTCATCCCTATCCGCGCCTCTCCCCTGCAACGATAGATCTTATCGAGAGTCTTGCATGGAAAGGGAATGTAAGGGAGCTGAGAAATGTCATAACAAGAGTGGCCACTTTTCTCCCTGACAGAGTTAATCAGGTGCTTCCCATACATATCATACCGCACCTGGAGGACAGGGAAAAAATTGACCCGGGAAATAATGGCGGTAATAATACAAACGGCCTGTTTATACCAATAGGCACCCCCATGGCCAGGGTTCACGATATGCTGATCGACGCCACCCTGGAGTACACGGGAGGTAACCGGACAAAAGCCGCCAAACTACTCGGTATCGGCCTTCGTACTCTGCGCAGAAAGGTGAATAAAGAGACAAACTGAAGCTGTAATTGATGAATTTGTTTTAATTTGAATTCGTTCATTTAACTCCAACCCGGCCTCCTTCTCAAACTCATTTCGACTTGATTCGGCTTCTTTCCTGGCATTATCTCTGAGGTTGAAATCACGGTAAATAGTTGACCAATCAATGGCATAGCGAACAAAATTTTTTAGTTCATTGAAAGCTGCATTATCAATGAAACCTTCTCTATTGACCTTTAGTTCAAACTCATTCGAATCCGGACCAATCTCCACACTGCCCAAATAACTATTATTTGAAAGCATGCTTAGTAGAACCCTGTGGGGATCAACACCTCTCAACGATTGAGAAAATGCATACAAATCTTTTTGATATTCAATCTTTACAGCTCCCAATCTTCGGCCTCTATCAAAGTCTATTGCCAGCCAATCATCATCCCCATATGGAAAGACTCTGAAACCTTTCCATCTAACCTGTACCCCGCCATACTGTTTTAGTATTTCCTGCAAAGTGCTTTTTGACACAATAGAAGCATCGCGGATTTGTTCTTTTTTATGTACCATAATTCCCAATTTCAATGAAATATCATTCAAATGCTCAAACTTTTTCTCAGACACAATAGTTTTTCTGCCAATTCCTAATGCTTCAAGTTCGCACACTGCGTGATGCTGATTATTAATAAATGCTTTAAGAGTGCCCCACCCTGCGAGAAACTATTCGTTTCTTTGTTTGTTGTTGCAATGCGCATCCAATAATTTTGAACTGCATCAAGGTTCGTCCCCAAACCATCGTCAACAATATGGATTTCTTTTATGGCATTATTGTCATCAATGAATTGGATCGTTACAGCTTTTGCATCAGCATCATAGGAATTTTTCACAAGTTCAACAAGAGCATAATGGACATGCTCTACAAGTCTCTCACAAATCTCTCTTAAAAGAGAACTATCTACTATGAATCTTAATATTTCCATTTATTAGATAAGCAGCTACCTTAAAGTCTTTTCAGAATAACATCTTTCAACATATAGTTGAAAGATTGTCGTCTTTGTCTTCATCTGTTATACACGTCATAGCTTTTCTCATAAACATTCTATGTCAGTCAGAATGATACTCTATAAATCTTATCTTAAGGTTTTTATACACAATGAAGATTCATAAATTTTTTTTAACTAAATGATATCTTTACAACCAGACTGAGAAACGCTAACTAAACATTGCTGCCAGATATTCTCCTCTAAGTAAATGAAAGAGCAAGGTGAAGCTGTATTTTTCAACCAGATTGATGTTACAATATTAAGCTTATCATAAAAAATAAAAAAGGAACGTTATATGAGTATTATAGACGCAATAGGAAATACACCCTTAGTCAGTCTCGACAATCTTAATCCCAATCCGAAAATCAGGCTTTATGCAAAACTTGAGGGGAACAACCCCGGCGGCTCGGTCAAGGATCGAATCGCCTATTACATGATCAAGGACGCCGAAGAGTCGGGGAGCCTGACAAAGGAGCATATAATTTTGGAACCTACAAGCGGTAATACCGGTATAGGTCTTGCCATGGTAGGCTCGGCAAAGGGCTACAAAGTCAAACTGGTCATGCCGGAATGTGTCAGCCTTGAACGGAGAAAAGTACTCGAGGCCTTTGGCGCCGAACTCATTTTAAGCCCCGGACAGGAGGCAACCGACGGAGCAATAAGGCTTGCCCACAAACTTTACGATGAATCGGACGAACCTTATTTTATGCCCGATCAGTTTAACAACCCTTCAAACATAAAAGCCCACTATGAAACCACGGGAGTTGAAGTATTTAATCAGACAAATGGCGAAATCAGCACCTTTGTGGCGGGCATGGGAACAACCGGTACTCTGATGGGGACCAGTAAGAGACTTAAGGAGTATGACAGTTCCATAGAGATCGTGGGAGTGGAACCTCTATTGGGACACAAGATACAGGGTTTAAAAAACATGACCGAATCAATTGTGCCCGGCATATATAATATTGAAAACCTTGACGAAAAACGAACGGTCCATGACAATGACGCCTTTGACATGGCAAGAAAACTGGCGCTTCAGGAAGGACTTTTCGTGGGAATGAGCAGCGGAGCGGCAATACAAGTTGCTCTGGAAAAAGCAAAAGAGATGAAAGACGGAACAATAGTCGTAATACTGCCCGATCGAGGTGACCGCTACCTGAGTACATCCCTCTTTGCTTCGATATGCGCGGAATGCCCTCCTTAATCCTACTTACAGGTAATGTGAATATTTGGTGCAGAGAGATTTTTCATAAATATTATTTGTAATAGTTCTGTTATATCTCATTTCTATCTCATAGCCTAAGACGCAAAGACACAGAGTAATGATAAGCAAACAAGTAACTGTTCACAGAGTTCGGGGACAGGTGAAAAAATTATGACGTCGAAAAAAATAAGCACCATAAAAACAATTGCCAATATCGACATGCCACAGTTAATTTACGGCACGGCGTGGAAAAAAGAGCGAACGGCAGATTTAGTTGTTCAGGCTGTAACACTGGGTTTTAGCGCAATCGATACGGCCTGCCAGCCGCGTCATTACCGGGAAGACCTTGTAGGAGAAGCACTGAATCACTTGTTCCGACAACAGAACGTTTCCAGGGAAAATCTTTTTATCCAAACCAAATTCACTCCGATCGGAGGCCACAATCCTCAAAGCATTCCCTACGATCCGAATGCCCCCTTAAAAGAACAGGTCAGTCAGTCTTTTGCCATGACTCGGAAGAACCTTGGTATTCCCTATGTCGATTCTTATGTGCTTCACTCTCCTGTAGAACCTTTAGAATCGTTGACAGAGATATGGCGTGCAATGGAGGATGTATATAACAATGGGGGAAGCCGGCAGCTAGGTATCAGCAACTGCTACCACTTACCAATTTTGGAGTATCTTTGGTCCATGGCGAAAATAAAGCCTGCCGTGGTACAGAACCGTTTTAATTCACAAACGGACTATGACCGCGATTTAAGAATCTGGTGTAACAAAAAAGGGATAAGGTATCAGAGCTTTTGGACACTCACTGCCAATCCTCATATTTTAAGCAGCTATATAATCGGACAATGCGCCGAAAGATACGAAAAAACCAGGGAACAGATACTCTTCCGCTACCTGACTCAAAAAGAAATTACCCCGTTGACAGGTACGTGCAATGAAGAGCATATGATCGAGGATGTAGAGATTTTTGAGTTCAATTTAGAGGAAAATGAGTTGCACCGCATTGACGAACTGATCGAATAAACATTGAAAATATAATATGTAAACATGGCTTATATGAAAGAGGAAATTAAAGCAGGCGTAATCGTTCTCTCGGCCCTGACGTTACTGACAGCCTCTGTCATACTCTTAAGCGGAAGGGATTTTACCAATGAATTTGACACCTATAAGATAAATGTCATCAACACATCCGGTCTTGAGCCCGGTGCTCACGTGCGGCTCGGTGGCGTAAAGATCGGTAAAGTATCCTCTGTTATACCTCCCGAAACTCCTGACAGTAATGTAACGATTGTATTCAAAGTAAAAAAGGATACAAGAATATTTAAGGGCACGAAGGTAATGATCGCTCAACAGGGATTTATTGGCGAAATTTACCTCCTTCTCACTATTGACAATCTCTCCAAAGAGCTCCACAAAGACGGCGACACCCTGCCTTCGGGCATACCTGTACAATTCAATATGGTGCTGCTCAAACTTATTGAAATATCGGAAAGAATCAATGCCGTGATGGAGAAGATCGACAAACTTGTCACCGATAACTCCATTGAAAACATAAACTTACTGTTCGACAACCTCAACATGACACTGGAAACAGGAACTGCGAATATAAACAAAATCACAGGCGCTCTCCTGGAAACGACAGAAGGAGTCAGTGAAGTACTTGGCGATTTGGACGATCTAATAAAAGACAATAAAGAGGAGATAACAAGTTTAATCGCCAAAACCAATGAAGCCGCCGAGTCGGCGACAGCCGCGATTGTGGCGATAGAAGACGCGGCCAAAGCTTCCAGGGAGACGATAGAGAGCATTGAAGATACATCGGCTGCAATTGACACCACCTCCGATACTTTGAAAACCGTAATTGAACTCCATTCCGCGAATCTCGATGTACTCTTTGAAGAGATGATACTCTCTACAGAGCAACTTAATGAAGTTCTTGTCGAGTTAAAGACAAATCCATGGAGGATTATTTACAGAGAAGGAGAAGGTGTTGAGTAAGAAATATAGGAGCATCCAAATGAAGCATTTATTTTTATCGATATTTTTAATAATCGTAACAACTTCATGTTCGGCCCCAAGTGCGCGTATATACAGTATTTACATTCCCCACGAAGAGATAAGGTATGAAAAAAACAACGACCTCACATTGGCTGTTGACGTAAGCGGCCCTAAGTATCTGACCCAGCCATTTATCGCTGTCCGTTCGTCCAAATATGAATTGACCCTGTTGAATTATTCCAAATGGGAGTCAAGTCCCGTTAAAATGACTGCATCGGAAATTAAAGCGAATCCCTTATTAAACGCCACTTTCGGAGATGTGGATATAAAAAGAGTACTACCGGCCGATGCCTATAAATTGAAGGTTGAGCTGAAACGTTTTGAAAGAATAGAGGAGAGGGAAAACGTTTTCGGATTTATAGAGTTTAATGCAGAACTAATCTCCCCGGAGGGCCGGAAAATATACAGTGAAAGACTTTCGAGACAAAAGAGCATCGCCGGCAACGACATAAAAGACCTTGCCATGGCATTAAGCGAACAGCTGAATGAGTTGATAGAAAGTACGGCTCGCTCTATAGCCAAAAAATTGTGCGACCTCGATATTAAAGGAGTTCCCTGTTAATTCTACTTTGTTACATTACTCAAAAAGCAACGTTTATCAATATAAGGACAGGCGGGACGCCTGTTCTCCGGTCTGTAATTGCTAAAATTGTCGGTAAGACAGGCGTCTCGCCTGTCCATGGTCGCTTCCCAATCATAATGTGACAAAGTAAAATTAAAGGCCGGCTTAAAAATACGTTAATATTTAATGCGAAAAATAATCCTTGCATCGGCTTCTCCCAGGAGAAGGGAGATATTGGAAATAACGGGCTTAAAATTCGATGTGCATGTAAGTGATTATGAAGAGGACCTTACTCTGCCCTTAAAACCCGGAGAGCTTGCAAAACATATTTCTCTCAAAAAAGCCGAAACTGTGGCAGTGAAATATGAAGACTCCGTAATAATTGCTGCCGATACGTTTATCGTATTTAATGATAACCTCCTCGGCAAACCTCACACTCCCGAACGGGCGGAAGAGATGCTGCTGATGTTGAGCGGAGAAAAACACCGGGTAATCACCGGTTTTACCATTATTGACAGCAAAAGCGGCAATATATTCTCCCAATCGGTGTCTACAAAAGTATATTTCAGAAAGATTGACAGCAGAGAAATAAAAGCCTATATAAACACAAAAGAGCCGCTCGACAAGGCCGGCGCATATGCCATTCAAGGTATGGGGGCGCTTTTTGTAGAGAAAATCAAAGGCGACTTTTTTAATGTTGTAGGATTGCCACTGTGCGAACTATCGAAGAACCTTGGAGAGTTCGGCATAGATATTTTAACGACCTGTGCTTAGAATCGGCGATATTTCACTTCCCTTCCCTATCGTCCTCTCTCCCATGTCCGGTATCAGCGATCTCCCTTTCCGCCTGATCAACAGGACCTTTGGCTGTCGTCTTGCCTTTACTGAAATGATAAGCAGCAATGCGCTTGTCCACGGCAATAAAAACACATTTCATATGATGAACTCCTCTGTAGATGACAGACCTTTGGGCGTGCAGTTTATGGGAGACGACCCCGATATTGTCGAACGGGCCGTCGAAATGGCGGCGCCACGCTCATTCGATATAATCGATTTTAATGCCGCCTGTCCGGTAAGAAAAGTCGTATCCAAAAGCAGAGGCGCCGGTCTTCTCAAGGACCCTCTGAAACTTCAAAAAATCTTAAAAACGATTGTCCGTTGTACAAACAGACCTGTCACGGTAAAAATACGTTCAGGCTGGGACGAAACGTCGATTAACGCGCGGGATGTCGCCCTGATGGCGGAGGATGCAGGTGTAAGCGCCCTGTTCATACATGGCAGGACACGCTCTCAGGGGTACAGCGGTCATGTAGATTATAATATAATAAGACAAGTAAAAGACGCTCTCCATATACCGGTCATTGCAAACGGCGACGCCCTTTCGCCTGTTCTCATTAAAAAGATATTTGACGAAACAGGATGCGACGGTGTCGGCATTGCAAGGGGAGGACTTGGTAACCCCTGGATATTTCGTGACACTGCCGACTATCTGATCAGCGGGAAACTTCCTCCCCGTCGTGAAATCAGCGATACGGTACAAATCATGAAAGATCATCTTGATTTAAATATATCCGTTTACGGAGAGAGGCGGGGTGTAATCGGATTCAGAAAGTTTTTTGCCTGGTATGTAAGGGGAATGCCGTCAAAGGATCTGAAACGAAGAGTCTTCAGTATAGACGGTAAAAACGAAATGGAGCGTCTTATAAAGGAAGTGTCAAAAGAACCGGCAAATACAAACTCAATGTAAATCCTCCATTGACTCCGCCTTTCTTTTTAATTCCTCTATAATCTCTGACGTCCAATCAACGTCATCACCTCTTGCTTTTCTTGCTTCCTGAATGAGTCTCAGATTCCTTGCCGTTGTCTCGGGCTCCCAGATTTCCCGAACTGATGTAAGGACGTTACCAAGGGCGTCTATTGCCGATTGTTTGTGATTGGCAAGCACGGCCAGTTCCAAAAGGCTCGCATAATCCCAATAATCAGGCTTGCCCGATTTAATTTTTAACTGAACGGCATAGGTCACGGCAGGAATCAAAGCCTCCCTTCTCGGATCGGGCGGTTCTTGAAGTTCCATCATCGTTGCAGCATTGATTCCGGGATAAGCGTCACGCATGTCTGCATCGTAACCTTTCAGATAAAAATCGATCGCCCTGTCGAGAAATGCTTTAGCCGCTGAATTCTCTCCTTTTTTCATGGCCTCTTCATGGCGATCTTTATAAATGCGCCCGAGTATACCGTACGTTTCACTGCCGGGGTCTCTCCTTTCAATCAAGCGAAGAAGGATGCTCTCTGCTTTGTCCCGCTCCCCTTTCCTGTTCAGCGCCAGGGCCAATTGTTCCCGGACCATTACCGTTGCTGCAAGAGGGGGCGCCATTCTCCCAGCCAAATCAATCATCTCCCGCCATCCTTTGACTGCCCTGTATGACAAAAACAAATCGAGGACCACGCCTGATTCGATGTTTCCTATCGTACCGAGATATACTTCAATTGCCTTCAGTGCATCGAGCCCATCCTTTCGCGCTTCCGCCAATCTCTCTTTCAGTTGTTGCGAGTATTTGGCGCGGTCTCTGAAAACATCGGTCTTGGTGTGATCGATATCGGGAAAGTCTTCAACAAGCTGATAAAGAGAACTGCCGCCTTTCGCTTCCTTTGCCTCGTTCAAGCGAGATCGCAAAGCAACTTTTATGGAAGCAATATCTGTCGGCTTACCATCTCCCGTCAGCTTATAGGGTAGTGCTCTGAGAGACGATACATCAAATGGCAACCGGCCGCCTCCCTCAGAGTAAACAAGTACGGTGCTCCAATTTCGTAGAGCATGGCGGATACCCAGTTCGTAAAAAACATTGGCGCCGGCAGTTGTGAGATCGACCACGGCATATTCGCAAAGAATAAAACGCTCAGACATCGGCTTATGTATAATGTCGCCGGTCATCTCCTCATCGGCGCGTAGCGGTTTAAGACCGGCGTCCTTGATTGCCGGCACCATGAAATCATTGTACAGGGCGTCAAAGTCGATCGTCTTCCCGGAGAGGTCCGTCTTATTTCCCAAAGGTATTAAAACAAAACACAGGGGTTTCATTATGGTTCCTCATCTTGGGGTTCACTTTGAGGCTGGAAGCCTCTCTTTTGTGTAACCGCTGTTTAGTTCAAATACAAACCGGAGGCAACGATATATCTCTTTCCATCGCTTCCCTTAATTAATCTGTAATACGCCTTTTTATTGAATATTCCCTCTTCACCGGGCTTTTCATAAACATATTCCACCCATCCTTCACCATTTTTTAACGCTCCTTCCAGTATCTCGTCCCTAAACAATTTCCCCCCGGCATCTGGCTTTCCCCTGTGATTCTCACCGACCAGAGAGCTCTTATAATGGGCAATAATATTTAAATCCGTATCGAATACATATACATACAGAGTGTTATCGTCCTTGTTTTTATACGGATGGCGCCCGTCGTTGATCCCCTGTATCGTCTTATTTGCATTACCGGCCATATCTGAGCAGGTTTGTTGTACAAGATCGACCACCTGTTTTTCTGTAATGACGCCAAAAGCAACGCCGGCAAACAACAGATTGATCAAAAGAAATGATAAAAAAAGTCTTCTCACCATAGTAAAACCTCCTTTTATAATATGAAAATCCCTTGCATGTAAACCTTACAGTTGCATAAAAATCGATTAAAAAGTTTAAAAAACCTTATAAATCAAGGAGATAAAGAGATATAAGAGCTGCCACAGAACTACATTAAAAGTGGATTTCAGGAATAGCCTGAAATTCACTGAAACAATAATATTATCTAATATCTCTATTGTATTCCCATCGTTATATGACTAATGGGCCGTAGGACAGGCGTCTCGCCTGTCCTACGTATCGTTTTTAATTTTATGGTTATTTTATGCAATGTTTAGGTAAATACTCGAATCAGACATACAAATCTCACTCTTGCTATTATATCATAAGGGTCTGCGCAAAAATAAATTGGTCTGTTGGCGTTCATAATTGTATCATATTCGGCTGAACTGATTGAGCAAAAGCGGAGGAATAGCAGAGCTCTTTTGAGCATTTTGCGATTGAAATTCAGTCGAAGATGATATGAGTATGAAATGCAAAGGTGAATCTGTTTTGAACCATAAAGTGTTGCGATTAAAGAGCTGATAGCTGATGGCTGACAGCTAAATGCTGTTTTTAATATTTATAACCAATATAACGATTGATAAGAGTCAAAGACTTGAGTTAAACTTAAAGTCCGTTAATTATGTCTAAAATTGCATACTTCAAAGATCTCTTTTCAGCACCTTTCATCATCCCGGCTAATCTATATCGCTGTCGTCACATATTGTGGCAGATGATCGTGAGGGAGATAAAAGGGAGATTCGCCGGCTCGATAGGGGGACTGCTCTGGAATTTCGTTCATCCCGTATTAATGATCGGCGTATATCTTTTTGTTTTCCTCTATATTTTTAAACTGCGCGTAAGCTCCTTTTCCGGCCAGGACATGTCGGCAATTTACATGATGGCCGGTCTTTTCCCATGGATTATTATGTCCGAGGGATTATTAAGAGGCACTTCCTCACTCCTTGAAAACGCAAATCTCATTCAGAAAACGACCATTCCCGCAGAAATACTGACTGCCAAAGCAGTGCTTACTCCTTTTTTGAGCTATGGAGTTGCGCTTCTGGCCCTGATGCTGTATAAGGTAATCATTGGAGGCGTTGTGGAAGCGCTTTATAAATTCCCTCTGGCAGTAGCATTACAAATATTCTTCACTTTGGGAATCGTCTTTTTCACCTCCGCCATCTCCGTCTTGTTCAGAGATGTCATTCAGCTCGTACACATTGTAACAAATTTCTGGCTCTTTCTCACTCCTATTCTCTATTCGATTCCCATGCTCCCTGAGTGGGCAAAAAAAGTCATGTATATAAATCCTTTGTACCCCCTTGTTTCAATTTATCAGGCGCTTTTTTTACAAGGCTCCCTGGGAGAAAGACATTTACTGATACTGACAGGATTATGGGCGCTATTCTTTTTTATTTTTGGCGCAATCACATTTTATAAGCTCAGAGACGAATTTGCGGACTGGTTATGAATGTCATCGAAGCTGAGGAACTTAGCAAGGTATACAGGATTTATCAATCACCACGGCAAAGAGTCAAAGAGATACTCCTGAGAAAACCTCTCCACAAAAAATTTTTCGCCCTAAAAGACCTTTCTTTCTCAGTGTCCAAAGGTGAGACATTGGGTATTATCGGAGAAAACGGCGCCGGGAAGAGCACGCTTTTAAAAATAATGGCAGGCGTGCTGAAACATACGTCAGGCCGAATCGCAATTAACGGTAAAGCAGCTGCCCTTCTTGAGCTGGGAGCAGGTTTTAATCCCGAACTAACAGGCGAGGAAAATATCTATCTCAATGCATACTTAATGGGTCTGACAAAGCATGAGATTGAAGTGAAAAAGGAGGATATCTACGATTTCTCGGAACTTGGAGATTTTATCGAAAGACCGGTAAAAACGTACTCATCGGGGATGTATGTACGCCTGGCTTTCTCGATAGTGACAAGTATCGATCCCGATATTCTGATCATAGACGAGGCATTGTCCGTAGGCGATCAACACTTCCAGAAAAAGTGCGTTGACAGGATAGTGGATTTCAAAAACCGCGGCAAATCGATTTTGTTTTGCAGCCACTCCCTCTATTTGGTTCAGGAATTGTGTAAAAAAGCGATTTGGTTAAAAAAAGGAACAATCGCAGAGGCCGGCAATTCCTTTGATGTAATAAACGCTTACCTTGACCAAGTGAGGGAGAGAGACTCGGAAACGAATATATCGCGTTCAGAAACAGAGAAGGACAGAAACGCGCAAAAAAAAGTATGGACCGAAGAGGTCAGAGTAACCGACAAAGAAGGCCGACATGTACATTCATTAGAGAGCGGTTCCGAAGTGATTTTAAACATAAAAATACGTATGACTGCACAGGCGTCGGGAAAAAGAATAAATATAGGAATAGAGATCAACAGAAACGATGATCTGCCCATACTCTGCTTCAGCACAAAAACAGACGGACTGACAGCTCTGCCTCTCTGTGACGGCCGGGAGGTGACCATCAGATTTCCGTCGTTACCGCTGCTGTCCGGGCAATATTATTTCATAGTGATATTTACTGACGAGCACTCCGGTCATCAATACGACATGCACAGGACCGGAATGTTTTCCCTGGAAAATCCGACCGGAGAACTGGGTCTGACGAATTTAAAACGCAAATGGGCAGTTATTTAAAACCGAAAAACAGCAGTCAGCTATCAGCGGTCAGCGGTCAGCCTTCAACTAAGGGTCTGCGCAAAAATAAATTGGTCTGTTGGCGTTCAGAATTGTATCATATTCGGTTGAACTGATTGAGCAAAAGCGGAGGAATAGCAGAGCTCTTTTGAGCATTTTGCGATTGAAGTTCAGTCGAAGATGATATGAGTATGAAATGCAAAGAGGGTAATTTCAGAACACCTGACCTCAAGGAAAATATTATGACACCAATTCATAAATCAGGCGCAGATTTGTACCCGGAAAAAGTGTTTCAGTAGTAGTAAAAACGAATGGATTCACTGCTACCCCACGTTAGCTTTATATCCTCACCGATTTTTTTCCTATCTTCCTTCTCTAAGCTTTTCAGCCATTCTCTAACTGGTTCATAACCATATCCTGTCAAAAAAAAGATAACTGAAAGTATTGGTTCCATCATTAATGGCAGTTTAACTAAGTTGAAGCACTATCTAAAACAGTTTTTTTGTTAAAATGAAAAAATAACTGATGTTTATGTATAGTAACTTTTAAATTACTGAAAAATCAGAGGTTAATTGTTTTTGCCTGTCCTCCCCCTCTCATTCCTTAATTGTTTGCATGTCCCTTTCCCCCTATACCTCAATATTCAAGGGCTGACTCCATCCATCCTCCATCTTTGTTCGTGGAACTCGGACTTTAACAACGCAAAAACTGATGTGTTCCACCACTTGTTTTTGAAGTACCTGTGCTGAACAAATTCAGCTTCTCTTCGCATACCTATTTTACGACATAAAGCGATTGCCGCTTTATTATCTGAGATTGTTTCAGCATAAATTCTATGAGCATTCAGGTGATTAAATCCAAAGTCTGCTATAGCAAGCATTGCTTCCTTAGCGATTTTTATATTTTGGAATTTTCTCGTCAAAGCACAACCAACCGATGCCTGATAATCTCTCTCCAATCTTATCCCTGTACACCCAATGAAACCTGGGTCAGATTTTAAAGTAATAACAAGATTGTAATTTGTGCGTGGGGTCGTATTTTTCTCCAAACTGAAGATAGCTATAAGTTCACGGCATTTTTCAGGAGAACAATCTTCTTCGCTATAGAATCTCTGAAACTTTGGGTCTTCATTCATTTCAGAGAATTTTTCCAGATCGTTTAATGTGTAATCTCGTAGGATTAAATTTTCTGTCTCAATCATTTGCTGTTAAATGAGATGTTGAAAAAACATAATATATAGTTAAGTTGTAACTACTCAGTTATTCAGTCTATACACCTAAGTAGTTACTATCCTTTTTTATAAAAAAAATGCAAGAAAAACAAACTTAATACCAACTTTCAGTGAATGTGTTTTGAAATGTAAAGTATTGTAATAAATAGCTGATGGCTTTTGGGGGGATGAAGTATCTGCAAAATTCAGGATGCAATATTTTTCCTGGCCTTTAAAAAGATGTAGTGGAACATTTTTTTCGCATAAAACGATTCAAGTATAAATCCTCCATAAAAAGCGCGGTGCAGGTGTCTTAATGGTCGGAAGCGAGGAGATGGCGTAAGGGTTGAGAATACTCTTAAAAGCAGGTTCAGAGTTGCGAGGCTCCTGTGTGGCGTCATGTATGTGAGGTCGCGTTTTTCTACGATCTCAAGTTCTGCCGAAGAGATGGCGGATGTAAAGTCATCGACTGTGTAGATACTATAAAGACTCCAGGCAAGTTTGAAAGCCTCAGCCTCGCCTGTTTCCATGTCTGCATTATGGGTGGCCATATCCTCAAGCACCATGAATACGCCTCCCGGTCTCAAAGCAGAGGCGATATTCTTTATTGTTGACTGTAGATCTTTTGAGTGGATAAGTGATTCGACTGAAATAATTAAGTCATATTTTTTCTCTAATGGTTCGTCATAGCTTTGGCAGCAAAATTTGAATTTGTCGACGGCTCCAAGTCCTTTGGCGAAATTCGAGGCCTTTTCTATCTGAAAGGGACTGGTCGACAGGCCTTCGAATCGGCCTTTGATAGTCTTACTGATTTCAAAGAGTGTCGAGCCGAATCCGCATCCTGTGTCAAGGACATTTATCTCTTTGTCGGGAATATCCAATTGTCTCGATATCCAGCGGTCTGTATTTACAATCACCCCGGAATCTATTGCCTTTAGCCGTCCCGTTCCCTGAAGGCGCAGTCTTTTGTGAACAGGCGGTGAAGTTCCGACTGCCGGCGAAATAAGATTCATCAAATACATATATTTTGATAAGTAGTCGTACAATTCGCCGGCGCCTTTACGATTCTCAGCTTCATCTTTGGATGCTCTTTTTAGAAGAAAAATAAACTCATTTGAAAATCTAAGGGGTAATACGCCCTTTAGTAGGCCATTTTTTTTTCCAGTGAAGCCGATTTTTTCCCAAAGACGATTTCTTTTTATAAGAGGCCATTGATCGGGAATTATACGTAATATCTTGAATCCCTGATCATGAAAAACGCTTTTCCACTTACCGAGGCTTGCGGCGTTTTGACGGGCTCTGCGGTTTCTAAGCCTTAGTAATCTCATAAATACCTGCCATGTAAATGTATGGGAATTTCGAGTCATAAAACAAAAAAGCGCATTCGGCGCGGCGACTCTCAGCTGCTCCTTCAGCGCCGCTCGGAGATCGATTATTCTCTCCAGTGATCCTATGCAGGTAATATAATCGAAGCTCTCCGCTCTGAAAGGAAGGCTCTCGGCATTTCCGATAAACACATTTGCTTCGGGAGCGATATCGTGAGACATTGCCAAGGCTTTATCGGAGATATCCACTCCGTAAGCTGTGAGTTCTCTTTTGGATGCCTCTTTCAGCAACAATCCGGGACCACAGGCTACATCCAGCATGGCGCAACCTTTAACCGGCTTCATGAGATCAAGAAAGACAGAATACGCTTCGGGAGGTCTCAGATAGTTTAGAGACTTCTTTTCATAAATGTGATTAAACCAAGATTGAATTTCCGACTGAATACTGTTTTTCAATTATCGTACGTACCACAGACAGTCATGTTCACAGTTCAATTGTAAAAGTCACGCTTCCTTCTCTGTTTTCCACTAAAAGCTTTCCGCCCATATTGGTCTCTATTATCGTTTTTGCTACATATAATCCTATTCCCGTTCCTTTGTGCGATTCCTTTGTTGTAAAGTAGGGATCGAATATTCTATTTAATATCTGATCAGGAATCTCACCTGCATCGTCACTTATGTCGATAACCGTGCCTTTGTCATTATTATACATCTCAATAGCGATCTCTCCCTCGTTCCTCGATAAGGTTCCTTTTTCCCTTGCATCGAGAATGGCGTCTCTGGCATTGTTCAATATATTGATTATGACCTGTGCGAATTCGCTGGGATAACCCCTAATAAGTGTCTCCTTCATTGCTTTGTTTTGATAGTCGATTTTGATAAAATTATTTTTTAGTTGAGCAGAAATGATGGATAGAGAGTCCTTTATCGCTTGATCGGGTTTAAAGAGACTCTCTGTCTTTGAGGGCTTAAAAAAGTTCTTGAAGTCATTGATTGTATTTGACATGTAATTAAGCTGCGTCATGCTTTTGTTTACAGCCTTATAGAGATATTCCGCTGTAAATTCATTATGAACATAGGCGTCTTTCAGATCCTGAATAACGAGGCCCACGGCATTCAAAGGCTGTCTCCACTGATGAGCGATCGCTGCTATCATCTCCCCAACAGAAGCCAGCCTGGACTGCTGCATTAACATCATCTCCTTTTCCATACGTTTTTCCTTCTCGCTTTGAAGATCGGAATTGATTTTTTTTAGTTCCTTTGTTTTTTCCTCCACCATATCTTCAAGTCTCCTGCCGTATTCATCAAGTCTTTTAAAAGCATTATATGAACGAAGATTGGAAATGACCAATGTAAACAAATGTTCGTGAGTCAATTCGGTTTTTGTTCTGTAATCATCTATCTCGTAATCGAGAATTACCTTTTTCTCCGGGGCGTATCCGGGCTGACCGGTTCTCAGTACGATACGGACGATATTGTTTTTCAAGTCTTCACGTATAAACTTAATTAAATCGAGTCCTGAGGAGTAGGCTTCCATCACAACATCCAGGAGTATCAGAGCAATATCCTGTTGCTCACGAAAGATGTTCATCCCCTCTTGAGCAGAATAGGCGTCCAGTATCTCTATCGATTTTTTTTTAAAGACGACATCATCTAAAGAAAGATGAGTGACTGTATGTACGTCTTCGTCATCGTCGACTACCAGAATTTTCCACGATTCAGATTTATTCGAGGAATCGACGGAATTCTCTTCTGCAAAAATTTCTTCTATATCGAAAGCGGACATGTTTATATTTTTTCAGTGTTCATATAAAATGAAGGATTTGTGGAAGAGCATTTTTTTGCCGCCTCTTTAGAAAACAATGATAAACTCTGTTCCATTTGTATTATTAAGTTCTATGTTCCCTCTGAGTTGTTTTGTGGAAAGTGCTGTTAAAAGTGTCATTCCCAATGATTTTGCTTTTCTAAAGTCTATCTCTTCAGGGAAACCGATTCCATTATCTTTGACGACTAAAGTATACTTTTTTTCATTCTTGTTTTGTGTCATACGAATCTCAATCTCTCCCTGTTGCTTATCTATATTGGAGAATGCATATTTCAAGGAGTTGGATATCAGCTCGTTTATAATCAATCCACAGGGAATTGCCTGCGTAATGCCAATCTGTATGTTATCAATACTTAACTTTAAGTTTACAACCCCTAATTTATCTCTATATGTATTAAAAAGCATACTACTTAATTCTTCAAAATAGTCTCTGACATTAATGCTCGCGAAGTTTTCCGATTGATAGAGTTTTTCATGAATGATTGCCATTGATTGTATTCGGTTTTGACTCTCATTAAGAATCTCTTTTACTTCCTTGTTAGTTATCCTTGTTGATTGAAGATAGAGCAAAGAAGTAACCAGCTGCAGATTATTTTTAACCCGGTGATGGATTTCCTTTAGAAGCACCTCTTTTTCTCCAAGACGTCTTATAATCTCTTCCTGTGATTCCTTTCTATTAAAATAATTCGCCATCATTTCATTAACAATACGGAGTACTCGTAAATTCTCTTTAGACCAATCATGACCTCTGTCGATTGATCCTATTGCCGTAAATCCGTAAATCCTGTCTCTGCTAATGTTAATGGGAACACCTAAGAAAGATTTTACATTGTGAGTTAATAGAAATTGCTTTTCCCTCCCGGCTTCCTCCAACATGTTATCGGTATCGTATATTACGATGTTTTCAAGTTGCATGACTCTTTTATAAAACCAGGGGAAATGATTTCTTTGTTCTTGAAAATTCTCCGGCTGATTCTTTTCTCCCTCACCGATAGAATACATTTTCCTCACGCAAGCGTCATCACCATTAAAAATAAATATCCATGCATTATGTATTTTAAAGAGGTCTCTTAAAAAAACAAGAGTTTTCGAAAAGTCAGGACTTTCTGTCGCTGCGAATGTTCTTGATAACAGGACCAGACTGTCTTCTATATGTAAACGATACCTGATCTCTTCTTCGATTTTTATATGAGCTTTCCTGATGGCAGTCACATCATTAACCGTTCCTATCATTCGTATCGGATTTCCCTTTTCATCGCAAAAGACCTTCCCTTCCTCATGGGCAAAACAGATTGAGTTGTCCGGCAATATGATTCGATAGTCCATAGAATATGGGGTGCTGTTATTTAAAGCATTATTTACGGTTTTTTTTACATAGGCCATATCTTCAGGATGCATGGCATTTAGAAAAGTATCATAAGTTGCTTTATACTCTTGTCCTTTTAAACCGAATATACTGCATATTTCATTGGAGCATTTGAATGTATTTTTTTCTATGTCCCACTCCCAACTTCCAAGACGTGCAATGCGTTGAGCTTCACGGAGTTTTTTGTTGGCTTCTATAAGCTCAACAGTTCTTTCTTTCACTCGCAGTTCCAATTGGATGTTAGACCGTCTTAATTCCTCTTCCGCCTTTTGGAGATAGGAATTAATTCTTTTTAGTTCCCCGACCTTCTCTTCCACCATGTTTTCCAGTCTCCTGTTATATTCATCAAGTCTTTTAAGAGCATTATATGAACGAAGATTGGAAATAACCACTGTAAACAAATGGTCGTGAGTCAATTCGGTTTTTGTCTTGTAATCGTCTATCTCGTAATCGAGCATTACCTTTTTCTCAGGGGCGTATCCGGGCTGACCGGTTCTCAGGACTATTCTGACGATATTGTTTTTCAGCTCTTCACGTATAAATTTAATCAAATCGAGTCCTGAGGTGTAAGCCTCCATCACAACATCCAAGAGTATCAGGGCGATATCCTGTTGCTCACGAAAGATATTCATTCCCTCTTGCGCAGAATAGGCGTCCAGTATCTCTATTGATTTATCTTTAAAAACGACATCTTCAAGAGAGAGATGAGTGACTGTATGTACGTCTTCGTCATCATCAACTACCAAAATTTTCCATGATTCAGGTTTTTTCGAGGAATCGACGGGATCCTCTTCGGCAAAGATATCTTCTATATCGGAATCAAACATTTCTATATTTCGCTCATAGGAATATTGATATTAAATAATACGCCTTTTCCTTGTTCGCTGTTACAGTTAATGACGCCATTCAATTTTTGAATAATGATATTATACACGATGTGCATACCGAGTCCGGAGCCTGTCTGCTTATCTGTGGTGAAAAAGGGATCGAATATTCGCGGCAGGAAATCCTCAGGTATGCCGCAGCCGTTGTCCCTGTAGCTTATGTGGAGAGTATTGTTAACAAATTCAACATCTATATTTATATATCCCTTGTCCCTGCCGGAAAAACCGTGAATAAAGGAATTAAGCAGCAAGTTGGAAAAAATTTTCGCATATAGTCCGGGACAACTCTCTATCTCTATTTGCTCTTCACAATCGAGATTTATCATAATATTTTTCGAGTTTAATTTCGGCTCAAGTGAGTCTATGATTTTTTGTATGTGACTTCTAAAATGAAAGCGCCTTTTTTCTTCACAGGCCTGATCGACTGCAACCTGTTTGAAACTTTTAACCAGTTCTGCGGTTCTTTGCAGATTGTTCAGGATGAGAGCGCCTGCTTTATCTGCAAAAAGGAGGTAGCTCTCCAGATCGGAGCGTTTCATTTTTTTCTCCCCGAAAAGGCCGTCCAGGGTTTTTGTTTTTTCCGTCAGACCAGAGGCAGCGGTTATGCCAACTCCTACAGGGGTGTTGATCTCATGGGCCACTTCCGCCACCAGGTTTCCCAAATAGGCCATTTTTTCGGCTTCTATGAGCTGTTGTTGCGTAAGACGCAATTCGTCGAGCGTTTCCTGTAAGTGATTGTTTTGAGCAACTATCTCTGCGTTTTGCATATATAGTTTTTCATAGACACGGGCATTGTCCAGGGCCATTGCACACACATTCACTATATTAAGAGCCATATTCAGGTAAGGCTCCAGGTATTGGGGGAATGCGATATCGTCTATTTCCATAACGGCAAGTACTTCATCCCTGTTTTTTAAGGAAAGGCGAAAACCGGCGCCCGATAAGGTATGTTGGTATTCTTTATTAAAAACGGCAAGACTCTCCGCAATGTTTGTATTAAAAGATTTGGAATCCTGTGCAGAGATGATTTCTCCGGGTTTTCCATTATAGAGGGGTAAAAAAAAGAGTTTTCCGGGAGAAAAGAGCATTTTAAAGACATCCATGATATGTCGGATTACTTTAGGCTCATTTTTTGTGAGGGCCAGCGTATTCAGAAGATCTATGGCTGTTGCATACCCTGATGATTTCTCCCTCTCGTGCAATAAGTCTTTTTTGTTCCTTTTTTCATTGACTGAGAGCTTTCTTTGTAAAATAAAATTGGTCAGAAACAAACGAAAGTATTCTGTGCCAACAGGTACGACATCGGTCGGCAGGTTCAGAAAATTCGCAAAATCGGAAAAATTATCGTATGTATCGACGCCTACTCCCGTATTCAGCAAAGTAAGCCTTTTGATCGATTCGCCATAAAATTCACGAGCCTGCTCCTGATCAAACCCCATGGCGCCGATTTTATCTCTCCACTTTCCCAGCCATCCGGGTGTTAAAAGGTAGGCCCCCTTTTCAAGATATCCGTCAATAATTTTGTGGTTTGCAAACAGATAAAAACACTGTGGCAGTCTGGTAAGGGTGCAGTCCTGTAAATTGACTCCATCGTTTGTATAAATGCAAGAGCCGCTAAAGACATCGCAGCAGGTATAAGCACCATCATATTCCCTGATGACATCGGTCAGTTTACTGGATGAGATGGAAGGAATACCGCAATGGGCGGGAAAGGAGGCTGTAACGATTCCCTCAAAGTCCGAATCAAGGTTCAGTGAAGCAATTTCATCGACAAAGTTGTCACAAACCATTAATAAATGATTATACACTTGAGTAATAATCCTCTACCCAATCCAAAGGATAGACTCCCCACTTATGGACTGCATCGGAAATCGCCATTAAGACGTTGTCAGGAACCTGCCAGGGGATTTCTCCGTGATTATCGGAAAGTATGAACCCTCCGCCGTGACCGGCTCCTGCCAGAGTGTTTTTTACAATCTCTTCTGCCTGATCGGACGTCCATCTGCGCATCTCGATGCCGTTCAGATTACCAAGAACAGTAAGTTTTCCTCGACATGAATTCTTAAGAAGGGAAATATCTTCCATCGCGCTTGTCCCGACTACGGCAGTTCCGGTTTTAACCAGATCATCGATTATCGGGAGACATCTCCCCGACGCCAGATGAGTGGCGACAGGCCCTTTGATTTGTGCTATGGTCCGTTTGGCGATTTCAAAGCCTGTTTTCAGAAAAATTTTTCTATCTGTCACTGTCGGTGAGGAGAGAGGATCAAAATAACAGATTGCCGTTGCACCTGCTTCTATCTGAGCATTGGCCCATTGAACACAGAAATCCTCGTTTATTTTCATCAACAGATCGAAAAGGTCAGGTCTTTCATATATGATCTCTAAATATTTATCGAATCCCATTTGCATTACAGGCAGAGAAAAAGGAGACATTACAACGCCTATCAAAGGAGCATCGTCGCCTGTCCGCCCTTTCAGCATCTCAGTTGCCTTCAGGACTTTGAGTAAACACTTTGTGTCATAAACATTGGGAGCGACAAGATTTTTTATGTCCTTTTCAGAAGAGATAATCGGCATCCCCGAATTAGGAGGGCAGTCATCATGGTATATTACTTCACCTCCAAAAGCCTCTGTCTCTACGGGTGCATAGAAAAAGGAGTAGATACAGTCGTGTCTGTATTTTTCTCTGAGGCGGGTCTGACCTTCAACCACGTTTTCAGCTTTAGAAAAGTACTCCTTAATCGTTACTCCAAGCTCCTTTGCGCCGTGCATGGTCACCAGGAGAAAAAAGGGAACCCTGTCAGGCTCTTTGTGACTTAAAGTTGTTAAAACACGTGTCAATGAAGTATATGAAGACATTATGAGCTTACCCTTGACAGTTTATTTAGTATATCAATGGCGTCCGACGCGTTTTTACCGACCTCGTCCACGCCCACCTCTTTCCCCAAGTCATTATCGAAAATAAAAGGCGCTCCTCCTGCTATTATTTTAGTGCTTGTATTTATATTCTCTTTTACCTTTCCGATTTTCAACGCAGAGGGCAGCATTAGCACTGAAATGAGCACCACTTCAGGTTTGTCGGAATTTATTCTGTCAACGAGTTCGTCTGTTGAAAGCCTTCCGTAATCCGTCAACTCGAAGCCCCCTGCCCGTAACACAGAGTATACAATACGTTTGCCAAGCATATGATAGTCTTCAAGCACGGTTATCGCCATTGGAGGCTGATTTTTTCTCTCATTGTCGGCAGGCGGAAGAATGGAATCGACAAGCTCCTCACAAATTCTGCCGCTCATATATACCTGAGAAAGAGCGACGTCACCCCTTTCCCATCCTTCTCCTAAAGCAGTAAGTGCAGGAGCAATTAAATTTTCTATAAGCCAAAGAGGTTTATGCTCCCCGGACAGCTCTTCGATATGCCTCTTTACGGCAAGCCTGTCCATTGATTGAAGAGCATTAATAAAATTATCGATTAACTTTTTCATAAGAAAACAAAAAAAAGGACAACCATTACATATCCCGGCTTTTTGCCTCTTAATTACTATAGCAGTTTTCCTTTCCTATTTACAAAGGTTAAATTGTCTGTGACAGATGCGTTTTTCTCTTATTAATAATTACAAAATTTCTTTGTATTATTCCCTCCAACTGAGGTAAAATGAAATGTGCCTGTCTCCATTTTTTGCATTGCCTAAACGCCAGGCAGTATGTGCTACAATCTGTGTGTGTGGGAGTTATACTTTAATGCACGGGAGTTTTTATTTTTAATGCGGCTTTGCAGGTGATAAAAAAATGTAGTCGCAGGCTTTAGCCTGCACGAACCGTTGGTCAGCCGAACGCGGGCGCAAGCTGAAGCCTGCGGCTACATTTAAAGACATCCGCTGAAGGCGTTAAATTTATAAAAAGGAATTTCAAAGAAATTCCTTTCAGGTCTCCTCTCCCCCTTCAAAGGGGGAGAGGGAGTAAGAGATAAATTGCTGCTTTCGCAGCTTAATTTGGACGGAAAGAAGATTTCTTTAATAATGAACGATTCCCTCAGGCTTCTGGTTCAAAAAATAACCAAACTTCCTACAATACCGGGCATTGCACATAAAATTTTAAGTGTTATAAGCCATGATTCAAGTTCCGCCGGCAAGCTGGAGCAGATCATACGAAAAGATCCTGTTACAACGGCCAAAATTCTCAGCCTCTCCAATTCAGCTTTTTTCGGGCTCGGAGGCAGTACATCTACAATCAAAAAGGCGATAATAAGGATCGGATTGTTAAACGTTAAAAATATTGCAATCGGTATCGCCATGATGACTGTGCTTGAGACAAAGGGAAGCCGGAAATTTTTAAACTTTGAACAGATATTTCAACACTCCCTTGCAGTGAGCATGACTTCGGACTATCTTGGAAAATTTTTAAAAATCGACGGCATAGACGATATTTCTCTCAGCGGTATACTTCATGATATTGGTTTTCTAATACTGGACAGCTACTTCCCTGAAATATCACAAAAGATTATGGAGGAATTTAGGATACAAAAAAATCTCTACCAGGCGGAAATGAGCGCATCCGGTGTTACTCATGCGGAGATAGGGGCATGGCTGGCCGATAAATGGAAGCTTCCCGATCAGATCATAAATACCGTACTCTACCATCACTCACCTTCTGCGGCAAAATCTCATATAGAACAGACAGCTCTCATACATCTGGCTGATTACATCGTAACCCGTAGTTTTGTCGGCGTCACAGCCGAATCCGCTAATTTTCCACTGGACCGGACAGCTCTCGAAATATTGAGTATAAAGGAGGAAGAATTCGGCGAAATGGAATTGAAAATAAAAAAAAGGTTTTTAAAGGATGAGTGACCATTCTCTCTATAACTGGCTTTCAGACACCTTTGCCAAGGGCTCATACAACCCCGGACCTCTTAACGCTCTGTCTGAAGAAGAACGTGAAATTGCGAAAAAGGTTATGGAGGAGTGTAATAAGGTTAAAATCTTTGAGAATTATTCGAAAATATATCTTCAGGCGCTTAACGGAACGGAGCGATACTATGAGATGTCGATCAGAGCGCTTTCGGCGCTCATTAAAGTCGGTAATATTGGCAGAGAGGTAAAGGAGATAGACGCTCTGTGTAAAAACGCTCTCGATGTATTCTCTCAGGAACTGGAATTCGAAAACTGCTCCATTATGCTTAAAGACGAAGAGGGCGAACATCTCATTCTCGTAGCCGGCAGAGGAAGGGGAGACAGGTTTTTGGAGAATGAGAACAGGCAGAGGGAAATGACAATCAAGATTGGAGAAGGGATAGCGGGAAAGGTGGTTCAAACTGGAGAGCACATTTTTATTGCCGATGTGAAAGAAGACAAAAGATTTAAACAGTTTAATAAATCAGTGAATATTTCGTCCATACTTTCCATACCGGTGAAGAACGACGAAGGAACGATAGGCGTCATTAATTTCAGCCACCCCTTTATCGAGGCCTTTGATGCGAATATTATCAACCTTATGCTTTTGCTTTCCAATTTTGTTGGCCAGATGATTACTCTTGCAAGACTTCATAACAGGATCGCCAACTGGAATGAGAATTTAAACAATGAAATAAGAGAAAAAACGAACGAGCTGAGAGCAACGAACAGGAAGCTTCGGGAGTTGAATGACAATCTCGTTAAAAGAGTAGAAGAGGAAGTCAGAATTCGGAGACAAAAAGAAGAGTTATTGATTCAGCAGTCCAAGATGGCTGCCATGGGTGAGATGATAAACGTCATTGCTCATCAGTGGAAACAACCTCTGAATGCTGTCAGTGCAATAGCTCAGGATATCATGGATGCATATGAATATCATGAAGCAGATGAAAGTTATATAAAGGAAAGCGTTGATAAAATAATGCTGCAAACAGGATATATGTCACATACGATCGACGATTTCAGAAGTTTTTTTGTCCCCAGTAAACAGAAATCGTCCTTTGACATCAAAGTGGCGATTGAAGAGGTCCTAAAGCTTTTTTCATGCAGCCTTGCCAATCGAATGATATTTGTAAAAATTAAGTGCCGTTGCCATAAACTGTCTAAAATGACTGAGGATATAGAAGAGATCGGGCCATGTGATCTCAGCTACATGACAGTCAGCGGCTACCCTAACGAGTTTAAACATGTGGTTTTAAATCTTTTAAATAATTCCGGAGATGCTATCGCCAATCAAAAGCAAAAGGGGTTTCTCAGCAAGGAAAGCAAAGGTTTTATAGAGATAAACCTCTCTCTGGAGAAAGAGGGAATAATCAGGATCACGATAACCGATAACGGAGGCGGGATAGGGGAAGAAATAATAGAAAAAATATTTGATCCTTACTTTTCCACTAAAACAACTAAAAAGGGGACAGGAATAGGTCTTTATATGTCCAAAGTAATAATCGAAAACAATATGGGGGGGAAGCTTTATGTAGAAAACGGCGATATGGGCGCGGTCTTTACTATTGAGTTAAACAACCGGGGGTAACGGTTTACGGTTAACAGTTTACAGAAAAAAATCGAACACATACCTTAACAGCCACGCCACTCAATCATGAATACAATATATTCTGTTTAACCGTAAACTGTAAACCGTAAAATGTAAAATGTAAAATGTAGACCAAGTTAGATTTCGAATTCCTGTTTAAGATTTCTTGACATAAGTTCGATCACTGCTGTTTCAGGGTCTTTTCCGTTGTGGATCACTTCATAAACCTGCTCCACGATAGGCATTTCAACACTATGTGACTTGGAGAGTTTATAAGCCGAATCTGCTGTTGCGATTCCCTCGACAACACTTTTCATGCTGCTCAGAATGTCGTCCAGTTTCTCCCCCTTTCCGAGCCTGACGCCTGTGGAGTAGTTTCTTGAGAGTCTTCCGGTGCAGGTGAGAACCAAGTCTCCCATGCCGCTTAATCCGGTGAAGGTCATCTCCTTGGCTCCCATTTTCACTCCCAGCCTCATAATTTCAGAAAGCCCTCTTGTAATTAAAGCGGCTCTTGCGTTAAGGCCGAGATCGAGACCGTCCGATATGCCGGCGGCTATGGCGATTACATTTTTTAACGCTCCGCTTAATTCGACACCAAGTATATCGTCGTGAGTATAGACCCTGAAATAGTTCGTATTAAATATCTCCTGGAGGATAATACCTGTTGACCTCTCCTGAACGGCAAGCGTAACGGCGGTAGGTTTCTTTGCAGCGACTTCATGAGCAAAGCTGGGGCCCGATAGCACCGAAACGTCATTACCGGTATACTCTTCGATTATTTCAGTAACCGGTTTCAGCGATTCTCTTTCGATTCCCTTTGCTGCGGAAACGATAACAGCTTCTTTACGAATATAGGCGGCAAGTTCATTAAAAACGCTTCTCACAAATTGAGTCGGTACGACTATAACGAGATATCTGGCCTTTGCAGCAGCCTCTTTAAGATCGTTTACAGGGACGATATTCTCCGAAAGCCCGACTCCCGGAAGATATAGACTATTCATTCCATGTCCGGCTATCTCATCGACAACTTCTTTTTCACGGGCCCAGAGCATAACATCCAGCCCTTTATCTCCTAAATGATTCGCAAGAGCCGTACCCCAGCTCCCTGCCCCTATAACGCTTATGTAGTTCATATCGACTCTATGGCTTTTTTTAACCTTTTCAGAGCTCTCTCTTTCCCGATTATCTCGATTACTTCAAATATTCCGGGGCTCGCTGTATTTCCCGTAAGAGCTACTCTGACAGGTTGAGCTATCTTACCGAGCTTCACATCGTTTTTTTCCATTATCGAGAGAAATAACTCCTCAAGGCTCTTTTCAGAGAACTCCGCCAGTCCTGACAAGCCCTCATGCACATCTGTTAAATAGCGTACGGTTTTTTCGTTGATGAATTTCTTCTTTGCCTTTTCATCCATCTCTATCTCTTCTTTGATATAATAACTCATGGAATCGGCAAGCTCTATGAGGGTTTTGGATCGTTCCCGGAGAGTTGACACGGATTTTGAAAGCCACTCCTTGTCAGGGCTGTAGTCCGGTGGCGCAACGCCTTCGCTTTTGAGAAAGGGAAGGACCAGGGACGACAGTTTATCGGAATTACAATCCTTTATATACTCCGAGTTTAACCACAGAAGTTTTTCCGGGTTGAATACGGCAGCAGACTTACCGACATTTTGGAGAGAAAATTTTTCGATCAACTCATCTTTTGAAAAAACCTCCTGATCCCCTGATGACCATCCCAGACGGGCCAGGTAGTTTATAAGAGATTCAGGGAGATAACCAAGGTCTCTGTACGCCTGTACGGATGTGGCGCCGTGTCTTTTACTCAGGCGTGACTTGTCGGAGCCCATAATCATAGGCAAATGGGCGAATTCCGGCGATTCTCCGCCAAGGGCTTTGTACATATGAATCTGCTTTGGCGTATTATTGAGGTGGTCGTCTCCTCTGATAATATGAGTGATCCCCATGTCCATATCGTCAGCTACAACTACAAAATTATATGTAAATGTGCCGTCTGAGCGCATGATGATAAAATCGTCGAGAGTTTCATTGTCAAAAGATACAGAGCCCTTAATCAGGTCGTTGATTACAGTTTCTCCTGTACGAGGCATTTCGAATCTGACAGTGGGGGGGCGATCAGGGGGCGGTGAGGTCAGATTTCTGCACCTTCCGTCATACTTGATCGAGCCGCCCTCTGTCAGAGCCTTTTTTCGCCTCTCTTCCAGCTCTTCGGCGGAACAATAACAATAATAGGCCTTTCCGCTGTCAATGAGTTTATTCAGGTATTTTTTATAGACCTCGCTTCGATCCGTCTGTCTGTAAGGACCTTCGTCAAAGGCCAGACCAAGCCAGCTCATGCCGTCAAGGATTGCGTCGATAAACTCGTCCGTTGATCTCGATCTGTCAGTGTCTTCGATTCGTAAGATAAAGACACCTTTATTATGCGTGGCGAAAAGATAGTTAAAAAGAGCGGTTCTCGCTCCGCCTATATGTAAATAACCTGTAGGGCTCGGTGCAAATCTGACTCGTACTTCTCTCGACAAAATCGACTCCTTTTTTATTTAAAAATTGTAACTACTTATGTTTCTGGTTCAGGATTCAAGGTATGTTTCTTTTTTTAATTGAAAATCCCTCAATTCCAAACCTGGCGTAGCCGGAACCAAACAAGATTTTTTAACCACAAAGTTCACGAGGATCACGAAGTTGAAAAGATAATTTCAGATTTTTCTTCGTGCTCTTCGTGAACTTCGTGTTAATAAAAAAATATTGGTGCTTTTTCGCGCACAATTTTACTTATAAGCGACTAAATTAATAAATTTATAATCCTACCTTCCAAGGTCTATTGCAGGACAGCGGTCCATAATAACCCTGATGCCTGCATCTTCAAGTTTTCTTTCGAACTCCATCGATACTACCCCGATCTGGCACCATACCAAAACAGGTCTCAGCTCGATAATTTCATCTGTAAAATCAATTAAACGCGATGATTTTACAAACATATCCACCCAGCCAACGGTTCCCGGGCTAAGATCGCTCAATTTCGCGGAAGATTTCTCACCCAGTATCTCGTTATAAAAAGGGTTGATCGGATAAATTTTATAACCTCGGTCCTGCAGAAATTTGCCCACTCTGTAACTGGGTCTGTCCTTTTTGGGTGAAAGACCCACTATCGCAACTTTTTTTTCTTTTTCAATAAGCTTTAATGCCTCTGCTATTTTTATCATATAATCAAATCTTTGCTCCGAAAATAAGCCAAAAAGAAATTAATTTAATTAACCACGAAGCTCACGAAGGGCGCGAAGAAAAAAGAATTCTTTAAAACTTCGTGCCCTTCGTGAGCTTCGTGGTTAAATACATCATGTTCTTCAATCAATATAAATTTTCATGCTTTGTGGTGATCCGGAGAGGTCATGGACGTTTATCCGGAAATAAACAACAGCGTACTAAGTACTAAAATGAGCCGATTTACCAAACTCTTAATCCTAACCCGGCAAAGCCGGAACCAAACAGACTTCCTGTTGCGTTTTAATGACAAATGACAAAATTCAAATGTCAAATCAAATCCAAATGACTAAATGTCAAAACCTGCTCCCTTCCCTTTTTTGGCATTTGAGCTTTGACATTCATTTGGCCTTTGACCTTTGAAATTTGACATTCTTAAATATTGGTGCTTTTTCGCGCGCAATTTTACTTGTAAGCGACTAATCTTATCTAAAATCGTATATTTTGGTGAGTAATCATATGAAATGATTTACTACACCGATCCCTCAAGACACGGGGTTGGTTCTGTAGCCTGATAGTACATTATATTAAACCTTTCGTAAGAGTCTCAAGTACTTTTTTACGTTTTCATCGAAAAACGGAAGATTCTATTCAATTTAACGCCTTCGGCGGATATCTTTAAATGTAGCCACAGGCTTCAGCCTGCGCCGGGTTCGGCTGACCAACGGTTCGCGCAAGCTGAAGCCTGCGGCTACATTTTTTGTTTATGGCATGCAAACCTGCATAAAAAAAATGAAAATTCCTGCGCATTCAAGTTATAAAAAATTGTGCATGAAAAATAAGGAATCCTACTATTATAAATCGTTTTTATGATCTAAATCATTTCATCGTTTCTCTCACTCTTGTATAATAATCGTATCAAAGTTCGGTTAATTTAATGATTTTGCAAATTTAATCCAATTAATCAGGAGGTATATAAAATGTTTTGTTATCAGTGCGAACAGACACCGGAAAAGGGCTGTACGAAGATAGGAATTTGCGGTAAAAATGAAGATATCGCCGCCCTTCAGGATACCATAATTTTCGCTCTTAAAGGGATCTCGGCCTATGCAATGCATGCCAGGGAACTTGGCTATACAGACCCCTATGTTGATGAAATTACTCACAAGGCCCTTTATATGACCCTTACAAACTCCAACTTTAACCTGCAGGAACATATCGCAATGGCAATGGATGTAGGTACTGCCACAATTAAAGTGATGGAGCTTCTCGATAAGGCTCATACCGAAACGCTGGGGGTCCCTTCACCGGAGCAGGTATCTCAGGACAAAGTCGAAGGTAAGGCCATCCTCGTTACAGGGCACAACCTTCTGGCCCTTAAAGAGCTCCTGAAACAGACCGAAGGTAAGGGAGTAAATATTTATACTCACTCCGAGATGCTTCCTGCTCACGGATATCCGGAGCTTAAAAAATTCGGCCATTTAAAAGGCAATGTCGGTAAAGCATGGTTCGATCAGCGTAAGGTTTTCGAGGAGTTTCCGGGCGCGATTCTGGTGACTACGAATTGTGTAATGCCTATTAAAGGTTCATATGCCGACAGGACATACTCTTACGGAGTTGCGGGAGTGGAAGGAGTAAAGAAAATAGAAAATGACGATTTCGGCCCTGTTATCGAGAAAGCCCTGTCCCTTGAGGATGCAAATATTTCGTCCGATAAAACGTTGACAACCGGTTTTCACCATGAAACAGTACTCTCTATCGCACCTCAGATTATTGACGCTGTAAAAGCCGGCAAGATTAAGAAGTTCTTTGTTATCGCAGGCTGCGACGCTCCCGGAAAGGGAGGGGAATACTACAGAGAACTGGCTTTGTCAGTGCCTTCGGATTCCGTTATTATTACAACATCGTGCGGGAAATACAGATTTAATGACCATGATTTCCAGTCGATAGACGGTATTCCAAGGTATATCGATTTCGGCCAGTGCAATAATTCAGTTTCCGCCGTTAAAGTAGCTGCCGCTCTTGCAGAGGCTTTTAATTGTTCAGTAAACGATTTACCTCTGCATATTGTCCTTTCATGGTTTGAGCAAAAGGCAGTGGCTATACTTCTGGGTCTCTTGAGCCTTGGAGTAAAGAATATTTATCTCGGCCCGAAACCTCCAGCCTTTATTACGGAAAACGTCCTTAAAGTTCTTGTAGACAACTTCGGTCTCCAGCTTACAGGTGAGGCGGACAAAGATCTCGCTGATATGCAGGCAGCGGCATAAATTCCATATTATTTATGCCGGTTCGCCAAATTGTATTATGAGAGTCGCCCGCCAACAGGCGACTCTCAACCGTTAACTGTCAGCCGTAAACTACATCGACCCGGTAAAAGCTGGAATTATTTACAGGATTTATATGTGGTACTTTATGGTTCCATGTAAGTTATTACATAGGAATTTTCATTTTTTTATGCAGGTTTGCCAAGAGGGTTAAACAGAAAGTATGTCCCCACTCCTCTGTAAACGATTACCTGTATATACCTTCCTCTTCCAATACACTTCTGACAAAATCAAGATCTATCTCCAATACATCCGCTATATGTTCGGCCTGCATATTCGCTCTTTTGTGCAGTTTTATTATATCCTCTTGCTTTGCTTTAAAAACACCCTTTTCCATTCCTTTCTCTATTCCCTTTTCCATCCCCTTTTTCAGACCTTTCTCCATACCCTTCTCTTCTCCCTCTTGATACCATTTCTCCGCTAATGTCGGCATTAGTCTCTCACCTCCTTCTCCGATTGTCTGTTTCAATGCCTCCAGGATTGCGTCCTCTCCTACTCTCTCCGTTCCCTGACTCAAATACCTCAGCAACACCTCAAGATATTCCAAGCCCCTCTCCTTATCGCTCAACTCCGCCAACAGCATGAATATTTCTCTTAATTTCTCTCCCAAATCCTCTCTC
>JAREWP010000044.1 GCA_029001845.1 Candidatus Magnetocorallium paracelense | reverse complement strand
GGGGGAGAGATACTCCATACACTGACCGCGGATGTGGAGACAGGGGCGGATATGCAGGCAATGACAGAGGAGATTATTGCCGGGCTGCAGGAGCTTTCCCTGAGTGACAAAGAGGAAAAAGAGGCCGATAAGGCGGTGAAGTATCTGGAAAAGGTGCTTGACAGGGGAAATGATAAAGAGAAGAATGTCAAAAAGAACATAAAAGACATCATAAAGGCGATAAACCGTATCATAGCCATAACAGAGGTCGATACGGAAGCGCTGCGCCTGAAAGCCGATGATCTCCTCATGGCCCAGGAGGCTCTCTTTTATCTCTTCGATTTGTAAGGGGGAATTTACAAAAAATTCCCTTGTAGTCTCCTCTCCCCTTGAGAGGAGAGGAGATAAGGTGAGGGGTGACGGTGAAGAAGCGTTACCCTATCGAGTACTGTATCGTACCCCCTCACCCCAACCCTCTTCAAAGGGGGAGAGGGAGTAAAAAAGATGTTGCTGCTAAAAGATGTTTAACTTGATGGATTAAGATTCTTTAACTTCCAAATCCCTGCAAACAAAAGAAGAAGAGATATCAAGGCCAGAGCAAAGTTATTCATGGCAGGTATGGATTCGGTGGAGAGACCGGCGTTATAGACTGTATCACTGTAAGGACATTTCAGTTCGTTCGATCTCGTAAGAAACATATACGTACAATCGTAATCATATGGAAATCTCCCTGAATTGACTGTCCAGTATGAAAAATTCACTCCATTCATAGGATAATATGCGCCGTTATATAGTATGGAGAAGTGAAGATGAGGGCCTGTTGCACTTCCTCCGTTGCACAGGGCCTCTGAAGAGGTGTTCGCGTAATTACCGAGCCTGTCGTTATTACTGACTGCCGTGTTACTTACCTGTACGTTTTCCAGATGGTAATATCTGCTGGACCAACCGTCGCTGTGACTCACATCGACCCAGCAATCCGATACTTTTTCAGCTGTTCCCGAAGCAGCGGACACAACCCATGTGTTACTTACATCTACATTCCAGGCCGGCCAACCGTCACTGTAATCGATCGACGACATGTCAGCTCCGCCACTGTTGCCGGACCAATCGTGTACTCCGTTAAAACTCCATGATTCTCCCTCAGGATAGGGTAATTGAAAGAAAGAGTCAGACGGTCCTGCTCCGGCGGATATTTTGTTCGATCTGTCCATGGGGTCAACAACAGGAAAGAGTTCACTGAAGGTATGAGTGAAAATATCTTTTATTACGCCCTTATGCTTTACTTTATCATCTATACCGGGGAACAGTGTCACAATCGCATAGGTAGCAGCATTACCGGACTTATTATCTTCATTTATTGTTTTGTCTGAGTAAAACCTTTTGTAGAAAAGTTTAGTCATCTCTTTCAATATTTTCTCAAGTCTGTCACCGAACTCGTTTACATTCACATGATCGATGTTAAAGTAGTGCTTTTTAAGGGCCGGCGATTTTTTTACGATAAGTTCAAGAATTGTGAGAGTTACTCTGGGGTTGACACTGTAATATCTGGATTTATAATAGATTTCCTTATAAAAAGGTTTCAAACGATGCGCCTTGGTGTTAATATAATCTTCGAGGTCAAAGCCTTTGACATTGGGGCCATACACAAACTGTCCGTTTGAAAGAAGATCGGGGCGAGTTCCGTCACTTTGCGCCAAGACTTCTGTCAGAGTACCGGGGCAAAGTGAAATCAGAAAAAAGAGAAACAGGAAATTTATTAACCTGAAAACCAAAAAAAATTACTCCTCATTAAATAACATATCTGTGATATCATATAGATATATCGGTTTTTATAAATGATTTATTAATTAAAGCAGCAGTCAGCTCTCAGCGGTCAGCTTTCAGCTAAGGGAATACCGGACATTATGCCAAAAGTAAGTATCTAAATTTCTCTCCCTTGACAGTAGATGACGGAAGAGGGGGACTAAAAGCAAATTCGTTGTTAAAACGTTTTCAGCCTGTTATTTTGACTAACTACAATATACCAGATAATATTTAAATTTTCAAGGGATAATATAAATACGGTAAATACTCAGGTGGACAGAGGGAAGAACACTTTTCTTTGCGCTATAACGTTCCAAGAACCTTTATAGATACAAGATCGACAAGAAAGGCTCTTTAAGGGCCTAAAAGCAGTTACAATATATGAATTTTATAGAGTCTGTTTATTATACAGCTTACATGATTAAAAAGCAGCGTGATTTCAACCGACGCAAAAAACTTCCTAAAAAAGTTATTAGTGTCGGTAATCTGACTCTCGGAGGGACAGGCAAGACACCTGCTGTTATCGCTCTGGCAGGTGAAGCCCTATCCAGAGGGCTCAGGCCGGTTATTCTTTCCAGGGGTTACAGGGGGAAAGCAAAGAATACTCTGTTTGTGAATAGTGGAACCGGTTTTTATTCAGGTCCTGAAGAGGCAGGTGATGAACCTGTGTTAATTGCCGAAAGATTGTGTAATGTTGAGATTATAAAGGGGAAGGAAAGATACAACGCCGGCACGATGTCCTTTTGTGGTGATATATTTATCATTGATGACGGATTTCAACACTGGAGACTCCACCGAGATATTGATATCGTGCTTGTAGATGTAACTCGGGGTCTTGGAAATAAAAGGCTCTTCCCTATGGGAATTTTGAGAGAGCCTCCTGTTGCGCTTAAAAGGGCGGATATTGTTGTCAAGACAAAAAGCAATGTTTCCTGTAATAGAGAGGTCGATGACTTATTAGGTCAGTATGTACAAGAGATGGAGACTCCATTTCAAATATTCGATTCCGAACACAGGCCTTCTTTTCTCAAGGATTTAAATGGTAAGAAACACAAGTTAGAGATAATCAAAGGTAAACGTGTCTTTGCATTCAGTGCTTTAGGGAACAATAAGTCATTTGAACTGACACTTAACGGAATCGGCGCCAAAGTTGTGAAGGCCGTTGGTTTCAGGGATCATTATAAATATAATAAGCGGGATATAGACAGATTAGTCGATGAATCGGAGGTATTACAGGCGGAGATGATCATAACAACTGAGAAAGATTTGGTTAAACTGAGGAAATATTCGATGATCGAGAAAAATATCTTTGCCCTTAGTATAGACTTTCAAATAGATAAAAGTTTTTACAATACAGTATTTGACGGATATCCATATGGCGGAATTTAAAAACCGGGTGTATTCCGATAATTTATTGTGGTTTTTAAAACAATTCGTTTTTCTTTTACTAATACCGTTCGTGTCTATCTGCGTCCATCTGCAGCTAAATCAGTCATTCCGGGCATTGGTTCATTAAATAAATGGCGGATATCAATAACGACAGAGATGACTCCACAAATGAAGGCCGGTCTCGTCGCGATTTTATCAGGAGGTCGATAACAGGTGTTGCCGGGTTTGCCTTATGCGGGTATACAGTAAATGATTTCTATATCCAAGACAATCTCAATGAGTTTAGCAGGTCTTTCAGAAATGACGCTCCCGACGATCTTTGGAAATGGTCAAGGGAAGCCGACTACAGTGAAGCCTTAAGTGACGGCTCCGTTGACTGCACTCTTTGTCCTCACCGGTGCAGAATAGGAGTGAATGACAGGGGATTTTGCAGAACAAGAGTTAACCTGAATGGCAGGCTTTATACAGTAGTATATGGTAATGCCTGCGCCGCCCATGTAGATCCCGTAGAGAAAAAGCCTTTGTTTCATTTCCTGCCCGGAAGTGCTATCTTTTCGATTGCTGCGGCAGGTTGTAATTTGAGATGTCTAAATTGCCAAAACTGGTCAATCTCTCAATTCAAGCCGGAGGATACGAGGAATTACGATCTTATGCCTGACAGGGTCGTAGAGTTATCAATCCAAAGCAGGTCATTGTCAATTGCATACACCTACTCCGAACCTGTTGTTTTTTATGAATATGCAGCTGATACGGCAAGGGCGGCCAAGGAGAGGGGACTCAGAAACGTCTGGGTTTCAGCAGGTTATATAAATGAAAAGCCTTTGAGAGAGGCATGCGATTTCATGGATGCCGCCAATATTGACCTTAAGGGATTCGATAATAATTTTTACAGAAAGGTCTGTCAGGCAAGCTATGAGCCGGTGCTTAACACTCTTGTTACATTAAAAGACAAAGGTGTTTGGATCGAAGTAACCAGACTTATCGTTCCTGTACTTAGTGACGATTTGAAAGAGATATCTCTTATGTGCCGATGGATTTACGATAACCTGGGGCCGGATGCGCCTTTACATTTTTCCAGATTTCATCCTGCCTATAAGGTAAAATACCTCCCGCCCACTCCGGTGGAGCTTCTTAAAGAGGCAAGGCGAAGGGCGATGGATATCGGCTTAAGATATGTTTATGTAGGCAATGTCCCCGGTTATATGGAGGGTCAGACCACTTTTTGTCCCAATTGCAAAATGCCCGTAATTGTAAGAGCCGGATATACTATAGTAAAAAATAATCTCAAAGGGTCCGGATGTGGAGAATGCGGAGAGAGCATTGCAGGGGTATGGGAGGGATGATTTAAAACCTCTTCACAGGTCAGATTGTCTTTGCCCGGCGGATTAAGTCTTCCCTGTCCTGAATATCCCTATTATAGGTTACAAGTCCTATATGTACAATAACGTCAAGATTACTTTCAATATTTTTTTGCAACCTCTCGGCTACTATCCGGGCTTCATTGTTATCGGTATTTTGGAGCAGGATATAGAATTCTCTCTTATCGTGTTTAATAATAAAATCGGCTTTCCTCAATTCTTTGAATAATATTACGGATATTCTTTTTTGTATTTTTCTCCATTTGCTGTGTATTGTAATTCCCGGAATTGCCATAATTAAAAAAGAAAAAACTGTATTGTAACGTTTGGCTTCGGCAAGTTTTTTTTCAATGATGACATTCATAAAACGGTTGGCTGCGATACCTGTAACAGGGTCACTTACAATATCGTTTAATCCTCGAAACAGGGAAGCCGCACCTGATAGAATACCTGAGCCGGTGTTATCGATTTTACGAAAGGTGTTTTCGATAAAATTATTGTAAAGAGAACGAAATTTTTCGATCTTTTTTTCCTTTGTATCTGTCGTTGTTAATAAGCTTATGCCTGCTCCTGCTATCCGTAAGATGATAAAAGCAAACAATACAGTGGTTATAGGTATTTTTTCCTCTTTATTTTCCATTATTCATCAACTGAATGTTCACCTTACTTTTTTGCATATACATCAGCGCCTGTTATCTTTTTATTTTTAACTCTGTCATTTGTATATGTTCTTAAAATCCTTGCTTCTGTAAAACCAACAGCTCTGAATTCTTCAAGGAAGGCGACCCCGTCCTTTGCTCCGGCAATTCAGGCAAACCAGTTATTAAGGCTGCATACAGTTTCAGAGCGAGCCGGTCCTTTAAGTATAAGCTCAGATGCAAAGACAACTCCATTGTTGCAAAGCACGCGAGCCATTTCAGAGAAAATTTTTTCACGATTCGGGTTTAAATTGAATATTCCGTTTGCAAGAATAACATTCACCGATTCATTTTCCAAAGGAATGGTCTCTGCATCGGAACAAAAAAACTCAATATTTGAGATGTTGGCCTCCTTTATGGAATTCCTTGCCCTCTCTATCATCTCGCAACTGAAATCCACGCCTGTTACTTTGCCTGAAACACCTGTTTTTCGTGAAGCTATTATCGAGTCAAGTCCGGCGCCGCAGCCTATGTCCAGTACAATGGCGCTCTCCTCTATTTCGGCGAATACGGAAACATTGGAAACTCCTGCAAAGGACTCCACGGAGCCTTCGGGAACCGTGTCAAGCAGGTTAGCGCTGTATCCAATACTTTCGGCGAACTTTCGCCCGACCGGAAAAAGACTTTGCGATTTGGGTGATTTGGCTGCAGATGAATAAGCTTTGTTAACGCCTTCTTTTAACTCGTCAGGAGTCGTAAGGTTGCTTTTTTTGAATAATTCTTTGAGTTTTTCAGTTAGCATGTTGACTCCTTATAAATATTTATTTAATAATATTACTCTTGCCGGTTACAGGCAGGGCGGATGATTTTTCAAGCAGATTTTCAGTCTCATTATCTAATCCTGCGCGTCGCGGCATAATTACTCTATGTCTGCCTCAGTATGATACAAAAATGTATCATATAGGGCTTATTCCTGTCAATGTCACGGGACACTCAACCTGAATAAGAATAAAAAATCCGGTCATATCGCTTACATACAATTTACCTCTCTTAACAGAAAATTATCAATGGTTTAAGAAATAATACCATTATGGCTAAGCTCTCGGAACATACAACAGAAAGCGTTATTAAGTCGACATCCAATAATGGCAGTGAGATTGTGTATCACTTCCATTCCGAAAATGAGATAATCAAGCTTTTAAATCAAACCTCCCTGCTTTCGGTAGATGAGATATATGCCCTGATAAATGAGAAATTAAAAGAGTATTTCAGCTTTGATCACTTCTCTTTAATGGAGCTTTTGACCGATAAGAGCGCCAAAGCCTGCGCTCTGATGTCCAGAAGTTTTCAAGAGGGAGAAGAGATGGAACACTGGTCAGGCAAACAATCGAACTTCGAGCTAAGTCGGGCGATTTTGAATGTTTGCGAAATATTGGATAACAAAAGCGATGACCTTGAAATCAGAGAGATCCCGGACTTAAAGGAATTCGTGGTATGTACTCATAACATTGACCGCGAAAGACTTGACAGTATTTTAACCGGCGCCGCCGATGGAGCTGAATATCTTATTAGATCTCCGGGTATTGCTTTGTTAAAAGCAGGCTACAGATCGTGTTTGAGGATTTTTTTTAAAACATATAAAAAAATCTATATGTTGCAGCTTTCTAACAGAGAATCGGGAAGTTTTTTTAATCTTGACAGCTTGAAATATAATAAGTTACAGATACTTATCTCCGTTTTAAAGACTGCTTTTGTAAAGCAGGATGCAATAGAAGCTCTGAAACAGAAGCTTGGGAGAGAATTCGAGATCGGATTCAGTAATTGGATGAGATTTACAACGAGTCTGACTCAGATTAAACATCAGGTAACCGGTGATCACTGCTGGCGGTCTTATATAAAGGCCAAACCAATCTTAGACTATGTCATATCGACAGATTTCAAGGGATTGGCGGTGAGCGAAAAGGAGAAAGAGGGGATTAGACTTTTAGGTTCCGATATTGTCAGTGCTCTGATTATGCTACACGACATAGGTAAAATCGGTTTGCCCGATAAAATTTTGAATAACACCGATTCTCTCAGTAAAGGGGAGTATGAAATAATAAAACAGCACCCCCTGTTAGGTAAGGCTGTGGCAGTAACGGCGCGAGAGGATTTAACCGAGTTTTTGAGTCAGTTCGATGACACGGAAAAGATAGAGAAACGCCTTTCTTTTATTTATAATTTTCTGGAAGATATCACCGGCGGACATCATGAGGATTTTGACGGAAAAGGGTATCCCAGAGGCTCTAAAGGAGAGGAGATTCCCTTTCTGGCGAGAATTACCAGAGTTATCGATACCCATGACGGAGCATTACATAACCGAAGCTATCAAAAGGCCATGCCTAAAGATAAACTCCTGAAATACCTTGAGGATAACAAAAACACCCGTTTCGATGGCGCCATTGTAAATATATTTTTAAAATTCACTGATGAATTCGATCGAATCGATCAGGAGTATCCGGATACAGCCTCTTCTTAGTAAAACTGTTGTTTTTCGTTTTATTTCTTTTCGGCTAATGGGTGGCTCTTGTCATAGACGTCCATCAGATGTTTGATGTCCAGATGAGTATATTTTTGAGTCGTAGAAAGGGACGAGTGGCCGAGTAACTCCTGTATTACCCTTAAATCTGCGCCTTCCTGCAAAAGATGGCTTGCAAAGGTGTGTCGCAGCGAGTGTGGTCCTATGCTGCTTTCGATTCCCGTTTCTCTTGCATATTTCACAACAATCCTTCTTACTGACCTGTTGGATATACGCTTTCCCAGTCTGCTTATAAATAATGCTTCCGAATCGATGTCGGATTTTTGTTTTTTATAGAGTAACCTCTCAATTATATAAGACTTAACGGCATTGTGCGCTTTAGAGCCTACAGGCAGGAGTCTCTCTTTTTTACCTTTCCCCCTTACTTTTATAACGGCTTCCCTGATATTGAAATCGTTCATATCAAGACCGGTCAGTTCGCTTACCCTTATGCCGCAGGAATAAAAAAGCTCAAGTATCGCTTTATCTCGTATATGGCCGAATCCGAATCCTTCCGCCTTTTCCATTAGGAGAAAAGTGTCGTCCACGGAGAGGGTTTTTGGCAGGGCTTCCCGCAATTTTGGGGGAGAGACAAGTCTGGCAGGATTTAGCTTGACGACACCCTCTCTGTGGAGATACCTGAAAAACGACCTGACCGTATCAAGCCTTCTCCTGAGAGTTGTCTTTTTCAGGCCTTTATGAGCCTGTCCGGCCACATAGGCCCGTATATCGAAGAGGTCTACATCTTCGATATTCTTGTCTGTCATAAGGGCGAGCACTTCCAAGTCTCTTTTATACGCCCTTATCGTGTGATCCGAAGCACCTCTTTCTGTCTTAAGATAATAAATGAATTTATCAATGTACTCTTTCAAGAAACTCCTTCCACTCTTCCATGGCTCTCTTGCAGATCATCTCTTTTTTTAATGCTTTTTCCTTTATTTTCCTGCTCAATGGAGGGATAAGACCAAAATTTATATTGCTCGGTTGAAAATTAACATGTTGAGAGCCTGTTATATGACCGATTAATGCGCCATGGGCAGTATAGGGAGACAGGGGGACGACTGAGAGTCCCTTTATCTGTCCGACAGCGAAGATGCCTGCAAGAAGCCCCATGGCTGTAGATTCGATATAACCTTCTACTCCGGTAATTTGTCCTGCAAGGCGGATATTCTTGTCAGCTTTCAGAGTCAGGTCGGAATTCAGAAGAATGGGCGAATTAATAAAAGTGTTTCTGTGTATGCTTCCATATCGTAAAAAGACAGCATCTTCGAGGCCCGGTATCATTCTGAAGACTTTTTTCTGGTCCGACTGTTTTAATCGAGTCTGAAAACCGACCATATTGTATGCTGATTTATCAACATTTTCTGCTCGCAGTTGCACGACTGCATGGAATTTATTATCGTTTCTCCTGTCTCTCAGTCCTACCGGCTTCAAAGGGCCGAATCTCAATGTATCGAGACCCCTCATCGCCATGACTTCCACGGGCATACATCCTTCAAAGAATTTCTCCTTTTCGAACTCCTTTGCCTGTACTCGGTCAGCCTCTGTCAGGGCTTTGTAAAAGCTTTCGTATTCATCTTTGTTCATAGGGCAGTTGAGGTAGTCTTCGCCCCCTTTAGAGTATCTGGATGCGAAAAATACAATATCATGATTCACCGAATCACCGTCAATTATAGGGGCGATTGCATCATAAAAATGCAAGTGCTCTTTTCCGATAATTTTTTCCATTTCGCTGCTAAGCGCCTTTGATGTAAGAGGCCCCGTTGCAATGATTACAACTCCCGATGGTAACGCCGTTACTTCCCTGCGAACAATATTTATATTGGGAGAGGATTCGAGCTTATTTGTTATATAGGCTGCGAATTGTTCTCTGTCGACTGCAAGAGCGGCTCCTGCAGGCACCGAGAATAAACTGGCAGCCTCCATAATGAGTGATCCTGCAGCGGAAAGTTCGTTTTTCAATAGCCCCGGAGCGCTGTTGTCATTATTTGAACGAAGGGAGTTCGAGCAGACCAGCTCTGCCATAAAGCCTGTTTTATGAGCCTCCGTAAGTTTATGCGGCCTCATTTCACAGAGGTCCACAGATAAACCTCTGATTGCAGCCTGATAAGCCGCTTCGGACCCTGCAAGACCGCCTCCTATAATTGTTATATCAGCCATTTTATATATTACCTAAAAGTGACAATTAGGTCGAGGACCGAGGGTGTAAAAGCAAGTGCTTAGGCAAGGAGGCAAGCCGATTTAGGCGCAGGCGTAGCAGAACTGCGTTGAGCACTAAATCGGTGATGTCCGACGCAGCATAAGTGCTTGATTTTACAGCCGAATCCCGATCTAATTGTCACTTTTAGGTATTATGTTAAAAGCATAATCTTTTTTTTGTTGTCTGTTTTCGAGATAAACATTATCATATAGGGTATGGGAATGTAAATACCACATAGTCGGATGTCTTGTTCCAACTATTTGCCCGTTAAGCAAGAGCTTCCCCAACCTGTGAGCACAGGTTACTTAAATTTTACATTTTAGGTTATACTTATGATAATATACATTCCCTTTCTATAAGAAAAGGATGATTAAAACCGGAGAGCCGTTATTAATGAAGGGACTTATCAGGGAACTTAAAGAAGAGCATGCTTATTTAACTTCGATGTTTAATGAAATCAATAACCTCGATATAGGCGTCGGCTCCTGGTTCGAAAAAATAATTACTCTGGAAAGAACGTTGACAGATCACCTGAACAAGGAGGATGAGAAGCTCTATCCTCTATTAAGGAGCAGAGCGAAAAAGGACTCTGCTTTAAAATATATTTTGACTGTCTTCGCCAACGATATGGAACTTGTAACAAAGAAGTCGGATAAGTTTTTTCAATTATGCAAAAAGAAACCGGAAGGCGGCGATCTCTATATTGAATACGGCACTTTTTACGCTTCCTTAAAAGAGAGAATAGCAAGAGAAGAAAAGGTGCTCTTTGCTGAGTATGAAAAATGTTGTTCAGTTTTCGATAAAGAGGTTGAGCTATAAATTACAGATCGGGAAGAAGGCCATGAGATTTTTAATTGTAGACGATGAGGCAAACAACAGAATTTTGCTGGAGAGAATATTGTCTCCTTACAGTGAGTGCGATATGGCAGTCAACGGTGTCGAAGCTATGGAAGCGTATTTTCTGGCTTTTGATGAAGGCAAACCTTACGATCTCATTTGCCTGGATATTATGATGCCTGAAATGGACGGCCTGGAGGTTTTAAAGACTATACGGAAAAAGGAAAAGGAGATGGGGTTTTCAAGCCTTGAAGAGGTAAAGATTATTATGATCACAGGGCTCGATACTCCCAAAGACGTGTTGGACGCATACTTCAGAGGCGGTTGTACGGATTATCTTGTAAAACCTTTAGACAGCAATAAACTGTTGGATTTAATACGCGATTACGGATTAATTTAATTGCATTGTTTTTTTATTATGCAGGTTTACGAACCATTAATAAAAAAATGTAGCCGCCGGCTTTAGCCTGCGTGGGCCGTTGGTTAACCGAATCCCGGGGCGGCTGCATTATGACGTTCGCCGAAGGCGTTAATGTAGCATTCACCGTACCTGAAACCTGTATTGTAATATAATCTGCTCCTGCAAAAGTTGAATCGAAAAATAAATGCAGCCCCGGATTTCCCGGATAATGAAAAAATATTCTGTAATACCTGATATAAACTATGACTGATAATAATATCATATTGTTTTAGGAGGAATATATGAACTCAAAGGGTAAAATGTTTTTGTTTATTTTAATCACCGGTTATATTACCGCCATTTCTTTTATCGTACCTGTTCTTGACAGCGGAAATACTCTTCTCTTGTCAGGTATTTTTTGTGGTCTCGGCCTGTTGTTGTCATTTGTTGTAGCAGCTGTTACACCTTTGTTTCGTAAACCTGAAGAGCAGCAACCTGAGAACAGGGACATTGTTTCCGATGAGCCAGAGAAAGCAGAATTCCCGGCTTCCCCCTTTGACGAAAGAGTTGTTCAGATTTTATCCATTTTTCAAAAAAACGGACGACTGGTGGACTTTCTGCTTGAGGATATAAGCTCTTTTGACGATAAACAGATCGGTTCCGCTGTCAGAAACATCCATAACGATTGCAGAGAAACAATGAAAGAGTATCTTACAATCGAACCTGTTTTAACGGAAAAGGAAGAGGCTTCCGTCACCATAGAGAGCGGCTTTGATCCTTCAGCCATACGCCTGACCGGAAATGTAATCGGAGATCCCCCTTTTAAAGGAACTGTGAGACATCATGGTTGGCGTGCATCTGCTACAAAAATGCCCGAGCTGCCGAGAAATCACGATCTCAGCATTCTGGAGCCTGCAGAAGTTGAGATCACCTGACAGAGGTTCTAATTTTTAGTTATTTTTTTACCATAAACATACTATTACCAGCTTGGTTTGCATGTATGTTTGTAAAGATAATTTGTAACTACTAAGGAGGAGTTTTAAAAGTGTCGAGATATATTATAGGTATCGATCTTGGAACAACGAACTCATTAATTGCATACATAGACAGAGAAGAGGAAATCGAGGACGGGCCGGAGAAATATCCGAGAACTCATATTTTCAAAGTACCTCAAACCGTAGATACGGGAACGGTAGATGCGTTGGAAAGCCTGCCTTCCTTCTTATACATACCGGGAAACGCTGAACTTCCGGAGGAGAGTCTTTCCCTTCCATGGAGTGATAACATAACCTATGCAACAGGAAGTTTTGCAAAAAAGAGAGGGGCAGAGGTGCCGGGGCGATTGATATCTTCGGCGAAATCGTGGCTTTGTCATTCAGGTGCAGACAGATCGTCTCCAATACTTCCGTGGAATGCCGGAGAAGGGATTGAAAAGATGTCTCCCCTTGACGTTTCCACAGCCTATCTTGAACATATACGTAAAGCCTGGAATCATATAATGGCTGAAGACAATAGCGAGTATAACCTGGAAAACCAGGATATTTTTCTAACGGTTCCGGCTTCGTTCGACGCGGTGGCCAGAGATCTGACCGTAAAGGCCGCCGAAAAATCGGGAATGCATCATGTCACTCTCCTTGAAGAACCTCAGGCTGCTTTTTATTCTTGGATCAACAACAGGAAACGGGAGTGGAGAAAAGAGGTGAAAGTGGGTGATGTGGTGCTTGTGTGCGATATAGGCGGCGGCACTACGGACTTCAGTCTTATCGAGGCAAAAGAAGAAAAGGGAGATCTTGTGTTGAACAGAATAGCCGTAGGCAATCACATCCTCCTGGGAGGAGATAATATAGACCTGACTCTTGCTTACAGAGTCAGACAGCACTTTATCGACGACGGCGTTAAGCTCGATCCCCAGCAGATGCTGGGTTTGATCTATAATTGCAGAAACGCCAAGGAGACGATGCTTAATGATCCTGAATGCGATGATTTTCAGGTAACCATACTGGGAAGAGGAAGGAGCGTCATAGGCGGCGCGCTTACAAAGGAGCTTGCTCGCAGCGAAGTGGAAGAGACGATACTTGATGGTTTTTTCCCAAAAACCGATATCAACGAAAATCCCGTTGAAAAGAGAGCTTCCGGCTTTAAAGAACTGGGACTTCATTACGCCGCCGATACGGCTGTTACCAGATATTTGTCGAAATTTCTCAGACAGCATGTGAAGGAAGGAGACGACGATAACAGGACATTTGTACACCCCGCCAAAATTCTGTTTAACGGTGGCGTTACAAAGGCATCTGCAATACAAGAACGAATTATAGATGTTCTGAACGACTGGCTTACTGCAGAGAGCGGCGATGCCGTAGAGGTCATTGAAGGCAATGATCCCGACAGTGCAGTTGCCAGGGGCGCTGCTTATTACGGATTTGCAAAAAAGGAAAAAGGCGTAAGGATTAGAGGAGGTGTTGGCAGAGCTTATTATGTAGGCATCGAGACTTCCATGCCTGCCGTACCGGGTATGCCTCCGCCTTTAAAGGCAATGTGCGTGGTTCCATTTGGCATGGAAGAGGGAACGGACAGAGAATTGCCGGGACAGGAGTTCGGTCTCATTGTCGGGGAACAGGCTGTTTTCCACTTCATGTGTTCCTCTGTACGTAAAGATGACGAACCGGGCATTACTCTGGACTACTGGGACGAGGAGGAGATCAGCGATCTTGCACCCCTGGAAACCACTCTCTCCGGCGAAGGCGCTGACGGAAATGTGATACCGGTGAGGCTCCACAGTTTTATTACCGAGTTGGGGACTCTGGAATTGTGGTGCGAATCGATAGAAGACGACAGGAGATGGAAGTTGGAATTTAATGTACGTGAAGATAGTTAGAAGCCATATCTCTGATTCATTGTAGGGGGTTAAGAATTTAACCCCCTACAATGGTTCTTAAATGATTGTATGGCAAACAATTTCAGAGCATTGCCTGCCTGAAAACCTGCATAAAAAAATGAAAAATCCTGTGCAATCAAGATACATAATAGGAATCGATCTCGGTACAACCAACTCGGCAGTTGCATACATCGATACACAAAGCGTTGAACCCGGTAAGATCAGAACCTTCGATATTCCTCAATTAACTGACGAGGGTAATATGAAATCTCTTAAGACTCTTCCGTCTTTTCTCTATCTGCCGGGGGAATATGAACTTACAGAGGAATCCATTTCTTTACCATGGGATGTTGAAGTATCCGCCATTACCGGTGAGTTCGCCAGAGTACAGGGCGCCAGAATACCCGCCAACCTTGTGTCTTCCGCTAAATCCTGGCTGTGTCACAACCGCGTAGACAGAACTTCGGGAATACTCCCTTGGGGCAGTGAGGGGGTAAAACGCAAAATATCGCCTGTTGAGGCTTCTTCTTTTTATCTCGGACACATTCGAGAATCGTGGAATTACTCCATTGCCTCGAAAAATTCCGACTCCCTAATGGAAGAGCAACTGATCGTATTGACCATTCCCGCATCTTTTGACGAGACCGCAAGAGAGCTGACACTGAAGGCAGCCAAAAACGCAGGTTTTAAAGAGCTGACACTGCTCGAAGAGCCGCAGGCTGCTTTCTATTCCTGGCTGGCTTTGCATGAAGAGGACAGACATGAGTTTATAGGGCCCGGAGAAGTGGTTCTTGTGTTCGATATTGGCGGCGGAACAACTGATTTCAATCTCATAGTGCTGAAGGAGAGAGAAGGTGGCGAGTCTTTTGAGAGAGTGGCAGTAGGAGACCATATAATGCTTGGAGGCGATAATATGGATCTTGCTCTGGCGGGCGAGGTGGAAAAAAGATTCATGGGAGCCGACAAAAGAGTGGACTACCAGCAGTGGCTCTCTCTTGCCCATCAATGCCGTAATATAAAGGAGAGGTTGTTGAGCAGGGACGAGGAGTCCTCTGCTTCTATTACCATTCTTGGAAAGGGACGCGGCGTTGTAGGCAGTTCCATGAAAGCGGAACTGACGAAAGAGGAGATCGAAGAGATTATTATAAACGGTTTTTTCGGTACTGTAGGGATAGGCGACGAACTTACGAGCGAAAAGAAACGGGGACTGCAGGAACTGGGTCTTCCCTTTGTATCGGATACCCTTGTAATGAAACATCTCTCCACTTTTTTAAAGAGACATTCCGTTAACGATGAGCTGAATCGGGCAGAAGACCGGGGAAGCGGTCTTTTTTTTGTAAAACCCGATGTGCTCCTTTTTAACGGCGGTGTTTTTAAGTCTCCTGCAATTAGAAGTAAAGTGAGTGAGAATTTAAAGAGGTGGTTTCCTGATGGCGATTCATTAAAGATACTTGAAAACGATATGCTCGATCATGCAGTGGCTAAAGGTGCTGCATATTACGGTACAGTGTTAAAAGGAGAGGGCGTACGGATATCGGGTGGGCTGGGTAAGGCTTATTTTATTGCTGTTCAGTCTTTTAGTACAGAAAAGGATGCAGGGAGAGTGAGTAGCGACGTCAAAGAAATAAAGGCCGTTTGCATAATCCCAAGGGACATGGATACAGGGGAGGAGATAAGTTTAACGGAACCTGAATTTCAGGTGATGACAAACATGCCTGTGAGTTTCAGTGTCTATTCATCAAGCTATAGAGTGGGAGACCGTTCCGGAGACATTATATCTTCAGATAAAGACGCTTTTTTTGAGCTCCCTCCGATAAAGACAGTTTTACATTTTGGAAAAAAGTCAGGTTCAATAAAATTAAATGTATCGATTCGTGTCAGATTAAACGAGTACGGCACTATCGATGTATGGTGCGAATCAAAAAAGACTACTCACAGATGGAAACTCGAATTTCAGTCAAGGCTGGAGGGAGAAGATTCCCTTGGTCGTTCTGCTCCGGATGAGCATACACTGGATGAAAATACTATAGAAGAAGCCGCAGGGATTCTCGATTGTGCGTTCAAGGGTTCGCCGGGAAGTGACGGGGACGTCACGTTGGACAATCTCATGAAAAAGTTAATTGAAAAACTGGGTATAGAAAAAAACGAATGGCCCCTTATTGCAGTAAGAGCTTTGTGGGATCATCTGGTAACCATAAAGGAGGCAAAGAATTCAACTCCCAGGCATGAGGCAAGATGGCTGAATTTGTCGGGATTCCTCCTTCGTCCCGGTTTTGGAACGACTCTGGACGACTGGAGAGTCAGAGAGTTGTGGAAGTTATTCCCTCAGGGTGTAAAATTTTCTCGTGACGGACAATGCAGGTCCGAGTGGTGGATTATGTGGAGACGGGCAGCCGGCGGACTTACAGAGCAACATCAGGATATACTTTTTAAAAAAATTGCTCCCTGGCTGATTCCCTCCAAGAAAAAAAAGGGGGTTTCAAAATTATCCGGCGCCGAGTTGACGGAGATTTGGATGCTTTCGGCTTCTCTTGAACATTTGCCGGAAGAGACAAGGAGAGAGCTTGGGAACGAACTGATTAAAATAATCGAAAGACCCAAGGGAGTCAATGTGAAGCATTACTACTGGGCGCTCTCAAGGATTGGTGCAAGAGTTCCCTTTTACGGTAATATCGAAAATGTTGTATCCCGAGAGGTTGTGGAGAGGTGGATTGGCAGTCTCCTTGAGATTAAATGGATAAATCCGAGAGATTCCGTTTATGCAATAACTCAAATGGCCAGACTGACAGGCGATCGATTAAGAGATTTAGACGAATCGCTAAGAAATATGCTGATCGAGAGATTCTCCTTATATGAATGGGCCAAACCCAACATCAACCAACTGAGAGATGTTGTTAACCTGCAATGGGAGGACGAAAAGATGGTCTTTGGAGAGTCTTTGCCTATTGGTCTTTATATTTGAACCACAATGACATTCACTTAAGGAGCAAAGCACCATCCGTCTTCATCGGCTAAACTCGAAGGCTCCGCTTCGCTGCGCCTTTTCAAACATGACCCGCTTCCGTCGGAAGGTGCTTCACCCCTTAAGTTAATGGTATTGATTTGAACTTTAAGAAGGAAGGAACGGACACAATATGGATGTAAGCAATCATGAAACAATAATGAGTATGCGTTACAAAGATCTTAACGCCCTCTTTGTAGACGATGAGGTAGTCATATCCATGGGAATGCTGGAGATGCTCAAAAGGAGATTTAATGAAGTCTTTTTGGCAGATAACGGCATTGACGGGCTGGAAGCTTTTAAGGCGCACAAACCCGATATAGTGATAACCGATATTGTCATGCCTGAAATGAACGGCGTTGAAATGATTACTGAAATACGAGCTCTCTCTCCGGATACTCCTGTGCTGGTAATGTCAGCCGTTAACGAGAGACATTACCTGGAGCAACTAAAAGGTCTGAAGGTAAACCGCTTTGTAGGCAAGCCGATTTCCGAAGCCGAGTTTTTTGGAGCTCTTTTTGAGGCGATAAAGGAGTGGAAGAGTAAAGAAAAAGGCAGTTAGTCTTTCTGTCTCTTTTTTATTCATCGAAATGTAACACTCTGTCTATATTCCTGTAACAATCTATAGCTCATAATATTTAATCTCATTATTACTCAGGCAAGTAAGCTTAAGGGCGTAGATTGAAGCAACAAATCATTCACTTTAGATGAACTCTCCGATAGATGGCTTACATTTATTCGATAAATCTTGTTTTATCTGTTAGTTTTTAGCCTACACAAATCGTTTGTCCGCCTAACCCCGGGCGCAAGCTGAAGCCTGCGGCTATATTTTAAGAATCTCTCTGAGAGAAGCTAATTTAAAGGAGGCTATGTATGAAAAAGATTTCCGTTTTGTTCGTTTGTATTCATAATAGTGCAAGGAGCCAGATGTCAGAGGCTTTTTTAAATCATGTTGCCGGAGACAAATTCGTGGCTCAGAGCGCCGGGCTGGAACCGGGCGTTCTTAATTCCAATGTCGTAGAAGTAATGAAAGAGATCGGGATAGATATCTCCGGTAATGACACCAAAAGCGTATTCGATATGTTTAAAGAGGGTAAAACCTTTCATTATGTCATCACCGTATGTGACGAAACAAGCGCTGAACGTTGTCCTCTTTTTCCGGGAATTACGCAGAGAATTCACTGGAGCTTCAACGATCCTTCTGCAGTTAAGGGGGCGGGTGATGAAAAGCTTGCCAAAATAAGAGTTATTAGAGACGAAATAAAACACAAAATCGAGGAATGGGTGAAGGAGATCGGCTAAAACTCGTTTCACGGCTCACTGTCGCAAAAAGTAACTTGAATATCTAAAAAATACGGGTAAGGCCACTGCAATGGCGATTACGGCTTCTAACGAAATATCCGCCGGCCCCGGAAAAATTGTGATACAAAGACCTGATAGTTTTCTTCTTGAGTTCGGAACAAAACCCCGCCTAAAATATCCCGAATTTTAGCTGCCGCCATTTAAAGACAATTCTAAGCAGTAGGCAGTACCATTAACTTAAGTGGTGAAGCGACTTCCTACGGAAGCGGGTCATGTTTGATAAGGCGCAGCAAAGCGGAGCCTTCGAGTTTCGCTAATGAAGGCTGTAGTTGCTTTGCTCCTTAAGTTAATGACATTGAAGCAGTAGACTAAGCAGAGAGGGCAGAGAATAAGTAATAGCCAAGTTTTCTCAATTTATGTTATATTGTGATAAGCTCTCAATAGGCTGAGGTCTGACATATTCATATTTCTCCTCTCAAAGGGACTCTTATATTATGAAAATATTGAGTACCTCAACTTGATGAGAATTTAAATATTTTAACCAATACCATTCACTTAAGGGGTGAAGGACCTTCCGACGTAAGCGGGTCATGTTTGAGAAGGCGCAGCGAAGCGGAGCCTTCGAGTTTAGCCGGTGAAGGCGGAAGGTGCTTTGCTCCTTAAGTGAATGACATTGATATTATAACCTCAACGTATTTAAATCGAACAGGGAGAAAATTCGACAGTATGAGTAAATTAAATGAATCGATAATAAACAGAGTAAAGTCACTGCCGCCTCTTCCGAATTCCGTGACTCAGATACAACGGATTTGCAGCGACTCCAACTCCGGTATCAATGACCTTGTTGTTGTCGTGGAAAAGGATCCCATGCTTACCGCCAATCTCCTGAGAATGGCGAACTCTCCTTTTTATGGATATGCCGGGAAAATCAAGACATTGTCTCATGCCCTTACGTTGTTCGGAATGACCACTGTTTCAGGTTTTGTTCTTGCCAGCGCAGTGAGGAGCAGTTTTAAAATTGATTTATCCCCCTATGGTATTACGGCTACCGAATTCGCGGAATCTTCTCAGTTACAAAGCGCCCTGATGTTTCACTGGTATGCGCGAATTGACAGGGAGATGGCGAATATACTGGTTCCTGCGTCCTTTGTAGACGGTGTCGGTAAAATTATCATATCTGCAGAGGTTATCAGAGATGGTAACGCCAAGGAGTTTCTAAAGGAGCTGAAAGACACCGAAGATGTCAGCGAAGTAGAAAGGCGTTTTGTCGGCCTTTCCAATGAACTGATTAGCGCAGATATGTTCGAACACTGGCAATTGGACAAGAATATGGTCGATGCAATCAGAGCGAGCGACAACATCGAGAAAGCACCGGAGGAATTGCGACCATACGGAATGGCTTTGAGAATTGTACGCGCCGCAGTGCGACCTTCCGGTCTTATTGACGACGAGTCCGTTGAAAAAGCATTAAAACTTTTTGAAGAAGCGAAAATCGAGAAAGCTCCATTTCAAAAGGCAATCGAAAAAACGACGGAATCAGACACAGAATGAAGCAGGTCCCCGGTTAATGAAAAAAATAGTTTTCGGGCTTCTGGTTAGCGCCCTTTTCATCTATCTATCTCTAAGGGGAGTCGAGTATGAGGATTTTATTAAAAGCCTCTCCGGTGTGAAGTATTTTTATCTGTTTCCGGCGGTGTTCCTTTTTCTTTTAACATCAGTTATAAGGTCTCTCAGGTGGGAGGTTGTACTCTCTCCCATAAAAAAAATCGAGCAAAAAAGTCTTTTCCCGATTACTTGTGTAGGATATATGGCAGTCGTATTAATACCCATGAGGATCGGAGAATTTGTCAGACCATATCTGATCAGTATTAAGAAAAACGTTTCTCTGAGCTCTGCAATCGCTACTATATTAATAGAAAGGCTTCTCGACGTCCTGATTATACTGTTCATGTTTTTTGTTGTTATTGTTAGTTCCGACCTCCCTTCCTGGATAGTGAAATCAGCTTATAGTATATTTGTATCTTTTTTTCTTCTTCTCTTTATGATACTTCTGTTTTACTTTAAAACCGATCTGGTTTTATCGATCATAAAACCTCTTTTAAAAAAGCTGCCCCCTAAATTCCATGAAAAAATCGAGAATTTCTTAATAGCTTTTATAGACGGATTTAAAATAATTGGAAGTCCTGTCAGGCTCCTGTATATCACTTTTCTCTCTTCCCTGGTCTGGTTTTTCGCCGGCCTTGCTCTATACTTTATCATGCTTTCTTTTAATTTCGAGCTCTCTTTGACAGCTGCCTTTGTTGTACTGATTATTACGATAATCGGGGTGAGTCTGCCCACGGCGCCCGGATTTCTGGGAAACCTTCAGTATGCCTGTATTTTAGCTCTTGCTCTTTTCGATATTTCAAAAAGCGACGCCTTTGCTTTTTCGATGGTATATTTTATATTAGGCATTATGATGAATGTACTGTTGGGATTTCTTTGCATGGGATTTGTGAACATCTCATTCAAGGATATTTACGGTGATATCAGAGGGAGACTGGGAAACTCATCTGTTCCTTCGAGAAAGTCGTAACGGTAACTTTTCGCCACAAAGAGCGGGAAGAAAAGCTGTCTCTTAACCCGGCAAGTGGTCGCCAAACACGTTTTAAGGCATAAGGCGACAGGCTCAAGGTATAAGTAAAAAATTGTGATCCTTTTAAGAGTCCCTCCGAAGGACGCTAATTTTTAATCGGCTAAATCTGAATTGCTAAATGAATAAAGAACTTCTGATGAGACGCTGCATCTCACTTGCAAGAAAAGCGGCAGGTTTTACCAGCCCCAATCCCATGGTCGGCGCGCTGCTTTATAAAGAAGGCAGGGTTATTGCAGAGGACTACCACAGAAAATCGGGTACCCCTCATGCCGAAGCCCTTGTGTTAAGCAAGGCAGGCGCCGATTCGCAGGGGGCCTCTTTATTTGTAAATCTCGAGCCCTGTTGTCATAGAGATAAACGGACACCTCCCTGTACTGATGCTATAATCAGATCAAAAGTAAAGGAGGTTATAATCGGAATGAGGGACCCCAATCCCAAAGTATCGGGCAGAGGTATAGAAATTTTACGCAACAGCGGTATCGATGTGGAAGAAGGCCTTTTGAAAGATGACTCGGAAAGGCTGAATGAGGCCTTTATAAAGTTTATAACTAAAAGACAACCATTTGTCATTTTAAAAACAGCTATGACTCTTGACGGGAAAATAGCAGATCCGAAAGGTGAATCAAAGTGGATAACCGGAGAAAAGGCACGCAGGCTTGTCCATAAGACCAGGGGTGAGGTGGATGCGATTCTTACGGCCATCGGTACTGTTAAAGCCGACAATCCCAGGCTGACTTGCAGAATTAGAGGAAAGAGAAATCCTCTAAGGGTGGTGATCGATCCGAATTTTGAGACGCCACGGGAGTCTCACATTTTTAAAACGCCTCCCATAACATTGTTTGTAACGAAAGCCAAAAATAAAACGGTATATGAGTCGTCTGATACAGGAGTTGAGTGTTTTTTTTACGATGACTCTCTTAATATGAATCTGCTTATGGAAGAATTGGGAAGAAGAAATATACTGTCACTCATGATAGAAGGCGGGGCATCGCTTGCGGGACATGCAATGGAAGATGGGGTTGTAGATAAAGTGATGTTTTTTATAGCGCCAAAGATACTTGGGGGAAGAGAGTCTTTTCCCGCTGTGGGAGGTAAATTTTTCAGGAGTATCTTCGATGCATGGGACTTGAGGGATTGTAAGATGAGAGCAGTTGGCAAAGATTACTTGATAGAGGGATATGTTTGAGTAAGGATAAAAAAGAATATGTTTTAATGTTGACAGGTTACCGGTTTTTTTACAGTCAACGGGAAACTGATTAACTGATCAATTTTTTTCCCTTAACCGGAACCGGTTAATATTAAACCTTTAGTTCTGGAGGTAAATATGAATGGAACTGATACGATAGAGACAAAGTCCGGAAAAGAAGTGACAGGTAACGACTTATTGAAACTTTGGGCTGAAGGTTGTGAGCACGGGAAGGTTGTTTCTGAATCAGGCTGGCATTCCCCGATAAAACAGTGATAAGAAAACCTGACCTGGCTGTAGTGCTGAACAGTAACCCGGTAGAGCCGGATTACAAAGACAGCACTTATAAGGGTATAGTATGATATATGTATAGAGTTTCTCTCCTATTCAAGAAAAAACGAAATAACAAGAGACACTGTTGTTAAAAAACAAGAATATGAGTCAGGCAAGATGAAGGAATATTATATTTTAGACGACAGGGGAGTAGAGACTATCTTTTATGGATTGAATGACAGGGGGTTTTATGACAGAATTGAAGAAAGCAATGGAGGAGTAATTGAGTCAAAGCTGCTGCCGGGTTTTAGATTTCCTGTATCCGATATATATAAGGCCGATATTTGAGGAATTAAGGAAAGATGATGTTTATAGTTCATATGTCCAGGTAGATTATCAGAATTGGGGATTGATGAGAAATAAATTTAATGATACTCTGCTAACTTTGCGTTTTTGCGGTGAAAAAACAGAATCCGGAATTTCACAGTGTGGAGTTTTTACAAGTTTATGAGACTTCCTGAGTGGTTAAAGACAAATACATTTGGAGGGACTCGAAATACGAAGTCTCTTTTGAGACGTCATGGTCTTTCTACTGTGTGTGAAGAGGCCCGTTGTCCCAATAAGGGGCACTGCTTTTCCAAACCTACGGCTACCTTTCTTATCCTGGGAGATAATTGCACCCGTCATTGCGGCTTTTGCTCGGTAAAAAGCGATAAACCCGGGCCGATTGACAGTAAAGAACCTGAAAGGGTGGCGGACGCCGCAGAATCGATGGCTCTCAATCATGTGGTTATTACTTCCGTGACGCGGGACGATCTGGCCGACGGTGGCGCCGAACATTTCGCTAATACCGTTAAAGCCGTGAGAAATCGTTTGCCCAAAGCGACGATCGAAATTCTTACGCCCGATTTCAGGGGAGACATAGGCGCTTTAAAAACCGCACTTAGCGCTTTACCCAATGTTTTTAATCACAATATGGAAACCGTACCCAGGCTATATCGTACCGTGAGACCTCAGGCGCACTACAAAACGTCTCTGCTGATAATTCAAAGGGCATCTGAACTGTTCCCTGAAATGCAACGAAAATCCGGTTTCATGTTGGGGCTGGGCGAGAGGGAAGACGAAATAACTGTCGTACTGAAAGATCTGAGAGAAGCGGGATGTGATTTTGTTACGATCGGGCAGTATTTGAGGCCCGGAAGAAACAACCTGCCTGTAAAGGAGTATATACATCCCGATGTATTTGAAAAAATTAAAAACAGAGCCCTTGACATGGGTTTTACCTCTGTTGCATCGGCTCCGCTGGTAAGAAGTTCCATGAATGCAGAAGAGATGGTCGGGAAAAGTCTGGAAGGAAAAGAGTAAACGGCTATCACTTTGTAGCATACAGGTTTTCATAGAAATGACGGTTTTTTTGGACGAGCCGGTGTCAAATTATTTTCGTCCGGATCAAGAATCCTAAAATTTCGCCCTGAAAAAACAGTCAGTTATCAGTGGTCAGCTAAGGAATACCTGAGATCATGCTAAAAAATAAACATCACCCGGCAGATGAGTATAATGTGTGAGTGGTTGCAATTTTAAAGCTGACAGCTAAATGCTGTTTTAGGTCAACCGGCTGTGGCATGGGATCAATCAATATTGCGTGACTCATCGATTTATTGAGTTGTTGTTTACTTCCAGGACATTTATCCCTTTAATGGTGGGGCTTTCAAGAAATTTCCTCAGATAATCTTCCATCAAAACGTTGATCACTTTTTTCTCTCCTACAGAGGTGGGATGCCTGAAAAAAAGTTTTCCCCTCTTTTTGACAGCAAAGCCCTGATGCGAAATGTTAAGATGAGTGCCTATATACCTGACAAGGTCCCAGTTCGGCCTTACTATATTAATAACGGCGCCATCGGGTATATTACTTATAATTTCAAGATTCACTCCTTTTTCGTTTAAAATCGTGTTTAAATGAATGTAAGGAATCGATACCCTCTCGGGCTTCATTTCAGACCCCTCTTTACGAAGCGCAATAAGAAGATTCTCCTTATCGCTTTCGCTGCCCCTTATCGTTGTATCGTTCATCTTTTCGTACCAACTTTTTTTATCTATAACGGCAGTTGCCGAATGAACAGGAAACGTACCTGCCACTTTTTCGGTTATGTCCCTTACAAATCCCGCCTTCGAGTTGTTTGGTATCCAGTCGGCGCTCGTAAAATGATTCCTGGTGACAAAAGATATCTCTCCCTCTTTGTACCTGATTCGATTCATCCGATCCGTAAAATCGAAAAAATTTTTTGCCCCTGAAAGTGCGATTATTGTTTCCATATAAGTCGTGCAGTCAAAAAGATCGAACCTGTATAGAGGGTCTTTGTCATAGATTCCCAGCCGGCCTTCGCCAAGGGGGCCGTTAAAACCATAATCCCTGCCAAGAAAATATTCACTGAATAAGTGAATCCTTTCAACGGTAGAAAGCCTTGAGCTTTCTTTTATCATTGACTCGATGATCTCTCTCTCATATTCTTCGCAGTGTCCATGGAGTGTCGTTAAAAGGATAAATAAAAGTATTAACGTATTTTTTTTCATTTTACACTCAATACCATTAACTTAAGGGGTAAAGCACCTTCCGACGGAAGCGGGTCATGTTTGAGAAGGCGCAGCGAAGCGGAGCCTTTGAGTTTAGCCGCTGAAGGCGGATGGTGCTTTGCTCCTTAAGTTAATGACAGTGATTTTACACTCTAAATCTCCAACAGCTCATATTCAGCAGAGCCGAAACCGATCTCCTCGGCGTGCCTGAACTGAATATTCGAGTCAAGATAATCGTATATTCTTTTAAAAGGATCCCCATCGTCTTTAAGAGACTTTTTTATCAGGTCAAAAGAGGCTTTGTCAATGGCTATAGGGTCAGTAGACGACAGGAAGCCGATGTCATTGGTAATGGGTCCGTCATTTCCGGGATGGCAATCGCAGGCAGGGCTGACGGATGTAATAATATTTATGTAAATTATTTTTGAGTTTAGTGTTTTTACGAGACCATAGGCGTATTCTACCATCTTTCTCTGCACATTGTCCGTTGTTTCATCCCAGTTGACTTTAACGGCGCCTTCCGGACACAGGGCAATGCATTTTGCGCATCCCACACATTTGTCGGTTATAAAAGCCTTTTCGGAAACCTCTATGGCTTCGGAAAAACAGTGCTCAGCGCAGGTAGCGCATCCGGTACAGTTATCCTCTTTTATCGTCGGTCTTGTCGCTGAATGCATCTCCATCTTACCCTGACGGCTTGCGCACCCCATGGAAACATTCTTTATGGCGCCGCCAAAACCGGATACTTCGTGACCTTTAAAATGAGACACCACGACCATACCGTCGGCATTCACAATATCTGCGGCGAGGTTTACCGATTTCAGTAGCTTGAGATTAACTTCTACAGATATATTACTTTCACCTCTCAGTCCGTCTGCTATGATTATCGGCGCTTGCAGGGTGGAGTAGTTAAACCCGTTGAGTGCGGCATTGTGAAGATGATCGACACTGTTTGTTCTCATACCAAGATATAGTGTATTCGTGTCCGTAAGATAGGGATTCGTTTCCATTTCACGTAAGATTTCAAGCACCGGTCTGAGATATACAGGTCTCAAAAAAGCGGTGTTCCCAAGTTCTCCGAAATGCACTTTAACGGCGATTAACTCCTTTTTCGTAAAAATGTTTCTAATTCCGCATCTCTCTGCCAGTTTCTTAATCTTACTAAGGGGAGAGACGTCATTGTCGCATTTTAATGTTGAAAAATAGACTTTAGAAGCCATTGTTTTACCTCCTTAACGGATGTTTTACCTTCCTCTCCCCTTGAGGGGAGAGGATACAAGGTGAGGGGTGAAGGCGGAGAAGCGTTACCGTATTGAGTACTGCACCGAACCCCCTCACCCCAACCCTCTCACCCTTCAAAGGGGGAGAGGGAGTAAAAGACAAATTTCTCATGTCTTAAAATTATAGCATATTTTAGACCCCTGCCATATCAAGTTTATTGAAGCAGAGATTTTCTAATCCTGTAAGAGGTATAATATGTGGTAAAAAAAGGTGTCTCTCAGGAGGTGTGAATGGTATCTATCACTAAGGATTATATTAGAGAAAATATTGCCGATTCGGAAATTATCTTCGAACGGGGTAGGAGTATCTTTCGACTCGGGAGCTATTACCTCAGAGAAGCGGACAATGAAAAGAAGTCTTTTCTCTATCTTGTGGACGGCAATTACGGCGACTATGATGTCGAGGTGACGTTCGACAATGGAGATATTCACTATTCCTGTAACTGTCCTTACCACAGTGACGGTTGTAAACACACGGTCGCCGTGTGCCTGGACATTATAGAGCGACTATTGAAAATCGAGCCTCAGGAACAGGAAATCATAGATATCGAGCCTTCAATGGAGCCTGAATTTCTTACCTATACAGAAATAAGAGAACAGGCTTTGGAAAGCAGAAAAAAGAGCTCAAAGACCGAAGAGTTTAAGGTGATTCGCGGAGAGACCTTCAAAGGTGAACACATGGTTATAAACACAAAGGGCAGGGAGTATATTGTAACTCTTCATGAACCGGAAAAGGGAAACGGTCACTGTACGTGCCCTGACTTCAACTCCAACAGGCTTGGTACATGCAAACACCTCATCCATCTGGTTTCGCATTTGAAATCGGACGGTGATTTTAAGAAAAGAGTCGAAAAGGAGAAGTTTCCCTTTGTCCATATATATTGGGATTCATCGGTAGAAAACCCCGTTTTTTTTTATGACAGGGTAATACCGGAAGAAGTTAAAATCGTAGAAAATTTTTTTAATGAAGATTGTTTGTTTAACAGAGAAAATATAATTGATATATACGACCTGATAGAAGGTACAAAAGGCGAAAAAGCAGTTAAAATTGACAGCCATGTTTTAAAACAATTGGACAAGGCGCTTTTTCAAAGAGAGATCGAGAGTATAGGGAATAACTATCGTCCTGTTTTTGATAACATAAAAACGGAACTCTATCCCTATCAAAAAGAGGGCGTGAATTTCTCTGTTTTTAAGAAATCCGCTGTTATCGCCGATGAAATGGGATTGGGAAAGACGCTTCAGGCCATCACTCTTGCATTGATGAAAAAAGAACTCTTTAATTTTACGAAAACACTGATCATCGCTCCGGCCTCATTAAAGGAGCAGTGGAAAAGAGAGATAGAGAAGTTTACCGACGAAAGCGTTACCGTTATTGCAGGAACGAAAAAGCAGCGGCAGGATATTTATGCATTGAATAAAGATTTTTTCAAGGTTACTAATTATGAAGCGGTTCTCAGAGACAAGCTCGCTATCGATCGTTTCAGACCCGATTTGGTTATACTCGATGAAGCGCAACGTATAAAAAACTTCGAAACAAAGACACATCAGGCGATTATAACGATCCCGCATAAACAATCCCTTGTAATTACAGGCACACCGCTTGAAAATAAGCTCGAGGATCTTTACTCCATTATGCAGTTTGTAGATAACGACATGATGACCCCTCTGTGGGAGTTTGCAGCTGAACACTTTATTATCAGGCGAGACAAAAGGAGTAAAATTGCGGGGTATAAAAATTTAGATATCGTACATAACAAATTAAAATCGATCGTCATAAGGAGAAAAAAAGAGGAAGTACTGAAAGACCTGCCCGAAGAGGTGAAAAATAATTATTTTATAGAGTTAAGCAAAGAACAGACAGAAATCCATCAGGGATACCTGGCATCACTTCTTCCTTTGCTTAACAAAAAATTTCTCACGCCTCTTGATTTAAGAAGGATACAGGAGATTCTTCTTTCCATGCGTATGGTTTGCGACTCTACATATCTTATAGACAAAAAAACGAATATATCGCCTAAACTTAGAGAGCTTGAAGGCGTCCTGTCCGACCTGGTGATTGAAAACAGACGAAAGACAGTTATATTCAGCGAATGGACAACCATGACTTTTCTCATCGGAAAGGTGCTTTCCGAGATGGGGATACCATTTGTTGAATTTACAGGAAAAGTGCCGGTTGCAAAACGTGACGTACTGATTAAGGAGTTCAACGAAAACCCGGAATGTATGGTCTTTCTTTCAACCGATGCAGGCGGAGTCGGACTTAATCTTCAGGTAGCGGACTGTGTCGTTAACTTCGAGCTTCCCTGGAATCCGGCTAAACTAAATCAGCGAACAGGCAGAGTAATGAGAATCGGCCAGAAGAGCAAGTGTATTAATGTAGTGAATTTCATAGCCAGACGTTCCATAGAGGAGAAGGTCTTTGCAGGACTTAACCTTAAGCAGGAGCTTTTTAACGGTGTCTTTGACGGAACAACGGACCAGGTGGAGTTTACACAGGAGAAGAAGAATCAGTTTATTAATAATCTCAGGGAAATGTTGAACGATGAGCTGATAATGCCTGTTAAAGAGAGAGGCATGCAAGAGGACATTCCCGAATCCACTCCCCACTTCCTCAACCCCAAAGCATTGGCGGAGAGGGAGATCGATATCTCTTTGGAAGAGGAAGTAGAGGAGGCATCGGATGAGAAGAGTAACGTTTTAATCGAATCCGGGAAAAGTGAGGAAGCCATGGAAACACAGGAGAGGTCCCATGAAAAGATGGAGGAGGTTCTTGAAAGGGGGATACAATTCCTGAGCGGGTTGATGGAGATGAGTACAGGTAAACCCCTTGTTTCCGAAAAGGAGGAAAAGGCTGTAAGCATAGATAAAGAGACCGGAGAGGTGACATTAAAATTTAAGTTGCCGGTGTTTTAAAAAAACAGCATTAAGCAGTCAGCCATCAGCTGTCAGCTCTTTAATAGCAACACTTTATGGTTAAAAACAGCTTCACCTTACAGGTGAAGCTTATTATTGGCATAACATCAATTTTTTTAGCTGAAGGCTGACCGCTGACCGTTTTTTTATCTTTCAGTCAGTAGCACCTGCACAGAATGCTTTTCTCCGCCCCGCAGATAGGTCAGTTCTGCAATAACACCGGGTTTGAGGGCCTTTAACATCCTGGAAAGATCCTGCAGGCCGGTAATTGTCTGCCTGTTTAATCCTGTAAGAACATCCCCGTCTTGCAGTCCTGCTTTTTCAATGGGAGAGCCTGGCGCCACACCACTAAGACGGCAACCCGTTCCCTGAAAAGAGAAGTCCGGAACGGCGCCGAGCAAAACCTTGCGTGTTTTTTTGTTGGCAAAGGAAGGGGCGGCCTGAGCATGCTGCAAATTGCCGTTCAGAAATTCCTTCCGCAAGGCAAGATATTCAATGACCTCTTTGCTTAGGGAAGCAACTTTGACAAGACCCTTTGCATCGATTTTATCGATCCTGTCGCCAGGCCGGTGGTAATCGAGGTGCGGACCACTGAAAAGCTGGACAGCAGGGACGCCTCTTTCCAAAAAGCTCACCTGGTCGCTGGAATCGAGCTCCTCATTGACAATTGCAACATTAACTCCTGTAACATATCCTGCGCCTCTGAAAATGTGAACCCACTCACGGGCTGAATTCCCGCCGATAACCAGAAGCTTTTTGTCGTAAAGTCGACCGACAGTATCAAGATTAAGCATGGCCATACATTCTTCTAAAGGAAATCTTTCATTTTCTTTTACAAAATGAAGGGACCCTCTTCTGCCGGCTTCCTCCCCTGTAAATGCGGCGAAAACAATATTACGTTCCGGTTTTATCGTATTTCTCAGAACACGGGCCAGTTCGATAAGTACAGAGACTCCGCTGGCATTGTCATCTGCACCGTAATGGATTTTCCCTTTTTCATGGCGACGCGCATCCGGCCAGCCACGACCAAGATGGTCATAATGCGCGCCTATGACAATGCTTTGATTTTTCATCTGTGGATTTGTACCGGGTAAATAAGCGAGAACATTTTTCATCTTTACCTTTTCGCCTTGAGGGCCGCCTCTTTCTTCCCATTCTTGAAAAAAACTGTCAGCTTCATCTCCGGCCGGTTCGAGGCCGACTTTTTTGAATTCCCCGGCTATATAGAGCGCCGCTTTGTCCAAACCGTGACTGCCGAAACCTCTGCCTTCAAGGCTTTCGTCGGCAAGAAACCGTATCGTCTCAAGCATTTTATTTTTGGAAAAAGGAGGGGCCGGCTCGGCAAGGGGGGGGGGCGGCTTAACCGGTTCGGCCATTGGAACCGGCTTTTCCTGTAAATATACGGTGAGGGGGGACTTTAAAACAGGCCATCGTCCTTTGGAGATATTCGTCGGCTCTTTGCCTTTGAATCCAAGAAAGCTGTATTTGTGGTAATGGGGCAGTTTTCGTCCCAGTCCCCCTGCAGCCGAGGCATCGTCAATTGCAACCCATGTTATCGCCGCTTCCTGATTCCCGGGACGACGGCCTGAAAGAACGATCGAGTGGTTGCTTCGTGGAATAGTCGTCTTTTCAATGGTAGCTCCATTTTTGCTGATTTGCACGTCATAGTTTTTAAGGGCTTTTTCCATATCGCCACGGAATCGATTTTCCCATCCGAACAGAACCGGCGCGAGGTCTTCAGGAAGATTTTCAATATCCGAATCAAAAACGATTTCTATGGATTCAGGCCCGGATTTTCCCCATATTTCAGCCAGTGCGCGATATGCATCAAGAGTTTTCGTGCCCGCTTTTGAAGGGAGTACAATAAAGGCTTTTTTCGCTCCAAAAGCCAGGGATAGGGCCGGGGGAATCTCTTCATGGTCAAGCCGTCGAAAAAGGTCGAACCGAGGATCGATGTCTAAACGTATGGGTTTGTGCTTCAATGGAAAAGAAAAAATCTGACGCCTTTTACTCAAGTTGACCATGCGCATCGTTGCTTTATCCCGACCTTCCATGGTGATGGCGACAGGGACATTCAAGTTATAGGGAGGGCCTTCCTGCGTTTGGGAAAGCTCAAAGTTCAAGACGTATTCATTATCTCCTTTTTTAACCTCTCCGTTGCTCACGGCAAGTTGCGGCGCACCGGGATTTTCGACCCACTGACTGAAAAAGTCTTTTAGATCGCGGCCCGAAACCTTTTCAAAACAGGTTTTGATATCGTTATACGATGCATTGCGAAACTTATGATCTTTGTAAAAGTGCTGCAGCCCTTTTTTAAAAACTTCATCAGACAAGTCACGGCGCAGCATATGAAAAAACATCATCGCTTTGCCATAACCGACAGCCTCCGACAGGGAGCCGTGACGGGATGTGAATGCCGTCAGGGGAAACTCCTTTTCCGAGCCCACATAATCCAAATATTTTTGCAGAACCGCCTGGCGGTAAGCTGCGCCTTTTCCACGCTGTTCCTTTATGAGATGGTCCGATAAATAGGCAGTCAGACCTTCAGACCAATTTCCTGAAGAGTAGTCCGGATAAACGCTGTTCCCCCACCAGTTGTGCAGGATTTCATGGGGGTATGAAGAGTGTAAAATAAAGGGGAAACGGATAACCTTGGGTCCCAGGAGGGTAAATGAAGGCATGCCGAAACCGGTTTCCCAAAAGTTTTCCACCAGGGCGAATTTGCTGTATGGATAGGGCCCGATGAGATTTTCATACATACGGATATATTGGCGGGTTGCATCAATGTATTTTGACGAGAGCTTTTCATCTTCTTCTCGCAGGAAAACCATTGCTTCAATTTCGCCTGCTTTCTTCCCATACTCATGAAATAACGCCGCAAGGAGGAATATTTCTTCCTGCGGTGTCGGATCCACCCACATGACCATGGTTTGAGAGGGGGTTTTCTTGTAGTCTACACGCGAACCCTGGCTGACGGCATTCCAGTGAGGGGGAAGATTCACGCGAAGAGAAAAAGTCAGCCGATTTGCATTTATATGTGGATACCAATATGTGGCGCCGGAGAGGTAAACCCCTTGCCGTGATATAGTACCGGGCGTATTTCGAAAGCCACGGGCATACTCCTTTCCGTATCCTTCAAGGGGGTGATGAATTTTTCCGCTGTAATGAAGAGTAAAGGATTTGCTTCCCTGAGGAAGTGTTATCCGAAATTTTTCGGTAAATCGAGAATCAAAAGGGGCAGGGACCTGAGTCAGCTTCCCCCCTGCCGTTGTTACAGAGGGTTTCATGCCTTTATGCAAATAAAAGGTGAATATTTCAGGGAAACCATCCTGTACGGTGAGAGTATCCAGGGCCTCGATAAAACCTGACTCCGGATCCAGGGTGACAGTCAGGTCATGACGGACGGTTTGCGCAGCCTGTATGGCGGGGCTGTGAAAGAACATAAGGAGAAGAAGGAGTATGATAATCATTGAAAATAGTTTTTTTACCATTACTCCACCCAGTCGGAAATAAAAATGTCCGTTGCACGGGGCTTTTCAGGATTTCGGTTCGAAGCGAAAACCGGTTTTTTCCCATCCGGCGAGAACATGGGAAAGCTGTCGAATACATTGTTGAAAGTAATTCGTTCAAGGCCGGTTCCGTCAATGTTAATCAGGTAGAGCTCGAAATTGTGTCCGAACTGTTTCAGGTCTTCACGCCAGTCATCCATGTTGCTTGAAAAAATGAGGCGTTTACCGTCAGGATGCCACGAGGGCGCCCAATTTGTAGCGCCGTTATCGGTTAAGCGCACTTTGTTTGAACAGTCGGAATTCATCACCCATATATCGAGAGGAAAGGGGACAATATAATCCTTTTCCATACAGTCGCGCCATTTTGCCTGCTCTTCCTCGTTCTTTGGATACCAGGCTCTCCAGGCGATCTTTGTGCTGTCAGGAGAAAACCACGGGCCTCTGTCGTAACCGATTTCATTTGTCAATCTCTTTATATTGCCACCGTCTATATCCATAGTGTAGATATCGAAATCTCCATTTCGCTGCGAACCGAAAACGATTTTTGCACCATCTGAAGAGACAAATGGCTAACTGCAAAATTTCAATATAGTGACATAAAAATTATTTCCGTACCGCCACAGTAAAATTATACAATATCGGCTACTTCACGATCAAGAAAACCCTCTGATTCTCTATATCTTCTTCAAAGATTGCCAATATCCGGCGTTCAGTAAAAAACGTGTTTCCTTCAATGTTTCACTGGAAAAAATCCGATACAGTGGTGGTGTGATGTCCGGTTAACTCGATCTGTTCTGGCTGATTATCAGAATAAACATCCATGATCTTCAGAATCGCCGCAAAATATGAAAAATCAGCCTCTTAGCGTCTGTTTTCCTGATGATAACGGCTTACCCTCGTACACATCGGGCATAATTAAAGACTCTGCTGACATCTCCCTGGGGCCCTCTGTATGAGGGGTAATCGTCTGAATCACCCGATTTCGGATCCGATCTTTGAGCGCCGGCGCCGTGAACATCCATCCACTCATTGTTAAAATATCCCAAAGCTCTTCCAAATGAGATGTATGCGGCATTCATACCGCCTCTTGTGCTCTCGTGAGTAGTACTTGTCCAGTAAAAGGGATAATCCTTATCTTCGGCTTCATTGACAATTTCACTTACTTCGAAAAGAGAGTTGATTGCCGCTGAATCCGTTGTATCCGGACTTCTGGTATAATCCACAATGTATTGCAATTCTTTGGCATTTGGAAGACGCCAGTCATCGTAACCGGCTAAATCTGAATTTTCGCAATAACGTAATGCCACATCCCATTCCATGCCTTCAGAAGTGTCGCTTTGCTGCCACATCAATCCTGTGGAAGCATCTGTTATCGTACTATCGTCATGATCCACAAAAATGTTTTCACCATATGAAGCGCCTCTTACGTATCTGATAAAATAAGCTTCTGAACTTCTATTTGATGTGGGATAACACTTTATTCTTCCATCAGCGAAATTAACACCAAAGAAACACTCTTCACCTCCCATAACAAAAGATTCATAGATGTTACTTGTAATCCACTGCGAATCGATGATTCTCTCTCCTGCAGAGGTGTCACCGTATTTGAATACAAAAGCATTGTCATCAATAAAGGGAATCAGGTGCGAGCTGTCGTCAGCACCGGTATCCGGATCGAGTCCGTTGAAATCGATTAGAGTGTATAACTCTTTTATTGTCGGTACTCTCCAATCGTCATAACCGGCAAACTTAAAAGAGCTCACACCAGCGATGGCGTCATCATAGTTTGTTTTTTCTCCTGCATCCTGAATCCACATCAAGTCTGTAATGTTGTCAGTAATCGTGCCGTCGCCATTGTCTGTATAGGAAGGTTTTATGCCTGTGTATTGGGCGTCTTGTCCAAAAAAATTTTCTCCCGATTCGGGACAACTGATTTCTGTTTGATCATCAAAACATTTTGTCTGATTTGAGGATATCCTCCATCATGTCGAGTTCTCTTTCCCTTTACGTTCATTACAGAAACGGTCGATCCTGGTCTGTTCTGTTTTTACCTCTTCGAGACGTTTCTCTATTGTCTTCCAGTCCGCCATGTGGGCTTCCTTTTCCATATGTTCCAGCGTGCTTGCCAGCCACAGTGCGCCGGCGCTGCGCGCAGCACCTTTTGCCGCATGGGCGCAATCGTGTACTGACTGTACATTACGTTCACGGTTCGCCGCTTCCAGGTTGGCGAGCAGAGACGGGAATTCCTCTCTAAACAGGTCAAGCACCAAGAATAGTTCGTCCAAGTTGTCCTCGTCAAGGATTTTAGAGAGAGTGGACAGGTCGATCGGCGATCCGTCGGGTTTGGCAGATACTGTAGAAGCGTAGTCCTTCGTAACCGGTCGCATCTGTCTGTGGGGCTTGTTACCCAGGGATAAGTCCTCCAGGAGCGCCCTTAGTCGTACTGCCTCTACCGGTTTGGAGAGACAGTCGTCCATGCCTGCCTCAATGCAGGCGTCAATCTCGCTTGGGGCTGCGCTGGCAGTGATACCGATTATTGGGATCGAGGCTATCGTTCCCTCCATCGCGCGGATGCGATGCGTTGTTTCAATACCATCCATGACAGGCATGTGGCGGTCCATTAAAACAATATCGAATTCTTCGAACCGGACAGCCTTCAGGGCATCGGCTCCGTTCGTGACGCTGATCACTGTGTGGCCGACATGGGACAGGATACGTTCAATGACATTACGGTTAATCTTGTTGTCTTCCACCTGCAGCACACGGAGAGGTCGGGCTGCCTGCTTCTTCACCGGCGCCGGTGCGCTTATCGCTATCCTGAGCGAAGCTGCGTCTGTCGTCTGGTCGATGCCAAAAGTGGTCTCAAAGCGAAAAGAGCTTCCCACCCCGACGATGCTCTCCACGCTGATTTTACCTCCCATTAAGTCGGCCAGGCGGCGGCAAATGGCAAGACCCAGGCCGGTCCCCCCGTACCTCCGCGCTACCTCAGCCGAGCCCTGGCTATAGGTGTGGAAGAGTTTGTCTAGGGCGTCAGGGGCAATGCCCCTTCCTGTATCTTTGACTGTGAAGGACAACAATACCGTCTCGTCCGTTTGTGATTCCATCTTGGCCTCGATCGTCACTGAACCATCATCAGTGAACTTGATGGCGTTGCTGATCAGATTGAGGATGATTTGGCGGACTCGGTGGGAGTCGCCGACAACGACTGCAGGAATCCGGGAATCGTTGATGCTTTTAAAGGTCAGCCCCTTATCGTCGGCGCGGGACTTCATCAGAGCAATGGTCTGCTCGACCATATCAGCAGGGACAAAGGGAAACCGTTCGATCTCAAGTTTGCCGGCATCCAGTTTAGAAAGGTCCAGCAGGTCATCAATGATGGTCAACAAGGTCTCGCCGGAGCTGACGATAGTATTCACGCACTCCTTTTGCTCTTTGGTCAGTTCCATCTCTTCCAGCAGGCGAGCCATTCCTAGAACGCCGTTCATGGGAGTGCGCACCTCGTGGCTGATCACGGCGACAAATTCCGACTTGGCCTGAGTTAGTTGTTCCGCTTTGTTTTTTGCTGTCTCCATGTTGTGTTCTGCGATTTTCCTTTGTTTGACTTCTCGCTGCAGGCGTCGATTCCAGATTACGATAACGATTAGAATAACGACGGCCACGCCGCTCACCTGCAGAGCCAGTTTGACATCGATTCCGGCCTGGTACTCCACTGATACCCACTTAGAGCGGATCGCCGCCTTTTCCTCGGCGGTTATGGAAGCCAACGCCTTGTTGATAATTCCCACCATTTCCGGCCAGTCTTTGCGCACTGCAAAAGCAAGGCCGGGAATCTCAAAGTCAGTGGGCGCCGCCACCTTCAGGTTTGTAAGAATGTGCTTCTTGATGAGATAGGTGGCGACTGCGAGATTCAACACAGCTGCTTCGGTTCTTCCCCCGGATACAGACCGGAGCGCTTCCAACGGACCGTCGACTAAGTGGCGGGTTATTTCGGGGTAATTTTTCTCGATGTGTTTCGTAACTGCGTATCCCTTGGTCTGGGCGGCGATCTTGCCGTTCAGGTCGTTCAATCCGGCAACTAAGGGATAATCGTCCCGTGTCACGATGACAACGGGAAACTCCATGTAAGCGTTGGAAAAGTTCAAATACTCCATACGTTCAGGTGAGACAGCCGCTGCCGGCAGAACATCCAAGGTAAGGTTTCTGGCGCTCTTTAAGACTTCATCCCATGTAAGACCGGGAACTACATTCATGGTGACGCCGAGCCTCTCGCTTATCAGCCGGACGTAGTCCGAGGCCATGCCGGAATATATTCCATCTTCGGCGATGAATTCGAAGGGAGGATATTCGTGATCAACCCCTAATCGAATGGTATTGTGTTTTGCAAGCCAAGCCCGTTCTTCAGCGGTGAGTGTCACGGTCCGTCGTTTCTGAATTTCACCCTCAACGGCAATCCACTTGCCGCGGATGGCCTTGTGTTCCTCTTGAGTAATGGAATCGATGGTCTTGTTCAGGATGGCGGTAAATTCCGGCCAGTCCTTGCGCACTCCCATGCTAATAGCGGCTATTGTTAATTCCGCCTCCGCCGCCACCCGCAGGTTGAGGAGACCGGCCTCTTGGATAAGGTGATAGCCGACACCGAGATTCACTACCACGGCGTCCTGCTTGCCGGTGGATACAGCCCGTAAACCATCCATCGGGGTGTTCAGCATGACCGGCTTGATGTCAGGAAAGAGGCGGGTTAGTTCGTCGATGTAGTAGTAGCCCTTGGTCATGACCATGGACTTCCCGGCGAAATCCTTTAGTCCGCTCACAGGCGGATGTTCCTTACGGGTCACGATGACCAGCGGCATCAGAATGTACGGATCCGTGAAATCCAAATAGGAACGACGGTCTTCCGATGCGCCGGCCACAGGAAGGAGATCGATCTCCTTTCTTCTCGCTCCCTCCAGTACCTGGGACCAGCTTAAATTCGGAACCGGTTTCACGCTGACGCCCAAACGCTCGGCAACAAGTGTCATGTAGTCAGCCCCCATGCCGGCGTGGTTACCGTTTTTGTCAATAAAATCAAAGGGCGGAAAACTGGGATCAACGCCAAGTCGGATCGTTTTGTGTTTGGCCAGCCAAGCCCTTTCCTCGTCGGAAAGTTCGACAACCTTACGGGTTTTTACGGGGGCAGGGGTAATTTCAAGCCACTTGCGCTGGATCTCCCGTCGTTCCTCAATGCCGATGGCTTTCACACCCTTAGTCAGGATGGAAGCAAGTACCGGAAGGTCCTTGCGAGTCGCGATATTGAGGATGCTAAGTTCGTGATCGCCCACCTTTACTTCGCCAGATACAGTCAAATTGGTCATCATGTGTTGAGCGAGAAGATGATTGAATACCGCAAGCTCTCCCAATGCTGCGTCGGCCTTGCCGAAGCTCACTGCTTTCATGGTATCGATGGTGTCTTTCAACGCCAGGATCTTGATTTGCGGGAAATCGCGCTTAAGGACTTCTTCGTAGAAGAACCCCTTGGGCACGGACACGGTTTTGTCGAAAAGCTCATCCAGGCTGTGATAGGGAGTGTCCCTCCGACTCAGGATGGTGTTCGGGTTGTCGGCGATAGGCGGTGTGTAGAGCAGGTACTTTTGGCGGTCCGGTGTTTTGACGATGTTCAGCATGACGTCGAGATCACCGGTTTTCATCATCTCCAGGAATTCGTTCCATGAGGGGCCGGTGATATAATCAACTTTCAGGCCGGTCTTCTTCGCCAGCAGATTCATGAAATCAATGGAGAACCCTTTGGGCCGGCCGTCTTCCGCGAAGTTGAAGGGCGGCCAGTCGGTCTCGTTGTGGACCTGAATCACTGGGTGGGTGTGGATGAAGGCCCGTTCCTCTGCTGTCAGTTCGACTGTGCTTCCGAGCTCTTGTGCAGTTACAGGAAAAGTCATAACCCATAGATACAGAAAGAGTGTCAAACAGATGAAGTGCTTGAATGACGGAAATTGTATAAAACACCTCCTGGAGGAATGTTGAGTAAATGTTATCATAAAAAGTCCTTCATACCAAGAGTGAACATCGACGTAGGTGTTAAGAATTTGTTTTTTCACGGTTATCAATAGTGGCAGATTATTTTAGGAAAGTTTCCAATCCAAGGGCAAATAGGGCCGATCCGCCGATCATTAAATGGGAAATAGTAACACCGACAATGGAGCGTCGGCGATGAAACAGCCATCCCCAAAACAATCCTCCGATAAAAGTAGCCGTAGCAAAACCGACATTCAAGTGGGCATGGGCGGCTGCGAAGATTATGTTCGACACTAAGATAGCAACAATCGTACGATAACGCTCCGATCCGTAAAGAAATTCCTTAATAAAAGATTGAAGCCCGCAACGGGAGACTACCTCCTGGACAGGTACGAACAAGGCATACACGAAGATATTGATCACGTAGAATTTCACGTCGATTCCACCTGTATTTCCAGGACGAACAAAGGTTTCAGCCAATTCAAAGAGTGTATGACTCCTATAAGCAGGAATACTCGTTACAAACAGATATTTGATCCCGATCATTCCAGCCAGAAATAGTGAAGAAAAAACTATTGCATCTACTGCGGCCTCACGAGCGCCTTTAAAGGTCAGGCCCAGGTCGGCGAACTTGAAAGGGCCGGTGCGGACGCTGATGATAAATGGCAGAAAGGCAACCAGAATCATAACTACCGAGGCTATGCCACGGTGCTTTCCCTGAAGGTCAAGGTCTAACATCGCACGTATTGTCAGCGTATAAATGGCCAACGAACATGCTGTCATGATAACAAATCCGCCGGCGCTACGCTTAATCTTTGTTTCGGCAAGACGGTGAGCAAGATTTTCCGCGATCGCTTTATCACTTTGTGTCAGTTGCTGGGCAAGGGTGCGACTTACGGACAGCTTCACTTTGTCTTTTAATTTTTTTAGTTCAGGATTGTTTTCAACATCGGTAAAATCAAAAGTCATCACTTCAGTCGAACGGGTTGTACGAATTTGCGAATGATCCGCTTCACCGGGCAAGGACATAAATGCGGTTATTCCAAGCAATCCTCCGGCTTCAATGAGGTCGATACGATGTTCCATGTCGCCGCGACGGGGGGATCGTGTTGTTTGTAGAACCTCAGCCTCGCCCCAGGCAATGAGTAATAGACGATTGCCTGCTATTTCAGATGGTTCGATTATGGTGTTTTCCGGGAATTGCAGGATATTTGCACCCTTTGCTAATTGGCGCAGGGCGTCCATATCCACCCCGGCCAGGGCCGGTACTGTCTCCAAGAACCGAACACGGTCATTGTAATCGTCGAGATTACCGTAAGTCGGTGAAGTCTCCGGAGTTTCGAGTTTCAATAAGTCATTGATGTTAACGTTTCGATATTCTTCAATCGATCTTACAGCCTGCTTATTTGTCGAGGATTCCGCAATAATTTGCTTTAATTTTTCATGCAAATCGTCCTTATGAACAGGCTTTGCAATAACAGCGGAAACATCCAGCTTTTCCAACACACTCAACGTGGCGTTGGTAATCGCGCCGGATATTATAATAAAGGGAATATTCCTTTTGGCGGCGGATTTGTCGGTGCGAATCTCCTTTAGTAGTTCAAGACCGGTCATCCCGGGCATCGAGATATCCGCGACGATCAGGTTGATGTCATCAAATATACGCAATGCCTCCAATGCTTCCTGCCCGCTCGCAACCTCGTGAATATCGTAATTAACCAGGGATTCAATCATTTTACGGGTAATTGCCCGTGTAAACCGCACATCTTCAATTAACAAAATCGAACCAACTATCATATCACCATCTTATAATCCGGCAGAAAATCGTTTTTGACCGAGTCATATGTATTTACTCACTGTCATTCACTTAAGGAGCAAAGCACCATCCGCCTTCAGCGGCTAAACTCGAAGGCTCCGCTTCGCTGCGCCTTCTCAAACATGACCCGCTTCCGTCGGAAGGTCCTTCACCCCTTAAGTTAATGGTATTATGTTTTTACTTACTGTTGTATCCGAATTAAGCCTGTTTTAAAGCAATCTCCTCTGCTACGGGTTCGGCGAAATGAATACGCCTGAGCAGCCTTAATTCTTCATCTGTCAGAGGCGGATTGTCAGGATCGGACAAAGCATTGTTATGCAGTTCATCTTCGGTCATGCTGTCTACACGCGCCCAGTCGGTCTTTCCCTTTTCAACCTTATTCGGGACCAGCTTAAAACTCTTGATATTGTTTTCTTTCATATTTTTCAGCCTTTCTTGCAGAGATTATTCTAATTTTATTTCCACGCAAAGTATATATGACAACCAGAATCCTGTTATCGACAATACCCGTAGTTTTGTACCTTGACTCTCTATATAAATCATAAGGTAATGCTGTTTCCAGTCTATAAGAGTCAAGAAAAATTCTCGCAGCATCTGCAAAGTCAATACCGTGCTTATCCAGATTAACTTTTGCCTTATTGATATCCCATTCAAATTCCATCAAGTACACTATCACATAAGGTAATCATTTTGATTATTATAACATAGTTCGTATTCCTATAAATGGCGCTGTCTTTACTCATAGCAAAGTATTGCCCGACCTTTTTAAAAGGGGTTATTTCAAAACGGAGGCTGAGCAGTTGTTTGAAATTGCTTCATCCATTTTTACAAGGATACGATCAGTAGGTCTTGAGGAGCCTTTTAGAAAGAGGAATTGTGAGAACCGCCATTAGGTGTGAATCCGGAGACTCTAGTTCTATTCACCCGGCTTTTAACCGAGCTTCAGGCTAACACATCGAAATAATATGGCTCTCCGGCGCCAATTCTCCTGTAAGCTGAAGTTTGCATGGAAGTGATTTTTTTGTCACTCCCTTAAAATTCACATCGGATTTAAAGTTTCCGTTCAACACTCCCAACGCCTTTTTCCATAAGGCGTCGAAGGCTGTGCCCTTTGTTTCCATAATCGGTATGCCGGGCAGGGGAATGTCGTCTCTGGTTATATCATTTAAAGCGACGATAAAGTCTTTGGGATAATATGTAGCGCCCCCGATTATGACTCTGCCGATATTTCTTATATACTCCAGCAACATCTCTTTATTCTGAATATCTTCAAGCCCCAGATAAGGCATTGCTATTTTTCTTAAGTCAGCGATTGCATCCATAATAAACGGGTAAAACCGTAATGACTTGCCTGATTTTTCTACTGTCATCTTTTCAGGCCATTTTGTATTCACGAAAAAGGTATTTTCAGCATTGTCTGCAAAATAGATAAGACCCAGACGCCTGTACATTTCCCACTCTTTTTTAAGTAGACTATCCAGCTCTTTTATGTCAATTCGCCTTTTTTCTTTTAGATGTATGCCGGGGCAATTTAAATCTCTTATTTTGTATAATTGATCTTTATTAAGATTTTTTGTCAGTATTACAAAATTGTGTCTTTCAATCTTATTTGTTAATGTTGCAGGCATCATATTCAGGATCGTGGCAAGTTTGAGCAATGCGTTGTAATTGCCGCGTAAGGCAAGTGTATGGGCATAGAGAGCCGTTATGGATTCTGCAATAAGATCGCCCAGGACAGAATCTTTCTCTTCAAGGGAGTGCGATATGCCTCCGCTACCGTAATAATAGTCATATAATCTCGGATATTTATCTTTTATCTCTTTTTTTAAATTTCTCTCGGCCTTCCAATAATCCGTTAACCTGTATAATTCAGGCATTTTTCTGACAAGAATAAACTTTTCCCGTTCCTCTTTGTATGTTTTGCAGAGCTTTAAAATATTGGCGCTCTTTAGCGCCTTTGGTATCTCAGAACGTGTTTCAAGCACATGTAATGCCTCTATAAGATAATTATCACGTCTGGCTCCTGTGAATTTTAGTGAAATGACAGCAAGCGCCGTGGCGGTAAGCAGGCGTGTGACATCAAATGAGAGGCTGTGTTGCGAGGGTTTAAATTCATAAGCAGGTTTATATCTCCGATTAATTGCAGGTTTCAGTATCGGGTGGTACTGTTTCGGTTTTTTTGTATTGGAAGAGAATTTTTTGGAAAACATAATCGCGTTCTTGTAAGATTCGGTATCTGTATCGGATATGTTCTTTATATTTACCTGTTGTATTGGCATATTTTCCTCTCTGTTAAATTAATTTTTTATCGGACGTCTGTAGAGGTAATCTTTAATGTTTCTAAAGAAAAATATAGATATTTTAATTTTAGCAAATAATACGCCAAATCCTCGTAGTTCTATTGTTTAATAGATTTTGTCGATGAATATCATGGTTTTTCCTATTAAAAAATGTTTGTATTTAACGGAGAGGAGGTGAGGAAATAAATATAGCAGGCCGTAATACTAACAAAGATTATCCATTTATATGTAAGTTACTACATAATATAATAAAAACAGCAGTCAGCTATCAGCGGTCAGCCTTCAGCTAAGGAAAGAATTGATGTTATGCCAAGAATTAGCTTCGCCTTACGGGTAAATCTGTTTTAAAACATAAAGTGTTGCAATTAAAAAGCTGACAGCTAAATGCAGTTTTTAGATAATTGTCTCACCGGGACCGGTGTGGTGCTATTTTACGTAGAGGTCTCAGAGATGCTCAGAGGTCGCAGAGGAAGTATTTAAAAAGAAGCAGTCAATGAATAAGTAAAAAATAATCTGCTCTGTGTCCTCTGCGTTTAAAATATCTGAAAAGTTTCACGTCAGTTCCGGTTGACCCATATAAATTCAGTGTGCCTGACTTTATATATTTTCGATTTGCATTTGATTTTTGTTTTTCCGTCCTGTAGAATAAACATGCTTTTTTTACTGATACATTTCACCTCTTGCTAAAGTAAGAATATAGGAAGGTGTCAAAACAATTTGTCTATAAAACTGAAAGAGTACATACCTGAAGTTTTAATCGTGCTATGTACGGCGACTCTGCTTTCTATTTATCCCGACAAAGTGACAGGTCTCCATTATGATGAAGCCCTTACTATTCTTAAATCATGGATGATCGATAAAGGGTTGAGGCCTCTAAACGGCATGGTGCCTTATATAGGGGCAATCTTTCATTATCTGATGTGGCCTCTTTTTGAGGTTTTTGGTTATAAAATAGAGGTGATGCGTCTGACTTCAGCCGCTTTTAATACCTTATCGGTTATTCTTGCAATGATTCTCTTTAAACACTTCTATCCTGAATCGAAGAAACATCGATATGCAGGTATGCTATTATGCACTCTTCCGGCATTTGTCATATTGACCAGATTTGCTGCTGAAATTCAGGCGCTGAATCTCTTTCTTACTTTAACAGGATTTTTGTTTATAGCAAAATCTGTAAGACTCTATTCTGGGAAAAATCCGATTTTAGGTGCTCTTGTCGCCGGTGCAGGCGGTTTTTTCATCGGACTTGTCGTCTATAATCATATTATAGGCATTACCATCCCTGCCGCTCTGCTGTTGTCAACTGTTATTGTTTATCGCTTTAATCCTTTTAAAAAGCTTCTCGTCTGGTTTATGGGAGTTGGTTTTTCAGGTGGAATAGGAGTGAGAATTTACCAGTTTCTGTTCACTGAGGAGATATCAAAATGGTCGGAAAAGGCATCTGAAAGTTCGTTGATGACATTGTTAATGGATTTACCTAATCTGCCGTTCATCTTGAACGATACGCTAAATGGCGAACTTCTCTATCAACGTCATGTGGGGGATGTTGCATTCAAGGTGATACCATATATAACGATTGCTACTTTTTTAATTATTATTTTCAGGTTATTGTTATTAAGAAAAACAGGATTTTCAGATGTTGAGAAACTAATGACTCTTTTTGTGTTATTTGTAATTCTGTTCATAATACTTATTTCCTCTAATTTTACTCCGCACTATTTCCTTATACCTCTTTATATGTACCCCCTTTTATTGACAGCGATTGCAACACCGCTTTTAAATCGAATGGAAGGATATGCAGGCAGGTTAGGGCATGTCATTTTGACCTCTGTTATCGTTCTTAATCTGTTTTATCTGTCTATCAACTATTTTCGCACATTTCTCAACACAGGAGGTTCTTTGAGCATTTTCAATATAGGCAACAGGTTGTCTGAAACAAGTAATGGTTGGGTGAGATTCGACAGGCTGTATAATGAATTAAAGGAAAGAGGAGTGCAAATGGTGGTTAGCGACCTTTCTATTGTTACTCCATTAAAGGTTTATGATTTAAGCTCCGCTAAGATAAATACATTTGTATATAGACAACTTAATGACATTCAGGGCCTGCTGACTCAAAAAAGCGCAATTATTTTTTATAACAGCGTTAACCTGGTTCGAAAAAAAGAGGTGATACCACCTGGAGATGCAATGTTCATTCACGGAGAGATTACATATGAGAGAGACAACTCCTATGATCCTCATTTTGCCGTTTTTGTGGGAGAACCTTAGTCGCTTATAAGTTAAATCGTGTGCAAAAAGGTCATAATTTTTTTTTACTTATGCCTATTTGCCTTGATTCATGTTTGGTTCAGGTTTGCCGGGTTAGGCTGTGATAATTATAGTAAATATTCAGGAAAAAAATCGATGACATCGGTATGAAGAAGAAAAAAGTAGTTCTTATCAACCCTCCGGGGCGTTATCGTTATACACGGGATTATTATTGTTCAAAGGTTGCAAAGGCTAATTACGTAGAGCAACCGATGGATCTGGTTGTGTTATCGGGGTTTTTAAACAGCGATTACGACATGCTTATTATCGATGCTGTTGTTGATGGTTTATCTGTTAAAGAGTGTCTTCGTCGAATCGATTACTTTAAACCTGATTATCTGATTTCTTTAAGCGGTCTTGTTTCCTGGAAAGAGGATTTTGAATTTCTTTCTAAAGTTAAGGCAAGTCACCGGAGTTGCAAAATTATCGGTACAGGCGATATTTTCCGTAACGAAGAAATATTCTATTCAAATCCGTGGTTAGATGCGATTACCCTGGATTTTTCCAACGGTGATATTAACGCTTATATGGAGGATGCCTTCGACTCAATGGAATCTATGATTTTTCGTAACGACGAGGGGGAGATTACATCTGTAATAAAACAAAAAAAGAGCGGTGAGCTGTTTGAAATTCCTGTTCCGATTCATAAATTTTTTCTTGCAAAAAAATACACCTTTCCCTTTGTAAGGTCTCTTCCTTTTGCTACAATCCTGACAGATTTCGGTTGCCCCTATTCATGCACATATTGTGTGTACAGTAAGATAGCTTCAAAAATCAGAAGGGCCGAAAATACGATAGAGGAGTTGAAGTATTTACATGACCTGGGAGTGAGGGAGCTCTTTATTAAAGATCAAACTTTCGGGTATTCAAAAGAGCAGAGAAAAGGATTATGCGATTATCTTTCATCACTAAACGAAAAATTCGGGTGGACATGTTTTTTGCGGGCGGAAATTATTGATGAGGAACTGGTTCGGGATATTTCTTCAGGCGGTTGTCACACTGTTATTATCGGATTTGAAAGCGGGTCTGATGCGATCTTATCCAAATATAAAAAGGGTTGTTCCAGAGCAAAATTAGTGCGAGCTGTAGAGATTTTGAAAAAATTCGATATTCGAATAGTGGGGACTTTTATACTTGGCTTCCCTGAAGATACATTGGAAACGATTAATAATACAATCCGTTTTGCCAAAGAGTCTGTTGACTTTGCGGCTTTTAATCTCTTTGTGCCCAAACTTGGCACAAAAGCAAGAGAAGAGCTTGTTGAAACCGGCGCCGTTCCGGCGCGTTTGGAAAGTGAGTATGACCAGTCCGGAATTTCTTCAAGTAAAGGCGTGAGTCCTATTCATCAGACAGAATTAAGGAGGATAAGAAGAAGAGCCATTTTAACGTTCTTTTTAAGACCGTCCTACATTTGGCGACGAATAAAAGAGATCAGGACGATGACACAGTTCGTCGTTACTATAAAGAACGGGTTGGCTGTTTTTCATTAATTTTAAGCTGATCAAAGTTAAGGCTTTTCTTTTTCCTGTGATTTATCAGGATCAGTATGAGGCAGAGCTTGTGAAGTGTTGTTGTTTGCGGATTGTTGAGAGGTTTTTTCCGGTTGAGGTGCTTCGATTATTTGCTCATCGGTTTGTATCGGAGCGATGTTGATTTTTTTTGTATCGTTATCGGATTTTTGTATAATCTCTGTTTCTTTTTGCACTACTTCAGGATGATAATCGATTTGTTCTTTTGCGATCCTCTCTTCTTCTTTGGGGTCAGTTTTTGATGCCGGCTGATTGAGTCCGGAAGGTACGTTTTTTTCAAGTCCTTCAGTAAAATCCATAAAGTAGTTGAAGAATTTCCTCAGGAAAATAATGAACCAGTCCATCATTGTCATCATCACAAGAAACATGGCCATCATCAGTAAAAAGAGTACAATTATAAACCAGTGGTTGATTCCGAGGATGTCAGGAAAGGTTACTCTTCCAATGTCTCCGATTGTCTGGAATGATTTGCTCCAGTCTTCGTAAAAGAGCTCTGCATATAAAACGGCGCCAGCAATCATGCCCAGAATACCGGGTATCCCGTCAAGTGAGCCTTCTCCCACGGCGCCAGCCGCAGTACCGGGACAATAACCGAGTATGGCGATTGCCGCACCAAAGAGGAGACCGCCTACGATCTGTGGCAGAATGACGGTTTTAGGTATATGGAGGTCTATGGTTCCAAGATCGGCAAAGAAATAAATCAATACCACGCTGACCATTAAGAGTGGCGTGCCCAGGCGAAAGATAGTGAAATCCTGTAACCTGAATAATCCGGACACTACATCGTATTTACAAATTCTTCCCTTTTGTAATACAACGCCGAATATAAGACCCAGTATAAGGCCGCCTGTCAGGCTTGTCGGTCCGCTAATGGATTCCAGAGTGTCGGTATCGAATATCTCTACAAGTCTTTCCAGAAAAACTTCCATTATTATTCTCTCTTTATGGTTATAACATTAGATCTGTAAAAAAGAAGCGTTGTAACAACTCCCCCTATCCAGAGTGCTATCATAAAAATAAAGCCCGATGGAGCCAGTTGTATTACACCTGAAATCAACAGGCCGCTAACGCAACCGCCGGCAATTCTGGCTGCGAAACCCATCATTATACCGGCTATAAAAGCCCATGCCCATCTTTTGGCAGTGGAAGGTCCCATTGACATCTTCCATGTATCGGGTACTGTATTAAGTCTGAAATCGCCTGAAAATCGTGACGATACGAAGCTGCCGATTACTACTCCCGTTATTAGTGCAATTGTCCAGTCGATTATTGGCTCATAAATTTGCCAGTAAGCCATTTCGTCAACGTAGTCAGGAGCTATCAGATATTCGATAATTGCGCCGGTTACCGTGTAACCCCTTGTGATACCGAGAGGTCTGTCAGAGAGGTAGAAAGAGTAAAACTCAACTAAAGCAAAAGCGATACCGGTAGGAATCGGCCACCATCTCTTTGGTTTGCCTATGAAAAATAGAGCCACTGAAGCGATTAAAGGCCAGCCGCTGTGCAAGTAAAAGGCAAATCCGGTGCCAAGTATAAGTATCGTCCACCATCTCGGTGTTATTATGAATAAAAGGCTTAATGCAGTGAGAATCGGCCACCAGGACTTTAGATACAAAGATGTTATAAAACCTATGGCAGCGATAAAAAAAATAATTATAAAAAAAAGTCCTTTTTTACTTTTACCAGACATTATTTTTTTAAATACGATTTAAATATTTAAGTGCTTTTGCTTACTCTTTTCACTTACGGGTTCATAACTATGTCATATCGGCTCAGGTTGTGTTTATAGACCTGAAACAAGCGTGCATTGCCTTGTGTAAGTGCCAAAGATACTCAGGTTATCTTCGTTAACTGTATAAACTTTCTTAATGCCGGCATCTTTCATGGCCGCCTCTATGCTTGCGTCACCTACTGCGATTCCTCCGAAAAAGGAGTGAATGCAGGACTTACCGACTTTATCTCCTGACTCGGCGTTTCCCATTGCGATAGCTCCTTTTGTGTCAGTGTAAACCCATCCGAAGGGTCCGTCTGCAACAAAACCGCAACCGGATATGGAAGTTAAGGCAAATAGAGCAATAATAATAAAAAGAAACCCCTTTTTTGACATTATGCGATCCTCCGTTTTTAGATTAAATAAAATAAAAAATTAAAATAATATTTTAAGATACTATAGCGCCTTGAATATAAGAAAAGACAGGCTAAGTACCTGTCTTTTCTTTATATTACTTCCTTAAAATATAGAGCCATTAAAAGTAGCGCATAAAATATAATTTCATTTGCAGGCACTGTCAATGGCTGACAATTATTTCCTGCCGATTAAAAGTGAAGCAGAAAACTTTTTTGCTTATTGCAGCAATAATATTTATTGTGTTAGCAACCGGCTACGGCTTTTCTGATAACCAGCTTGCCGCCTTTAGGTTCTACCGTAACTTTGTTGCCGGGTTTAAGAGAACCCTTCTTGATTTTACACTTTTCTCCGCCATCGCCACATGTTATAGTCTTGTCGGCCCCTGATTTTTCATCGGCCAGAGTAACTTTTATGGATTTAATCTCACCCACAATTTTTTCTGCCGCTACTACGCTGACTAGCGATGCCGAGATGAAGAGGGCTACTAAAATTAAAGATATGACCTTTTTCATCGATTCACCTCCGTTTCCTTAAGTTATTTTATCCGCTCTGAAGAACGAGTTACGATATTATCAGAATGACCAAGGATTTGTCAATAATTTTTTTCAGAGATATATCTTTCAAATTTCTTATATAATAGAGTAAAATAGGTGAAAAAAGCTGTTTTTTAGATTGAATAATATTTTTTAAGGAGATATATATGGGTTATGTGAGAGGTTTAAAGTGTCGGGAGTGTAGCAGAGAGTATCCTGTGAACCCAATTTATGTATGCGAGTTTTGCTTCGGCCCTCTCGAATGCGTTTATGATTATAAAGGGATAAGCGCAGTTCTTTCCAGAAAAGAAATTCAAAGGAGAGAAAAGAATCTGTGGCGATATAAGGAGCTTCTCCCAATCGACGGAGAGCCTCAGGTGGGGTTGTATTCAGGTTATACCCCTCTTGTGGAAGCGAAGAATCTGGCTGAAGAACTTGGCGTAAAGCGCTTATATATTAAAGATGATACTGTGGTGCATCCGACGCTTTCATTTAAAGACAGAGTTGTCGCCGTTGCCCTTACGAAGGCAAAAGAATTCGGTTTCGATACCGTATCATGCGCATCCACAGGTAATCTGGCGCATTCAGTGTCCGCCCACGGCGCCAAGGCCGGTTTTAACAGATTTATTTTTATTCCCGCTTCACTGGAGCTGAGTAAAATTGTAGCCTCCCTTGTTTACGATCCTCATCTTATAGCGGTAGACGGAAATTATGACGATGTAAACAGACTTTGCAGCGAGATAGCGAATAAGTACAATTGGGCATTTGTTAATATTAATATAAGGCCTTTTTATGCCGAAGGTTCCAAAACAATCGGATTTGAAATAGTCGAACAACTGGGCTGGCACGCACCTGATAATGTCGTAGTGCCCTGCGCCAGCGGTTCTTTACTTACAAAGGTTTGGAAAAGCTTCAAGGAATTCGAGGAAGTCGGTATTCTGAAAAAGCTCAATACACGTGTATTTGCGGCGCAGGCTACAGGTTGCGGACCAATAGTTACCGCTGTTAAGCACCATACTGATGTGATAAGACCGGTAAAGCCTGATACGGTAGCAAAATCTTTGGCTATAGGTAATCCCGCCGACGGCTATTATGCTGTAAAGGTTACTCAGGAGACAGGCGGAGGCGGAGAAGAAGCAACGGATCAGGAAATTATAGATGCAATGAAACTACTTGCCAGGACAGAGGGCATTTTTGCGGAAACAGCAGGCGGAGTGACAGTGGCGGTTACAAAAAAACTAATTGAACAGGGAGCTATCGGAAAGGACGAGACAACTGTCGTTTGCGTTACCGGAAACGGTCTGAAGACAAAGGAAGCGTTGCAGGGACACACCAGTGAGCCTTATCATATAAGTACGAATATGAGCTCTTTTGAAGAAGTGCTGGAGAGGATTAGAGGATAGAATAAAGCAAATTGCATTAAACAGACCATCAATCCCCGGTCCCGGTGTACAGTTTCTTGTTTTTTAAATCGTAAATTGGTAATTTTGAATTATTAATATTATTTATAAAGTTATGGAGGTTTAAATGGCAGTAAAGGTTAGGATTCCTACTCCATTGCAGAGTCTGACTCAGGGTAGTGATGTAGTTGACGCAGGTACCGGTACGATTATGGAAATCATAAATGAACTCGATGGAAAATATCCGGGTCTGAAGGAGAGGATTTCCGAAAATGACAAGATAAGGAGATTCGTAAATATCTATCTTAATGAAGAGGATATTAGATTTCTTGAAAGCGAGAATACTGCTGCTAAGGACGGTGATGAGCTTTCTATCGTACCTGCTATTGCAGGCGGACATGCATAGTTCTTTGGAGGGGGAATGAACAGGAGAATTAAGTTGATGTTTCCACAGGAGCTTATTAAAGAGCCTGTTTTATTTACCATGGCTAAAGAGTGTGACATTATTCCCAATATAAGGAGAGCCAGAATCGCCGAGGATGCAGGAGAGATGATACTGGAGCTCATCGGTGAAGAAAGCAACCTGGATAAGGGGATCAGAATGTTGGAAGAGAAGGGAGTCGATGTCGAGATGGCGGAGGGGGATGTGATAGAGTGATATGAAATATGTAGTTCTCATAGGCGACGGTATGGCGGACTGGCCGCTCGATGTGTTGAGGGGGCTGACTCCCCTTGAAAAGGCTCACACTCCTTACATGGACATGCTTGCTTCAAAGGGCTCTGTCGGCAGTGTTAATACAATACCTGAAGGATTTCCTCCCGGGTCCGATGTGGCGAACCTGAGTATTATGGGTTACGATCCGGCTCGTTTTTATTCAGGAAGAGCACCTCTGGAGGCTGCAAGTATGGGATTGTCTCTTAATGAAAACGATGTGGCCTTCAGATGCAATATTGTTTGTCTTGACAAAGGCGGTAATGGAGACCCGGTTACGATGAAAGATTATAGCGCAGGTCATATAACGACTGAAGAGGCAAGGATACTTATAACAGCCGTTAATGAAGGTCTTGCAGAAAAGTCTGTCACATTTTATCCCGGTGTCAGCTATCGCCACCTTATGTTATGGAATAACGGAGAAGTCGATGTCGATTGCACCCCGCCGCACGATATCGCCGGAAAGGACATAGCGCCTTATCTCCCTGCCGGTAAAGGAGAGGAGTTGCTCAAAACACTGATGAAAGATTCCGTCGCTCTTCTCGAATCACAGGATGTCAATAAAGAAAGAATCAAAGCGGGAAAGCTTCCCGGTAACAGTATATGGCTTTGGGGTCAGGGAAAGAAACCCGATTTATCTTTATTCAGTGATAAATACGGAGTCTCCGGTTCTCTTATCAGCGCCGTTGATCTTACAAAGGGACTTGGAATATATGCAGGGCTTGATATAATTAATGTTCCCGGTGCAACTGGTTATATAGATACAAATTACAAAGGTAAAGCGGAATATGCACTGGCCTCCCTAAAGGAGCGGGATTTTGTTTATATTCATGTCGAAGCCCCTGATGAAGCCGGACATTCCGGTAACCTGGAAGATAAGATCAGAGCTATAGAGGATTTCGATAAATTCGTTGTTGGAGGAGTCTTTGAGGGCTTAAAAGCATTCGGAGACTTCAGGGTCCTTTTAATGCCGGATCATGCAACCCCTCTTGAAATCAAGACGCATTCATCCGATCCCGTACCTTTTGCAATTTATGACAGCAGGAAAGTTCAGAATAAAGAGTGCGCTTACAACGAGCATATAGTAAAGAGAGAGGACGCAATTCATTTTCGGAATGGTTATGAAATAATGGGTTTTCTGATTAATCACAAGTGAGCTAAGGATAGTTTTTAAAGAGTATAACAATGTCATTAACTTAAGGAGCAAAGCACCATCCGCCTTCAGCGGCTAAACTCGAAGGCTCCGCTTCGCTGCGCCTTCTCAAACATGACCCGCTTCCGTCGGAAGGTGCTTCACACCTTAAGTTGATGGTATTGAAGGGTATAATATATATTTTGTTCACAGTGATCTGAGATTGGTTTAATATAAAAGAGAGGTATGACAGAGTTCATTACCAAGAGCACTCTGTTAAGTCATTTTAACAGTTAACCAATCCCTGACCACTGTGAACAAGTAAAACAGAGGCTGATGAAATGTTAATAGTACAGAAATACGGCGGTACTTCTGTCGGCAACATTGACAGGATCAGGGCCGTAGCAGAGAGAGTAGTAAAAAGGAGAGAGGAGAGACACGGCATTGTTATCGTCGTCTCGGCTATGGCGGGTGAGACAGACAGATTTATTGATATTGCAGGAGAACTGACAGGCAAACCAAATGAGCGGGATATGGATATGCTTCTCTCATCAGGGGAGATCGTCAGCGCTTCTCTTCTCTCTATTGCCATTAATTCCATGGGTTATAATGCAATTGCTTTAACCGGTATGCAGGCAGGTATAATTACCAATACTTCTCATACAAAAGCAAAAATCGAGGATATCAGGGCAGGACGTGTCAAAGAGGCGGTAGATTCAGGATATATTCCCGTGATTGCAGGTTTTCAGGGTATAACCGAAGATTTTTCCGACATCACCACTCTCGGCAGGGGAGGTTCCGATCTCACGGCTGTTGCTATCGCTTCTTTTTTAAAGGCCGATATTTGCGAGATATATACTGATGTAGACGGCGTGTACACGACTGATCCGGGTATTGTCGATAAAGCCAGAAAACTGGAAAAAATTTCCTATGACGAGATGCTGGAGCTGGCAAGCCTGGGCGCCAAAGTTTTACAGGCAAGGTCAGTCGAATTCGCCAAAAAGTACGAGGTTCCGATTGTAGTAAGGTCGAGCTTTAATTATTCACCCGGTACTCTTGTCGTAAAGGAGGATAGTGATATGGAGAAAGTTGTTGTCTCCGGTGTGGCCTGCGATAAAAATCAGGCAAAAATAACAATTCGCGATGTGCCTGACAGACCCGGAATCGCTGCCGGACTTTTTCAGTCAGTTGCTTCCAATAATATTGTCGTCGATATGATTGTACAAAATATCAGCAGTGATGGTAAATTTACGGATATCTCTTTTACTGTTCCAAAGACAGACGCCAAGTCTGCATTGAATATAACGAAGCAAATCACCGGAGAATTGGGAGCAGGGGAAGCTACGGTACTGGAGGATATTGCAAAAATATCCATCGTGGGCGTAGGAATGAGGACTCACTCCGGTGTGGCAGCCAAAATGTTTAAGACTTTATCGGATAACAGTATTAATATAATGATGATAAGCACATCGGAGATTAAAATATCCTGTATCATCTCTCTAAAATATACAGAACTTGCCGTAAGAGTGTTGCACGATATCTTTGAGCTTGAAAAGGAGTAAACAATAGGCTTGTGATCGGATCGGAAGCTAATAAAAAAACTTCTCAGACAGGAAGCAACAGCAATAATATAGATAACGGACTTCCGGCTTTACAGGCGTTGCTTTCCGACAAAGACAGGAAAATTGAATCTCTGCTCCTCGAGATAGAGGAGTACAAGAGCAGTGTCGACGATCTGAACGATATTATAGACGGACTTAAACATACAAGAGAGAAATTGATTCAATATGAAAAGCTTTCGGCCCTTGGAAGATTCACAGCTGATGTCGCTCATGAAATCAGAAATCCCCTCACTGCAATAGGCGGTTTCGCCAGGAGGCTGCAGAAAAAACTTGACGAAGGTTCCAGAGAAAAAGAGTATTCCGACGTTATTGTCTATGAAGTGCAGAGACTTGAGAAGATATTGAAGAATGTTCTTACTTTTTCAAGTGACATTAAGTTCTCTATCAAAGAGCAAAATATTAACACTATCCTTGAAAGTGCTTTAGTGTTTTTCTCTGCTATCTGCGGCGAGTCTTCCATAAAGGTAGAAAAAACACTTGGCGATCTGCCTCCTGTAAAGATAGACAGCGATCAGGTGAGGCAGGTTTTTGACAATCTTTTATCAAATGCCATAGATTCTATGCCTGATGGTGGCATGCTTAGCGTCAGGTCTTTTACGGAGTTTCTTCATAATATAACCTATATCGTTGTAAATGTGACGGACAACGGTGAAGGTATATCCGAGGAGAAACTGGATAAAATTTTCGAGCCCTTTTGCACGACAAAGGAGATTGGTCACGGGACAGGTTTGGGACTCTCAATCAGCAGAAAAATCATGGAGGAGCACTGCGGTTTTATAAAGGTCAGGAGCAGAGCCGGAGAGGGTTCCTCTTTTGATCTCTATTTCCCTTATCAAAGCGATGAGGAAGCAGGTAAGATTCAATGTTGGGAGTTCTCCAAGTGTAACAGGGACTGCAGCACCGATACAAGCTGTCCGGCCTATCCGAATTACGGAAGGCTTTGTTGGGTAGTGGCGGGTACATATTGCGAGGGCAAGGTGCAGGGTACTTATGCCCAGAAAATTGAGAATTGCAAAAGATGCTCTTTCTTCAAAAAAGTGACAGCTAAGGAAATTTAACTAAAAAAACATTTAGCAGTCAGCCATCAGCTCTTTAATTGCAACACTTCATGGTTTAAAACAGATTCACCCGTAAGGTGAAGCTTATTTTGGCATAACATCAATTCATTCCTTAGCTGACTGCTGTTTTTAAGTTAATCCATTTACGTCTGAAACAGAGAAAACCTGCAATACAAAGTAAAGCCGATATATTCATTACGGTTTTTATTCCGACCATATCTGCAAAGAACCCTATTACGAGATGACCTATGGGCGCCATGCCAAGAAATGTTAACGAGTAGAGGCTCATTACCCTTCCCCGTATGGAATTTTTTACTTCAAGTTGAACGTAATTGTTCGATGTCGCCATAAAGCTGACGATGCTCCATCCACACAAAATCAGCAATAGTAAAGCCAGAATAAAATTTTCGGTATGGGAAAAAAGAATGATTGTTATTGGAAAGAGAAAACCTGCTATAGAGAGGTAACGCATCGTGTTCCCCATACTTTTTTTAAAGGCGATCATAAGACCCGCCAACAGCGCGCCTGCTCCCATTGCCGTGGATAAATAGCTGTAGCCCTTTGCACCGACGTCGAATATCCTGTCAGCGAATAACGGCAGGAACTGATTAAAGGGGATGCCAAAGAGGCTGAATGTTCCTATTGTCAGTATAATTCCTGAAATGCTGTTGTGCCCCCTTATAAACCTGATACCTTCCAGACACCGTTGTTTGAAACTTTCCGAAGATTTCAAGGAACTCTCTCCGGCAATTCGTATACGAGAAAGCAATACAGCCATTGGCATAAAGCTCACTGCATTTAACAAAAAACAGGCGGAAACACTCTGTGATTGAATAATTATTCCGGCAAGAAGGGGGCCCATGACCCGGGCGCCGTTAAAGGCAGTTGTATTAAGGGCTATTGCACTGAAAAGTGACTCCTTTCCTGCGATTTCAATTAAAAATGACTGTCTGCAAGGTAAATCGATTGCGTTAATCGTACCTATGGTAAAGGCAATGGCTATAATCTCCCAGATGTTTATAGTCTCTGTTACAGTTAAAATATAGAGCAGCAAGGCCGGAAAGACAGGGAGCGTATGTGTGAGGATCAAAATTTTTCTCTTGTTAAATCTGTCGGCAATGAGTCCTCCAAAAAAAGTAAACAGAAGGATGGGAACGGACATAGACATTCCTGTGACGCCCAGATAAAATGCAGAATCGGTAAGTGTATAAACCAGCCAGCTCATCCCGATATGTTGAAGCCATGTTCCTGTAAAGGAGATGATTTGTGCTGAATAGTAATATCTGTAATCTCTTTTATAGAGAGCGGAAAAGCGTTTTGAGGTTGTCATATTTTCATGACTCTTCAGTAGTTGGGAGTTTTATTGTGAACATTGCGCCCTTTTCAGCATTTTCGACTCCCAGCCTTCCACCCATGTTGTTTTCTATAATAACCCTGCTTACATATAATCCTATGCCTGTGCCCTCATTTCCCTTTGTCGTGAAGTAAGGATTAAAAATTTTATTTATGATTTCTTTGGAAATACCTCCTCCATTGTCTCTTATCCGGATGATGGCAGTATCATTGTCGTTTGCTATCTCTATGACGATCAGGCCCATTTCCTCTACTTCTATTACACCTTGTTTTCTTGTTCTTATAATAGCGTCTTTGGCGTTGGTTACTATATTAAGTATGACCTGTTTTAATTCATTTGGATAACCGATCGCAATAAGTTCGGGTTTACATATACATATCTCCCCATTGTCACCTGTTGGCTGCTGTTTAATCGCGCCTTCATAGGTACATTTCATCTCTACTGCAATATCTAGCTTTTTAAGCTGTGTATAAATAAGAATGAGAACGTCTTTTACTGCACTGTTTAAATTGAAGGGTATCTTTTCCTTGCTTGGTTTAAAGAAGTCTCTGAAGTCATCAATTGTCTGTGACATAAAGGCAACCTGATCCATTGTATCCTTAACAGTTTCGGATATATATTTATCGTCCAAATCTCCATACTCATGGGCGTCTTTCATATCTTGAATAATTATATTGATAGCGTTAAGCGGTTGTCTCCATTGATGCGCTACAACCCCTATCATCTCACCCATGGCTGCCATTTTAGATTGTTGGATTAATAGTTTTTCCTGTTGATTTCTTTTTTCGATTTCAGCAATTTCACGTGGCAGCCAGCGTTTAAAAATAATGAGAAGAACCAGAGCCGCCGTTACAATATTCACCAGTTTAGGAATCATGATAAGACCCGGGTCTGAGAGCCTGTTGTATATCGTCTCGGAAATGAACCCGAACTTGGATGTGAAATAGAGGCCGAAAAAAAGACTTTCAAAAAGCGTTCGTAACGCGTCTATCGACAGGATTGCAAGCAAAGGTACAATGATAGCAACTTTCTTGCCCGAGTAGGTCAGATATTTTATGTACACAACAAGTATTATCGACCATAGAACAATGAGAATCCAGTATGATATAGATGTAAAAATTTGTATATAATTCACGATAAGTTAATTTGTTTGTATAGCGTAAGTTATTCTTCAATTGGTAATCATATAATTCTACATAAAGGATGTAAGAAAATAAAAGCATATAACAGCTCTTTCTGATATTGCTCTGTTTTTGTTAAAATCATATAAAATGTTTATTTATGGAGGCTGAATAATGAAAATCGTATGTTTGCTGGGAAGTCCGAGAAAAAAGAGTCACAGCACCTTTATTGCCAGGCGCTTTTGCGAAAGTATTGAAGCCGGGGGCGCTAAAGTCGAAACGCATATCCTTAATAAGCTGGATTATAAAGGATGCCAGGCATGTATGGCCTGCAAAACGAAGTCCGACAAATGTGTTATCCATGATGATATGGACCATGTGTTGGAGTCGGTAAAGGAGTCGGATGTTCTTGTCATGGCGACACCTACATACTATGGCGAGGTCTCATCTCAATTGAAAGCGTTTATAGACAGAACCTATTCCTACCTGGTTCCTGATTTTTTCACAAATTCCGTTCCAAGCCGTCTAAATGGCGATAAAACGCTTATTTTCATTCAAACACAGGGAGATCCGAATGAAGATAACTTTAACGATATTTTTCCCCGGTATGATATGTTTTTTAAATGGTATGGCTTTAAAAATTCTTATCTGATCAGAGCTTGTGGTTTGAGTTCTTCAGACAGTGCGGGCCCGGGTAAGGATATCCTCGATCAGGCAGAGACGATTGCAAAAAAGATTATGGAAAGCTAAGGAGTGAATCATGCTTTTAAATGTAAGAATGGCAATGTCTGTGTGCCTGGTTATTCTTTTGTTGTGTATTTTTACTTTGACTTTTCATAATACCAATGCGTCAGCAGGAGAATATGATGATTTTTATGCAGATCATATGCTCGAAAGTTCCGGAACACCGTCAGGCTTTATAACGAGTTTTTATGGTAAGTCCTCTGATGTATCTTCCGATAAGGAGAACTATTGTTTCAATGCAACGGAGAAAAGTGATTTTAACTGGGGAGCAAGAATCGCAGTGAGTGTTTTCTTTATGGATGAAGCCGCGGCAGGAACGAATGTATACGATATAACGATTAAATACCTGACACCATCCGGTTTCTATGAATTATGCACTGAACGTGTTGAATTTCAGGGATTAAATGTTGGCGGAGAGTATATTTTCTGTACAGGCTGTTATATTGAGACAGAGTTGGATAACAATTCCCGTCTAACCGTGTTATGGGGAGCCGAAATCGAGCAGGTTGACGAAGAGGATGGAATAAGCGGTGAACTGGGAACAGTGAGTCTGAATTAATTCTATAAAAAAGCAGTTAGGCATTAGCTGTTATCTATTAGCAATGAGTTTTCAGTAATTTTGCTCATCTTTGTGGTGAGCAGTTAATTTAATGTGAGATATTGAATTTTCAGGTTAATACCCAATACTTTATCTCGGCTTAGCCGAAACCAAAAAGGTTTGATGTAACGCTTGAGAATTTCGAAGAAATTCCCTTCAAGTCACCTCTCCCCCTGAGGGGAGAGGAGACAAGGTGAGGGGTGACGACGGAGAAGCGTTTCCCTATCGATGATTGTATCGCACCCCCTCACCCCAACCCTCTCCCCCTTCAAAGATGAACATAATACACACTTGACTCCGCGATCGATAATCAGTATACTAAAGAGATGCGAGTATGCGGTCAAGAATTTACGAATAATATAATAGAGCAAATAAACAATAAAATAATAGAAAAACCGGATATATCGAGACGAGCGTTGTCGAGAGAAGTCTGTAAATGGCTTGATTGGCGAACAAGCAAAGGAGGTTTTCAGGAAGGCAGTTGCCGAAAAGCATTGGCTGAATTGAATCGGAGAGGAGTGTTGAGCC
>JAREWP010000055.1 GCA_029001845.1 Candidatus Magnetocorallium paracelense | reverse complement strand
TAGTGCCTGTTTGATGTCTCGTACTCTACGTGCGCCGTTGCTATCGTTATACCCCTGGCCTTCTCCTCAGGTGCATTGTCTATCTGATCATACGCCGTAAACTGCGCCGCTCCCTCGGCTCCCTCCATTGCCAATACCTTGGTTATTGCTGCCGTTAATGTCGTCTTTCCGTGATCTACATGTCCTACCGTCCCTACATTTATATGCGGCTTCGTCCTCTCAAATTTCTCCTTTGCCATCTTCCCTCCTTATCTTATTTTTTCTTCAGAATAAGATAAAAGTATATTTTAATTATTAAAGAAAGCCCATGACCGGAATTGAACCGGTGACCTCATCCTTACCAAGGATGTGCTCTGCCGACTGAGCTACATGGGCAAAAATGCCTTTGATGCAATCAATATTAATTTGGAGCGGGAAACGGGGCTCGAACCCGCGACCCTCAGCTTGGAAGGCTGACGCTCTACCACTGAGCTACTCCCGCTCTGAAAAAAAGTGGAGAGGGGAGGATTCGAACCTCCGAAGGCTGAGCCAACGGGTTTACAGCCCGTCCCCTTTGGCCGCTCGGGAACCTCTCCGGGAAATATCAAATTTACTGCGCGGGCAGTATTAAAGCATAAATTCTACTATAGATCAAGTCTTCCCGCTATAAAACTTAATATTATACAACAATAAAAACTAATTGTCAATACTAAATAGTGATTTTAGTGGTAATTTTTAGTAAAAAGCCCTAAACCGACCTAATGTTCTTGACAACAGCAAATAACAGGAGATATACTTCTGTTATTACTTTTATTAAAATAAGGGGGCCTTCATGGAAAATCAAAATAGTAGCGCATCCTGCCATAACAACAAAGGAAGCAATATTTTAAAATTCGGCGTTCTGGTTTTTTTAGGAATAATCCTCTTTGCCTATTCACTGTTTCTGGCCACCGGGAATGTAGGGAAGGTTACAGACAACAAGCCCGCTAAAAGCACTGACCGGCAAGTAATCGAGGAAGCAAAAGAGACTCTGGAAAAAAATCTTGATCACAACAGCTATGGATTTATTAAGGAATATAAAGACAAAGAAAACTATCTCGAAGTAAAAGTTATCGGTTCTGCATGGAAGAAGCTGGCCATCAAAGACAAGAAAACATTCCTGAAAGATGTAGCCGACGCAAGATCGTCACTGGGGTTTTATCCTAACATCTCTGTAATAGATCATAAATCATCTGTGGAATTTGCTTCCTTTGAAAACAACAGGGTAACGCTTGCGGAGCTGGATTTTTAATAAATTTATAAAAAATTTCGAAAGAGCTCAAGGCTATGACTCCCGACAGCTATTTAATCAGCGGAGGGAGCTTGATTTTTTCTTTTATCTTTGACAGATAGGAATTAAAATCACCAACCCTTATTTTTGTTTTGGTTATCACCTGAGCGCTATTTTCAATAACAATCAATGAGGCTGTATCGAACTGCTCGTCTACACTGCTTTTAAGTACACTGAAAGTTCCCTTAATCTTTTTTCTAAATTCTTTTCCCGACGTAGGCGATGAAAGCATTGTGATCCCGGCGCCCATTATGCTTCCCATGAAAACTGACGCAAACACCAATGCGCTGGAAAGTAATTTTTTAGGGTTTTTCGTCTCCATACTGTTTCCGATAGAATTAATTTCTCTATAATTTGGCTGATGTAGAGAGGGACAATTTCTGTTTCTACTTCGGGCCTGACATCATGCATGTCTGTGTAATTATGAGATTAGTATAATATATATTGAATGATAATGTAAATTGATAAATTTTTTATTTTACTTTAGATGCAATTTTATTGTATATTTGTATGTCGCTTATCTTTAATAACAACGAATGACTTATATAATAATTAAATTATGGGTAAAATAATTTCAGAGACAAGCATAAAAGAACTCAAGCTGTTCAAGAGAGGCAAAGTACGAGACGTTTACACGCTTGATGAGCAGTTACTGATTATCAGCACCGACAGAATTTCAGCTTTTGACGTAATTCTTCCCAATCCGATTCCGGATAAGGGCGCTACGCTAACCAAATTATCGACCTTCTGGTTTTCTAAAATGAGCAATGTCATAGCCAACCACCTCATTACAACGAAAGAAGAAGAGTTCCCCGAAATTTGCCATCCCTATATCAATATTCTTAAAGATCGCACCATGCTTGTAAGGAAAGCCAAACCCATGCCTGTAGAGTGTATTGTCAGGGGGTATATTTCCGGATCGGGCTGGAAAGAATATAAGCAGGGAGGGACTGTTTGCAGATTAAAATTACCGGCAGGTTTAAAGGAGTCCGAAAAGCTGAACGAACCTCTATTCACACCAAGCACAAAGGCAGAAGAAGGGCATGACGTCAATATCTCCTTCGAAGAGTGCTCATCTATTGTCGGCAAAGAGGTTGCGGAAAAACTACGCCATGTCAGCATTGAGTTATACACAAAGGCTGCTTCTTACGCAGAGAAGAGAGGAATAATCATTGCCGACACAAAGTTCGAATTTGGCCTTTCAGGAGATGAAATCATTCTTATAGACGAGGCTCTTACGCCCGATTCATCGAGATTTTGGTCTGTAGACAATTATGAGCCGGGAAGAGGTCAGGACAGCTTTGATAAACAAATAGTAAGAGACTACCTCTTGACTCTCGACTGGGACAAGACGTACCCCGGTCCCATTCTGCCCTCGGAAATAATCGATAAAACATCGAGAAGGTACAAAGAAATACTCAGGATATTGACTGAATAGACGACAGGAAGCGGAATAGCCCTCACAAATTCGCAAAATTAATAATTCGGCGCTAATCTTAACAGACAGATACCATTAATGACTCATTGTCATTAAAATCACAGTAAACCGTTAACTGTCAACGAATTAGAAATCTATGACCGGCCAAAGCGGAATAGCATCTTACCTCCGAATGATCAAATTTTCTCACACCCTGTTCGCCCTCCCTTTTGCTTTTACTTCGGCAATCCTTGCAGCAAAAGGCGTACCGGCTCTTAAGGAAATATTTTGGATAACAATTGCAATGATCGGCGCCAGATCCGGCGCCATGGGCATGAACAGGATAATAGACAGAAAAATAGACGCAGCAAACCCCAGAACTAAAGAGAGGGAACTGCCTTCGGGAGTAATTAAACTGAAAGAAGCTGTTCTTTTCACAGCCTTCTCCCTGATTGTTTTTCTCGTTGCGGCCTATATGCTGAATCCATTGTGCATTAAGCTTGCGCCGGTTATACTTATTATACTGTTTATATATTCTTACACAAAGAGATTTACATGGCTGTCTCATCTTTTTTTGGGACTGACAATTTCTCTTGCCCCGCTGGGTGCGTGGATTGCCATTACAGGGAAGATAAATGTCGAAATATTGCCGTTGATGATTGCAGTAGTTTTTTGGCTTGCAGGCTTCGATATAATATATGCTCTCCAAGACATTGATTTTGACAGACAAAACGCCTTATATTCCATACCTCAGCGATTTGGTGTGGAAAAAGCTCTGATTATCGCAAGGTCTTGCCATTTGCTGACTTGGATATTACTGCTAATGACAGGAGAAATTTTCGACCTTGGATACATTTATTATTTATCGATGATTATAATAGCCGGTCTGCTGATCTATGAACACTCCATTGTAAAACCCCATGATCTAAGCAGGCTCGATATCGCATTTTTCAATATGAACGGCTATATAAGCGTTACGATTTTTGCTTTTACTCTAGTCGATATTATAGTAAAATAAGAGATATCCGGCTGATTTTGGTGGTTTAATCGCAGAGCATTCAATAAAGGATGTTCTTTTGTGTTACACTTTAACCTCTAATTACAGGTATCCATATCGCTTTCAGACACCTGACGTTGACAACCGACATGAAAATAACTTAATATATTCTTTAAAACAGCGGGGAAAACACCTCATCTTTACAAGTCCGCAATCAATGAATTTAACATAAAGCATCATGTTCTTGAAAATGAACTGATAAACTCGGTAAAACCGGAAGGTTATCTGTAATTACATAACCGGAGGACAGATTGGCCATATTTGATGACTTGAAATCAAAGCACATACTGTGCGAAGGTCTTGACGACGGAGAAATAGAAACCATTGCCGGACTTGTAGATACTTTTAACTACTCGAAAAACGATCCTGTATTTAGAGAAAAAGAGCCAACTTCCGGTATCTATATGATTAATTCGGGAGAAGTGGAAATAACAAAAAAACTACCTGTTGACATCAAATCGAAATTACTGATTTCTTTAAGAAACATTCAGCACTGCTGCGAAATAAGGAAAACTCCTTATGGCTGGCGACAGATATTCGCCACTTTAGTGGACGGACATTTTTTTGGCGAGCTCTCGGTAATCGAAGACAAAACACAACATGGCGCAGATGCCGATACAACAGAAGATTCCGAGCTTTTTTTATTAAGAAAAGAGAGTTTCAACTTACTCGAAACAAAACATCCTTTAATAATTGCAAAAATACTAAGAACCATAGCCAAAATATCGTCAATAAATGTCAGACACTTAGACAGGCAACTGTTAAAAGTACTGGTTGGATACTAAAAGGTGTTAAACAAAACCTGGTTATCCTGTAATTTGTCTAAAAATTTCAAAATCTTACGATTGATTTAGCCAACAGAGGGGAGGAATAATGACTAATGCAGACGACTTGAAGAAACAACAGCTTTGTGAAAGTCTGAGCGATAAAGAGCTGGAGAAAATTTCGACACTTATCGAAAATGTCAATTTCTCCGCCAATACACATGTGTTTGAAGAAAGTCAGCCCACACGAGGTATCTACATGATAAAAAAAGGCATAATAGAGCTCAAAAGAATACTTAAACTGGATACCAAGACCAAGATGCTTGTAATGCTTAGGAATATACAGAGTTCCGAGATAAGACATACAGTACATGGATGGGAACATGTTTTTTCTGTAATGAAGGAAGGTCATTTTTTTGGAGAACTCTCGGTGCTCGAAGGGAAAAAAACACATGGCGCAGACGCCGTGGCAACTGAAGATACAGAGCTCTTACTGTTAAAAACCGAGAGCTTTAATGACCTCTCCTCAACCGATCCTCTTTTAATGGCGAAAATATTAAAAACAATAGCAAAAGTCATTTCAAAAAATGTTCGAGAATTGGACAGCAGGCTGCTGAAAGCCCTTACCGGATAGGTCCATTACTCCTTAACCCGGTGTATTCTATGAAAGCAGCCCTGAATTTCCAACAATATACCCCATCAATGTCATACCTTTCACAGTAAATGGAGACCAAAACACAAATCTGATGAAAACTGATAAAGATATAGCTGAAATTGCAAAAAACATTAAACTTCTTATTCTGGATGTAGACGGCGTTCTCACAGACGGTTCAATTATTATTGACAGTAAAGGCAATGAAATTAAAAACTTTAATGTACGAGACGGCCACGGAATAAAGCTGCTCATAAAAAAGGGTGTCCACGTCTCGATAATATCGGGGAGATATTCGAAAGTCGTTGATTTCAGAGCTGAGGAGCTTGGTATAAAAGATGTTTATCTCAAATCCCATAATAAGGATATTCCCTATAGAGAGTTGAAAAAAAAACTCTCCATTGAAGACGAGGAGATAGCCTTCATAGGAGACGATATCGTAGACATCCCTGTTTTGAAACAGGTCGGTTTACCTGTGGCAGTAGCAGACTCTGCAGACGAAATACGGGAATACGCTGCAATTATAACAAAAAATCCGGGCGGAAGAGGGGCGGTAAGGGAAATCTGCGATCTCCTGCTAAAATCGAAAGGATTCTGGCAGGAAATTATGAACGAATACTCCGGCAACTGAAATAACTGTAAAAATTCACCGCAAAGGTGCAAAGAGCACAAAGAGTTAATAAGGAACACCGTACTATAAAGAATTTTAATATCTCTTTTCAGTACAAAACCTGCTTTTTTATATCCGAAACCTTCTTTAACTTTCCAACCTTTTGTTCTTTGCGATGAAAAATGTACCTGGCGCCTTCATTCGGGCTAAACTGTACCTATTACTCCAGTCCCTCCGGTTATACCGGTCCAGGAGAAATATTTGGAAATTATAATTATTGCAATCCTCTCTTTTCTTACAGGGTCCATTCCTTTCGGGGTTTTAATTGCAAAATCAAAAGGAATTGATCTCAGGAAAGTGGGAAGCGGTAATATCGGCGCAACCAATGTATTGAGAGCAGTCGGTAAAACAGCTGCCCTCTTTACCTTGATTGGAGACATTCTGAAAGGCTCAATCCCTGTCCTCTTCAGCTTCTTTTTCAATACAGGAAGCTTTTACGCCGGACTAATGGGCCTTATCGCCATAATTGGCCACGACTTTTCGATTTTCCTGAAATTTCGCGGCGGCAAAGGCGTTGCCACCAGCCTTGGAGTGATTTTAGTTTACAGCCCCTATGCAGGCCTGCTTTGCGTGGCGTCCTGGCTGCTGACTGCCTGGTTTACCAGATACTCTTCACTATCGGCCATAATTGCATTCATTCTGCTTCCTCCAATTATTTTTATAACGGATTATTCGGCAGGAAAAATTATTATATCGGCAATAATCGCCTTTCTCATACTTTACAAACATAAAGAGAACATAAAAAGACTTTTCAAAGGAACGGAAACAAAAATAGGGCAGCATGCCTGACTAAACAAAGCAATGCCATTTACTCTGCGTCGATAACTGCTTTAAACGCAGTTTTGATTTTAATCAAACGATCCCGATCCACCTCTTCTTAAACGCCCCAAATCTCTCATCTTTAATCGCCACTCTCATCTTTTTAAAAAAATCAAAGTAGAAATAAAGATTATGAATTGTATTAAGTCTCATAGAAAGGATCTCCCTGCTGTGAAACAGATGCCTCAAGTATGCCCTTGAGAAATTTCGACAGGTATAGCAACCACACTCCGGGTCCAACGGCCCGGAATCCCTCTTATACTCCTCTCTCTTTATGCTCAACCTGCCTGTGCTTGTAAAAAGAGTTCCGTTTCGCGCGTTTCTTGTAGGCATCACACAATCGAACATATCGAACCCCGCCTCGACGGCTTCCAGCATATCCACAATATCTCCAACGCCCATGAGATACCTGGGGCTTTGATCGGGAAGAAAGGTAGTTATGTAATGGATTACTTCATGCATTATCTCTTTAGGCTCACCCACACTCAAACCACCCACTGCATAACCGTCAAAACCAATATTCAAAATCTGGCCCGCGCTCAACTTTCTCAGGTCCCTGAAAGCGCCCCCCTGAACGATTCCAAACAAAGCCTGTCCCTGTGGCTGAATATCTCTACATTGACGAGCCCATTTGGCTGTCAGTTCAAGGGAGTGTAAAGTATATTCGTATGTAGAAGGATGTGGAGGACATTCGTCAAAGGCCATTATAATGTCCGCGCCCAGCGATTTCTGTATCTCTATAGACTCTTCAGGTCCTATAAAATGAGCCGACCCGTCAAGATGGGATCTGAAATGCACGCCATTTTGCTCGATTTTCCTGAGCTTCGCCAAGCTGTAAACCTGAAACCCCCCGCTGTCTGTGAGTATAGGCTTTTTCCAGCTTATAAAATCGTGCAGCCCTCCAAGTTCCTCCACCACCTCGTACCCCGGCCTCAAATACATATGATAAGTATTGCACAACATGATCTCAGCGCCTATCTCTTCCAGCTCGGCAGGAGATATTGCCTTAACCGTACCCTGTGTACCAACAGGCATAAACACGGGAGTATGAATAACTCCTCTGCTAAGCTCAAGCAGCCCGGCTCTGGCGTTTCCGTCTCTGTTATGAATTGTAAATTTCATGCCAAAACATTTAAACCTCAATACCATTAACTTTCAGAGGTGCAGGACCAGATTTCAATAAAAAAACACATGCGTCACTTTCGTGTCCATGACCTGCTCCAGGTCTTCAGCATCCTGCTCCGCTTTAGATAAGTTGTCACTCTCTACAATGGCGTACCACTGTCTTATAAACAAGCCGATATCATGATCATCGAACTCCAAAAGTCGATAATGAGTAAAAACATTCTCGCTAAAACCAGCCTCCTCATATCCTGCGATCCGGGAAGATATCAAATAGTGGAACATATATCTCGTCCACAGGAATATCTTGCTTACAAAAGCTCTGGGGCATGTCTATAAACTTTAAATGATTGTAGTTAATGTATTCCCTGGTAAAAAACAACAACAAAATCTATTTGTTTAGATACAATGGATATGCTAACATAGCAAATAAAAAAAATTCTGTAACTGTTCAGACAGGATTACAGGATAAACAGGAAAATCAAAAAATACAGAAACACCAATCTTGTTTTATCCGGTTCATCCTGTCCATAGATTGAGTGCGGAACAGTTACAAAGTTCTTTTCTATGTTTTAGGAGAAGCTGGCTTTTCCAGAGAGAGTATATTGACAGGAGTTGGCCAGAAAAGAAAAGGAGGAAGTAATATGAATAAGAAACACACGAAAATCGTCAGGGAAAGTAAAAGGGAACTAATAGAATTTTTTAGAGATAAGGAACATGAATAATATAAAGAGCAGGAAGAGGGTTAATTGGGCTAAAATATAACTGGAAAATGAGAAATCATCTCCTAATGAAGGATTGATTACATATTGGGAAAGTGGGTAAACCATTGACAACATCTGAACCATGAAGAAAGGTATTTTTTATGAAAGACGACAAGTATAGTTTTACAGCTGAAGCATCGGCTGCTATACGTGCGGCCGGCACCTATGAAAAAGATGAAAAATTACGAAATCCCGACTACCTTGCTAAATATTTGATAAGAAACAGGCTTAGGTTTCCAATAAGTTTTCCTCTTATTCGTCCTCTGGCTCTGAGATATGCCGGACGCAAATTTCCCGGACTCTACGAAGGACATCTCTCCAGAACCCATCATTACGATAAGATAGTAAAAGAGGAGTTATCAAAGGGTGCAAAGCAGTATGTCATATTAGGAGCCGGCTTAGACAGCAGGGCGTATCGTATCGCCGATCGGTTCGAAGGTTGTCATGTATTCGAAGCGGATCATCCGGCGACAAGTCGATTCAAAAGAGAACGTGTGCAGCAGGCCGGTATTAAAAGGGATCATGTTACATATGTCGAAGTGGACTTTACAAAGCAAAAAACGAATGATCGCCTGATGGAGGAAGGCTTCGATATGAACATGCCCGCTCTCTTCACTTGGGAAGGCGTTTCCATGTATCTCAACGACGAAGCAGTAACAAATGTTCTGTGCTTTGTCTCCTCTCTGCCTTCAGGTTCGTCCATTATATTCGATTATTTCTTTGCCGATGTGATAACCAAACCCGAAAAATTCAAAGAAGCGGAAATACACATGGCCTATGTAAAAAAGATCGAGGAACCTTACACTTTTGGTATAAATCGGGAAGATGTGGAGAAGTACGTTACAGACAGAGGGCTTGTACTTATAAGCAATCTCGGCCCCGATGATTTGGACAGTCTATACCTGGAAGGACACCACAGAGGCGTCAACACCTGGTACGGTATTGCCCATGCCAAAGTGCAGTAACATGAAATGGAAATCTAACCGACTCTCATCAGAAAAGATGTTTTAGTGCATTATTGCCACCTTAAAACCTTGCTGTTTTTTGCTTTAAAGACACAAAGGAGCAGTTTAAGAGATTCAATATCGATGAAGTCAATATAAGAATGTAAGTAGGGTTTTAATTTTTCACTATATTGGATAGAAAGGGCAGCACTTTCTATTTGAGATAAACCTTCTTTTACCTCATGGATGGTAATTTGTGTCAGACTATCGTCGGGAAGCGGTTTAATCGTGAGGCCCAGCTCTTCGGCGCGCCCGGCAAGCGGCCCGTTTTCCAGTACACCCATGGGATAAATCTGCCAAAAGAGGGTGGCGTATTTCCGCATTTTTCTGATAAAGCGAAACGTTTGCTCCCCATCGCTTTTCTTTTCGCCCGGGATTCCTATCACGGCATAAAGATGGGTGGAAATATTATTTTTATAAAAATTTTTAAGGATTTTTTTTATATCCTCTAAATCGACTCCTTTGTTGATCAAGTTGTTAATTTTTTGAGAACCGGACTCCAGTCCGGCCTGCCCTCCAAGGAATCGACCTTGCGATAATTTTCTGCAAAAAGATGCAGAAAGAAACTCCCTTTCAAAGCGGAAAAAAGCTGAAAAGCTGAATTTCAGGCCGGAGTTGAGATTATGTTCCGCTATTTTCATCAGCCTGGCAGGGTGGACGGCTGAATCTATGAGACCAATAAAAGAGGGCTTGTATTTTTTTTGCAGTTGATCAATATCCTCAAGTACAAGTTCTATATTTCGTACTTTTTTATTTTTTTCTACTTTAGCATTTATATCGCTCAGTCCGATTTTAGGATAATAGCAGAAGATGCATTTGCTCCAGTAACATCCATAAGCGGTTTCCAGAGGAAGAACACTTCCAGGCAGCATATATGTAAACTCAGGGGTGCATGTTTCGTTTATATTCAGCTCATATTTTATATTGCTCTTTTTAATAGTGTCTTTTTCTTTATAAACAAGGTTGGGGACTTGGGATAGAGTTTTTTTGTTTTCAATGGAGATAATCAATTCTTCAAAGGAGTTTTCCCCGGGACCGAGTACAAGAGAATCGAAGTAATTCCATAATAGGGGATTTTTATTTATGCGGTATGCCAATTCAGTAAGAGTAGCACCGCCGAGGCAGATATGTGTTGCAGGATTTCTCTCTCTTATCATTTTAGCCAGCGTAAAAGTCGGCACAAAATCAGCAGCGTGTGTGATTGACAATCCCACAAATTCCGGCTGCTCGGCTTCAAATAGAGGCATGATTTCTCTGTTAAAATAGGGAATCATACAGTTATGTTTTTCATCTGATGCGGCGTGAATAATGTCGCCTGCCCTCATTTTGTATGCACTGCCGTGAAAACCAAAGCCGAAATCCAGTTGCGCCGGAAAATAGACTGTATCAATCAACGCTTTTCCGCATAACAGCATCCTGTAATTTGCTATAAAGTCATCCTCGGAGAGTATTAAAAAACTCTCAAGAAGCCTTTGCCGTGACACTTCGATGTCTGCAACTATTTGATCCTTGCCTGCCAGGAGTAAGTAATATATATTATCTGTCGTTACTTTTATACCTGCAATTTTACACAAATATTTTTCCAAAACATTCGACCTCTTTATGTAGGTTTTCAATGGAGTCTTATTCAAAAGATCAAGAATTAAGGGTTGTCGTATGACGTTGTTTGAGCTGTTTAAAAGAATAGACCCTATATTTCGCCGAAATGAACTGCTCATGTGTGCTGAAAAAATGTAGTGTGTGATTCGTTCAAAAACCTGTTCAAGAGATTCAGGCGAAAGGAGTGAAAAAAAAGCCTTCTGATTCATATCGATAAAGGATACATCGAATCCGTTTTTTTTAACATTGGCGTAAAGTCGTGCGGCGCCGCACAAAGGGGAAAAGAGTGTAGCGGGAAATGTGCAAATCCAGGTTTTCATACTTCTCTTGCAATCCCATTAACTTAAGGGGTGAAGGACCTTCCGACGGAAGCGGGTCATGTTTGAGAAGGCGCAGCGAAGCGGAGCCTTCGAGTTTAGCTGCTGAAGGCGGATGGTGCTTTGCTCCTTAAGTTAATGACATTGACTTCTCTTGTCAAAAAATGAGTGTTGAACAGTTAAATGATTATTAAAAAAATTCTACTTATCTTACCATATCTCATACTATTCGACAAAGCAGGTTCGCGTGTTTTATAATTACTGCAAAAAAGCAAGATTCCTGTCAGCTTTATTTGCCTTTCTTTGCGCCTTTCCGATTTTATGTGAAAAAATATGAAAATATTGCTTGTCTTTCCATCAAAACCAGACGATAAAGGTAATATTATAAAGTATAAAAAAGCGTTATTCGCGCCATTAAACCTGGCCATACTGGATAGCCTGACGCCTTCCTGCCACAAAGTAACGGTTGTAAACGATATTGCGGAGACTATAGACTTTTTGGCCCCCTACGATCTTGTCGGGATCACGGCTATGACTCCACAGGTCGAAAGGGCTTATCAGATTGCTGACAGATTCAGGGCTTCCGGCGTAAAGGTGGTGATGGGAGGATTCCACCCTACTTTTTTGCCCCATGAAGCAAAAGAGCATTCCGATGCGGTTGTGATCGGAGAAGCTGAAGATCTATGGGAAGAGCTTCTGGATGACTGTGAAAACAACAGACTAAAGGATTTTTATAAGGCCCCTTCAGTGTGCGATTTAAAAAGACTTGTGATTCCGAAATGGGATAATTTCAATCTGAATAAATATACGGCCTCTATCGGATCAAAACTTCCCGAACTCCCAATGTTCGCCACCAGGGGATGTCCCTTTCGTTGTAACTTCTGTTCCATAACCCATTTTTTTAACGGTTCTTTTAAAGCTAAACCTGTAGAAAACGTATTAAAAGAGATAGACGCGAGTATGGTAAACAGATTTTTTATAGTAGACGACAACATTATCGGAAAGCCCGACTATGCCCGTGAATTGTTTAAGGCTCTTACACCTAAAAACATCAGATGGCTGGCTCAATTCAGCACCGGTATTCTCAGAGACCCCGAACTTATCGATCTGGCGGCCGGGGCAGGGTGTCACAGTGCTTTTCTGGGAATCGAGTCGATTAATAGAGAAAGTCTGCAGGGCGCTAACAAAGGGTTTAACAAGATATCACAATATGAGGAAATCTTTAAAAGGCTGAAAAAGGCCAAAATAACCCCCTATGTGAGCATTATTTTCGGATTTGAACAGGATACTCTCGAGGTGTTTAAAGAGACCCTGGATTTTCTGTTTAAAAACAATATTTCAGTAGCCACCTTTCAGATATTAACCCCCTTCCCCGGGACAAAGAGCTTTGAAGATATAGATGGAGACGACAGGATATTACACAAAAACTGGTCTCTTTATGATGGAAATCACCTGGTTTTCAAACATAAAATACTTTCCAACGATCAGTTAGTAAAAGGATACTGGGGTGTTTTCAGAGAATTCTACTCCATAGGCAATATTATTAAAAAGCTCTTTAACCCTGTCCGATTCACAACAAATCAAGCCCTGAATACAATAATAAATTTTTCCTATTTTTTGCATAACAGAAAAATCGTACACTCTTGCGAACATCCTCTGTCAGGCGGTGTGAACAAGATCAGATGAGATTTATATGGGTTTGGCCTGCTCTATTGCTTTTGTTTGTTATATGGGCTTTCATTAAGTATGATTATACATCTGCCGCTATAGCATTTTCCCGCACCGACTGGAGAATGATCGTTATAGCCTTCCTTTTCAATATATCCCTTCTCTATTTTCGTGTTTTTAAGTGGCGTTTTTTTTTCGAATCATACAAAAATGTCTCTTATTACAATTTATCTCTGGCCGCTTTTGTCGGATATCTTTGCAACATGGTTATTCCCGCCAGGGTGGGAGGAATTGTACAGGCCTGGTTGCTTGGAAAAAAGGAAAATATCGATGCAAGCACGGTGTTTGGCTCTGTAGTCCTGATAAGGATAATAGATGGAATTATGCTGGTTGTCCTTGCTCTCTTTATACTTTTCATGATTGAGACTCCTGCTGCTGACAATAGTATTTGGGTATCCATATTACGTACCGTAGTTGTAGTCGGATTATCTCTTTTGTCCGTCATCTTCCTTACCCTTGTTTTTCTGAAAAAAAGAAGTATTACGAATAAGCTGACAAATGGAATTATTTTTTTTGTCCCATCAAGGTTTAAGGAAAAAGTCACTACATCAATAGAGATGTTTCTTAAGGGTTCAGAGATTCTAAACACTCCCCGGCGGCTTGGTTTGGTTCTGTTTCTAAGTCTTACTTTCTGGATATTGTGCGGATTGCTTATTTTTATCCATTTAAAAGCCTTCGGTTTGGGCGCCTTGGGAATTACAGCTTCTTTTTTTATACTATTGGCTCAAGTGTTTTCCATGAGTATTCCGGCGCTCGCAAATGTGGGACCCTATCACGCGTCAACAGTAACGGTACTTTCCATGTATAGTGTACATATACAGTCAGGGATTTATATCGCCATTGTCATGCATGGTGTAATGTTTGTTTCAAGTACTTTACCGGGCTTAATCTATCTTTGGTATGATAAAATGAATATTGGTTCTATAGTTCATGGAATAAAGGATGCAAAATAATATCTATCCCCTCTCATTAGTCCAAAAAGACATCTGGCTGGACCAGATTTATCATGGAGATACTCCCTTATATAATATCGGCGGTTATTTAAGATTTAGTGGCCAGATAGATGTCGATATGTTGAGAGAGGCTCACCGGCAAATGGTTGAGCAAAATGACGGTTTTAGAATCATGCTGCGCCAAGGAACCCGGGTCCCAGGAGTTGAATTTGCCGAAGAGGGACTGGATATACCGATTTTGGATTTCTCAAAACAAGGGAAATCGGAACAGGAGATTGTCCGGTGGTGGGAGAAGGAGTTTTCCAAACCCTTTGCACTCTACGATACATTGATGGCCAGATATTACATAGCCAGGGTTTCGGATGAGGTGTGTTACTATTTTAATACCCAACATCATCTTATGACAGACGGCTGGTCCTACTCCCTTTTGACGCAGCGTATGGCCGAGGCTTACAACTCTCTTCTCCATAACCGGGACAATAGCCGGAAAAAGCCCTCTTATGCGGATTTTATTTTAAGTGATCAGGCGTATCTCTTATCCCACAAATTTCAACAGGCAAAAGAGTATTGGAAAGAAAAGTTCGCACAACTTCCGCCCCCTCTCGTATCACGTCGTTATGCAAGTAAATACCACAAATTTTCCATACCCGGCTCCTTTTCCTATATCCTGCTGAATCGTATCTTTTATGACGACCTGGACGAGTTCGCGAGGCAGTACAAAACAAGTATATTTCATATAATAATTGCTGTTTTGTATACCTATTTTCTAAAAACCTCAGGGGCCTGGGAGTTTGTATTTTCCATCCCTGCGCTGAATCGCCCTTCACCGGAGTTTAAAGCCACAATAGGGCCTTTTACCAGTGTAAGCCCTGTGCGTATCGCATTCGGACTGAATATTAGTTTAATAGAGTTTTTGGGATTCATTAAAAAGGAACTGCTTCATATTTATCGTTATCAACGTTTTCCCTTAAGTGAAATCAACAGGCAATGCGGGATTTACAAAACAGGTCGGAACCAATTGTTCGATATAGGAGTGTCTTATGAAAAATACGATTATAAAACCGATTTTAACGGAACTCCCTTTGAAGTTACAACAGTACACAATGGTTATAATCAAAACGCCTTAACCGTGGCTGTCAAAGAATATCAGGAGAGACATGATGTAAAGCTGGAGTTTTACTACAGTCTCGGCGCCTTTCAGAAGTCTGAAATAGATTATCTGATGAAGAGGATTCAATATCTCCTGGATCAGGTTTTAGAGCATCCCGATATGCCTTTGGGAGAACTTGAGATCATTCCCCCTGACGAGAGACGGAAAATACTTACTGAATTCAGCAATAAAGCAGGAGAAATTGCTTCTCCAGATACATGCATACATCATCTGTTTGAAGAGGAAGTAAGGAAAAATCCTGAGTCCATTGCCGTTGTTTTTCAAAATCAAAGCATGACCTATAGAGAACTGGATGACAAGGCGCATAAACTTTCCTGTTATTTACACAAGCTCGGCGCCGGCAGTGAAACCTTTATAGGTGTATTCATGGAACGTTCCATTGAAATAATAGTTGCTATCCTCGGCGTATTAAAGGCAGGGGCTGCCTACATCCCTTTGGATCCTGACTACCCGGAGGAGAGAATCAAATTTATGATTCAGGACTCCGAGGTTCCGATCATATTGACTCTGAAAGCCCTGATATCACAACTTCCTGATAAAGGTTCCCATAGAACTATTATCCTCGACGATCCGTCTATCTACTCCATCTCCGAAGATAACACCATCTCCGTTGAACCTTCCAACCTTGCTTATATAATATATACATCAGGCACAACAGGAACACCAAAAGGTGTGATGTGCACCCATCAAGGCGTATCGAATCTGGTGAAGGCCCAAAATCGTATATTTCACATTAAGCCCGGCAGCAAGGTGCTTCAGTTTGCCTCTTTCTCATTTGATGCCTCAGTATCCGAGATATTCACGACTTTGTCAATCGGGGCAACACTGTACATGGCGCCGTTGGAAGAGTTGATTCCCGGCCCTCCTCTTTTAAATACTCTGGCGGAATATGAAATTACACACATTACATTACCGCCTTCCACACTGGCTGTTATGCAATACAGAGAGCTTCCGTCACTGGAGACATTGGTTGTCGCCGGAGAGTCATGTCCTGTAGAGATTGCTCAAACATGGCGTAAGGAGCGTCGTTTTATTAATGCATACGGCCCTAGCGAGGCTACAGTCTGCGCTACGACAATGGTCTGTAATGGAGACAATTCCATAACCATTCCCATTGGAAAGCCGATAGACAATGTAACTCTTTATATCCTTGACGATAGCCTTAATCCTGTTCCCATAGGAAATCCGGGCCAACTTTATATCGGAGGAATGGGAGTTGCTGTGGGGTATTTAAAAAGCCCCGATCCGGACAGAGAAAAGTTTATCCCCAATCCCTTTAAACACACCAATAGACACAATCGTTTATACAAAACAGGTGATATCGCCCGTCTCTTGCCTGACGGGAATTTTGAATTTATCGGCAGGGCGGACACCCAGGTGAAATTAAGAGGTTTCAGAATTGAGCTTAGTGAGATAGAAACGATACTAAGTCGCCATTTTCGGGTAAAAGAAGCAGCTGTAATAGTAAAGAAGACCCGGGCAGGAGACAAGGGCCTTCAAGCCTTTTTTACATTGAAACACTCTGAAAGCAGCGACTCTTTGTCATCGGAACTGAAACAATACCTCAGAGAAATACTCCCCGAATATATGATCCCTCCCTTTTTTATGGAACTTAAAGAGTTCCCCCTTACGTTTAACGGCAAGATAGATAGAAAGACCCTTGAAAATATAGAGATTACACTTAATCGGACCGGGAAATACCATGGCCCTGAATCAGAAATGGAGAAAAGGCTTATCGAACTCTGGCATAAAATAATGAAAACCGATCGAATCACAGGGATATATGACGATTTATTCGAAGCAGGAATGGACTCCCTTAAGGCCATCGAGTTTATAACAGCCATTGAAAAGGAGTTCGATGTGACAATTCAACCCTCCGAATTGATGGAAAAGAACACAATAGATTATATTGCAAGATATTTGGAAGATAGAACGAGTGAAAATAGTATTATACGCCAAACGATTGTCCCTATTAAAACAAAAGGGATAAATCCCCCCTTTTTTTGCATAACAGCAGGGTATGGGGATATCATGGCATTCAAACAACTGTCTGATCGTTTAAGCCCTGATCAGCCCTTTTTCATGCTTCAGCCGCCTGAAGGACCGGGAATCGAGGGAGATGTAAAGGACTTGGCGAATCGATACGTCGCAGATATAACAGGAATAGAACCTGATGGGCCTTATCTTATCGGAGGTTACAGCGCCGGAGGGCTTCTGGCCTTTGAAACGGCAAAACAACTTTATAAAAAGGGGCGTAAAACAGACCTTCTTATAATGTTCGGCGCGCCTTTCAGCTATTCGGGAATATCCCGATTAATCAATAAAATTATCGGGCCCTTAATGCTGCGTGTTTTACCCGATCAGGACAGAATTTCATCGAATACACTCAGGATACTCCACGCCCTGTTTAAAGACAAGGGGCTTCAACGCCAGCTCGATTCGTTGGCAGGTTATATACCTCACGGTTATAATGGGAAAATCGTCTATTTTCAGGGCATGTGGGCGACTTCCAGATTTTTCGGAGTTCATCGCCTCTGGAAAAGGATGTCAAAAGACAATTTTGAGCTGCACTTTATCTCCGGAAATCACGATAGTTACATGAGGCCGCCTTATGTGGAAAAACTGGCCGAGTGTTTAACTGACTGTATAAACCGAAATTCAGTAGTTGAGCCTAAAAGGTTTGACAGAAAATGAATATCACTATTATAGCAATCGGATCAACCGGCGACGTATACCCTGCGATAGCTCTTGGATTGGGTTTTAGGGAGGAAGGACATGAGGTGAATCTGGCTGCAAACACATTATTCAAAGATGAAATAAAGAGTCGCGGTTTAGGTTTTTTTCCTGTTCAGGCAATGTTCAGACAATCGTTGAGCGATGATTTTACATGGTCTAAACTTTATAAAAAACTCGATCCTGTCAATTTTCTAAAATTAAGAAAAAGTAAGCTTCTTCCGGTGATGGATCGGATAGTCTGCGATATCAGATATGCCTGTCAGCACTCAGACACAGTGTTTTATAATATACTTGCCCTTCCGGCATACTACTTTGCCAGGGAACTTGGAGTACCGGCCTTTCCAATTTATCTTCAGCCACTGAGCCGAACGAACAGATTCCCAAGTCCCGTGTTTTTTTCACAACTCAAAATACCGAGTACTTTTAACAAGACCAGCTATTATATATCGGAAGAGCTCCTCTCTCATTTCTTTAATAAAAGCAGTTATCTGAAAAGAAAAATATCCTTCCATGACTATTTCAAAGAACTTGCCAGGGTAAACACACCTGTTTTACATGGCTTTAGCCCTGCCCTGTCACCAAAGCCTGATGATTGGGGTTCGAATATGCATATTACAGGATACTGGTTTTTAGATCATAATAAGGATTGGACCCCTCCTAAGGCGTTGGAGCACTTTTTAAATAATGGTTCTCCCCCTGTGTGTATCAACTTCGGATCCATGAGCGATCCTGAAATCGATTGGATAATAGAGACGATCGTCAGTGCTGTCTTAAAAACAGAGAGACGTGTAATTCTATTGACAGGGTGGAGTGGTATAGAAAAGAAAAAGATGTTTTCTTCGAACATATACATAGACAACTATATACCCCATAGCTGGCTCTTTCCCAGAGTATGCGGAGTAATTCACCATGGAGGGGCCGGGACAACAGCCGCCGCAGTCAGAGCCGGCGTACCTTCCATTATAGTCCCCTTCTTCTTCGATCAATGGTTTTGGGGCAACCGGTTAAAAAGTCTTGGCGCAGGCGCAAGACCTATTTCTAAAAAAGAACTGAAAAAAGAAACACTCTCATATTTAATATCGAACACTTTGGATAATACAATGTTTTATAAAAAGCTGGAAGTTTTAAGTCATCAGGTGAAAAATGAATCCGGAGTATACAAAGCAGTACAGTTGTTCAACAAGTTCATTGCCTGATTGAATCTGACAACCTGTGCAATATTATCCATTTCTTCTCATGATGCCCTTTGCCTTTATAATATGCAAGGAATTATAATTAGATGAAAATATTTATATAGATTAGAGAGAGTTGCAGCAGACGACCAATCCCCGATCCCTGTGAACAGTTATCTGGAATTTATCTTTAAAAGAGAGGTTACAATTGGATTCACTTAAGAGAAATAGACGGATTGCAATAGTCGGGCTTCCCAATACAGGGAAAAGCCTGACATTTAATAACCTTACCGGAGAATACAATATTGTAGCGAATTACCCCTTGTCTACAATAGAGGTTAAACAATCGACATGTAAGATAGGAAACGAGACCTATGATGTAATAGACACTCCCGGACTGCAAAGTCTCTACATACATTCCGAAGAAGAGCTTGTTGTAAGAGATTTACTGCTCTCCTCTGAAGTGGATGTTGTCGTTCAGTGTGTAGACGCCAACCGATTGAAACAATCACTTTCACTTACCGTAGATTTGATGGAACTTGGCATACCTCTGGTTATATCTCTCAATGCAGTTGACGAAACTGCGAATAAGGGCATATGGATCGATGCTCAAAAGCTGTCCCTTCTCCTTGAAGTTCCAGTTGTAGAGCAGATCGCAATAAGCCGTATCGGTACGAACAGACTAAAAGAGAGTATCCGCAGGGCGAAAAAATCCGGCAAGACGATATATTACGGTGACCTTATCGAGGGCGGCATAGCAAGGTTGGAATCTCTTTTATATAAGGACGACAAATATGGACGTAAAATATCGAGGCTTCTGCTTCTGGAAGAACCCTATATTATCGAATATATTCATAAGAATTACGACACTCTTCACATGTCCAAAATCATGGAAGAAATATCCGGCCTGAAACAACAATTTGCAAGGGGCAATTTATTGAGAATCATTAATGACAAATATGCAGGGTGGATCGATGATATTTCTTCACAGGTTATAAAACAGCATACTCTCACTTTTGAGAGAAAGTCCATGAAGTTCTCGGCATTGAGCAGAAATCCGGTAACAGGCGTCCCTATACTTTTCATGATACTATATATCATGTACCTTCTTATTGTAGATGTTGCTACGGCAATCGCCGGATGGATGGAGCATTGGCTCTGGCTCCCGACGGAAGGTTATTTAACAGATGTCATCTCCAATCAACTTCTCAAAGAATTTCTAATCGGTGATTACGGATTACTGTCACTCGGTTTGGCGAACGCCCTGATAACCGTACTGCCTATTTTGTCCGTCTTTTTTCTGTTTTATAATGTACTGGAAGATGTCGGTTATATTCCCAATCTGAGCATTCTGACGAAACGCATATTCAACAAGTTCGGGTTAAGCGGGTCCGCCATAATGCCCATAGTGCTCGGTTTCGGCTGTAAAACTATGGCCACCCTTACAACGAAATGCCTCCATTCGAAAAAGGAGAAATATATCGCCGTATTTCTTATCGCCATGACCATCCCGTGCGCATCTCAACTGGGTTTGAATATGAATATACTGGGAAGGATTGGCCCCACAGCATTCTTCATAGCTTTTACAACACTTATCTTTATTGCAGTAAGCGCAGGTTTATCCCTTAACAGATTACTGAAGGAGGAGTGCAAATCAGGTTATATCCAGGAGCTTCCAAGCCTGAGAATTCCGAATGTGAGGGCTGTCGTAAAAAAGACATACTACAGGCTGTACTGGTTCCTTGAAGAGGCTGTCCCGGTATTTATTCTTGCAGCACTCGTGCTGTTCGCACTCGAAAAGCTTGGGCTCCTCAATGCGATGAAAGTAGTGCTGGCGCCGGCGATACAGGGCTATCTCGGTCTTCCACTCGATATGGTAGATGCCGTGTTACTGACATTCGCCAGACACGAGGCCGCCGCCGCCATGATTATTAATCTTATTGAAAAGGGAAAGCTCGATTACATACAGTGTATTGTCGCCGTCATATTTACGACTACATTTATACCCTGTTTCGCCAATATAGGCGCGATGGTCAAGGAGCTTGGTTTGAGGACTGCCCTGATAACGATTTTCGCCATTAATTCAGCTTCATTTATCATAGCAGGAGCGCTTAATAGGTTACTTGTTTATGTATTGTAGGGGACCGGTTTACAGTTGACGGTAAGCGGTTTACGGTTGATAATTAACCGTAAACAATACGCTCATGACTGCCGACATAACCGGCAGTCATGACGACTCTTAATTACATATGTTTTGCATTTATTACCAGATGCAATGCAATGCTCGCTGCATATCCAAGGGCAATGGCGGGCATCCACTTCAGGTGCGCTCCAAAAGTGTATATGCCTCTTGCAGATCCCATCAAAGCAACTCCGGCGGCCGAACCGATAGACAGCATACTGCCGCCCACTCCGGCTGTAAGGGTTACCAAAAGCCATTGACCGTGCGACATTACCGGGTCCATTGTGAGTACGGCAAACATAACGGGTATATTATCAACTATGGCTGACAGAATCCCTACTCCCACATTCGCCGTTGTCGGTCCGAGGTCCATATACATATAATTGGATAGCATTGACAGGTAGCCGAACTGCGAAAGACCGCCTACACAAAGGATAACGCCATAAAAGAAAAGAAGAGTGTCCCATTCCGCCCTGGCCACGTTAGTGAAAAGATCAAAATATTGCGGCTTTGAATGGTCTGTCTGATGGGAAAGAGGGTTGTCGTCTACATTGTATGTCCGTTTTTCCTTCTTCTTCAAATAAAATGAAAAGAATCCCAGATAACCAAGTCCCAACATCATTCCCGCAGCAGGGGGCAGATGAAGAAAATTATGGAAGCTTACAGCCGTTGCGATAGTACATAAAAAGAGAAACATAATTCTTTTTGCGCCGAGCTTCATTGTGAAGTGTTCTTCCACTTCAGCCGGTTTCTCTTTTCCAATAGTAAAATTCATAATAAAAGCAGGAATGAGCCAGTTTATTACCGATGGAAAGAAAATGGCGTAAAATTCAAGAAACTCGACTTTCTGTTTCTGCCATACCATCAAAGTGGTTATATCTCCAAATGGGGAGAAAGCGCCTCCCGCATTTGCCGCTACCACGATATTGATGCAGGCGAGAACCACAAATTTCTTATTATCCCCTCCTACAGCCATTGCTACGGCGCCCATCAACAGAGCCGTTGTCAGATTGTCTGCAATCGGCGATATAAAAAAGGAAAGCACCCCTGTTACCCAAAAAATCGTACGCAACGAAAACCCCCGCGTCACCAACCAGGAGCGTAAAGCCTGAAAAACATGACGCTCGTCCATTGAGTTGATGTATGTCATAGCTGCAAGAAGAAAGAGAAACAGTTCGACATATTCAAGCAAATTATGTCTGATCGCCTCTTCGGCATGGTGAGTATTTCCCATTCCTACATAACTGATCGCCACAAATACCCAAATAACGCCTGCCGCCAGGAGCACCGGTTTGCTCTTTCTCAGGTGAAGCACCTCTTCAAAAATGACCAGAGAATAGGCCATGACAAAGAAAAAAATCGAAAAATAACCAAGCCCTGATGAAGCGAGAGGATAGGTCGTACTTCCCTGCCCCTCTCCGCCGCCACCGCCGGCAAAGACGGGAAGAATAAATAAAAAGATTTGAAAAAGTGTAAGAAAAAATATTTTCATGTTGTCTCCTTATAATAAATTTTTAAAAGTTATCATAACATTTTTTTTTATCATTTTAAAATAGAAATGCAACCTAAGGTATTTAGTTGAAGACTGATGCAGGGAATTGAATATACCCGCCTCATCTTAGTAAAAGGCGAAACATTTTTTTGACTATGTATGTCTTTACCTCCGGTTTTCAGCCTTTAGTCTATAGGCCTGACAAGTTAAGACACAAGACATATGTTAAAAATATTGTTGCTTTTTTGCACATATTTTTTACAAGAGATTAAACTGTTACATGGAACAGTACCTTCAGTCAGCTTGCAAAACACTGAATACAGCTTTAATATTGCATTTCCTTCCTTTACTTTGTTATTTTATTTTATTCAGGAATATACTTTTTAGCTAACATTGACCTTCAAAAAAGAGATTGTCTCGAAAAAGTCAGGAAAACAGCTTTACATGCAAATCACAATTCTTTGAATAACGCCTTCGGCGGACTTCAAAACCGCAGCCGCAGGCTTAAGCCTGCGGCTGCGGTTGGTTAACCAATGTTCACGCAGGCTTATGACTCGGTACCCCTCATAAAAAAATTAAAAATTCCTATCCTTGAAATTATGATAAGGTGTAATGAACCGACAGTCAAAAAAGGATGCGCTAAAATAGCCCGGTTAAACCTTTAATCAAACAAAATCGACTATGAATGATTTTAGTATTCATCGAATAATAAAACAAGCAAAAATCAGATTATTGCAAATGCACTACGAGAGCGGAGTCGGCCATATTGGAGGTAATCTGTCAGCATTGGATACAATACTGGTTTTATTTCACCAAGTATTGATGAAAGAGGATGATTTTGTTCTCTCTAAAGGTCATGCAGCAGGAGCTCTCTATATTGCACTATGGAGTCTCGGACGTTTATCCGATAATGAATTGAGATCGTTCCACAAAGACAACACCTTTTTACCGGGACACCCGCCTTTCAATAAGTTCGAAGAAATATCTTTTTCCACAGGAAGTCTTGGTCATGGTTTTCCATTGGCTGCAGGAATCGCGTTGGCGAATAGAATAAAGAATGAAAGGGGGCATGTGTTTTGCCTTACTTCAGATGGTGAATGGGAGGAAGGATCAAACTGGGAAACACTATTATTCGCTTCCCATCATAATCTGTTTAATCTTACAGTGCTGATTGACGCCAATGGGCTTCAGGGTTTTGGTACTACCGGAGAAGTGGCTTCATTAGAGCCTCTAACCAAAAAACTAAAAGGATTTGAGATAGACCTGTTTGAAACAAACGGTCATAATGCCGATGACTTGAGAGATATTATTATACAATCTTCCTCTCGCATGCGAATCATAATATTACGCACAATCAAAGGTCATGGCATTTCTTTTATGGAAAACAAAATGCACTGGCACTACCTGCCATTAACTGAAAAACAATATTCACTGGCCCTTAAAGAAGTAGAAGCATCGTGAGAAATCTAATTTGTCATAGTCTGACAGCCTTATTTAAAAGAGAACCATTTGTGTTCCTGACCGGAGATGTGGGATTCAAGACACTGGAACCTCTTCGAGAAATCATGGGTAATTACTTTATTAATGCAGGCGTGGCGGAACAAAATATGATCTCCGTTGCAGCAGGAATCTGCCGAAAAGGACTGTCCGTATGGGTTTATAGTATTGCGCCCTTTTGTTATGCCCGACCTTTTGAGCAAATACGTAATGACTTAGCGCTACACAAGTTACCTGTTAAGATAATTGGAAATGGTGGTGGTTACGGATACGGTGTAATGGGTCCTACTCATCACGCGATCGAAGATTATGGCTCTCTGTTGACACTGCAGAATTTCCACGCTTTTATACCTGCTTTTGCCGACGATATCGGGAGTATTACGGAAAAATCAAGAACATTCCCGATACCATCTTATATTCGCCTTGGACTGTGTGAAGAACCGAAGGACTTTGAAATTCCGCCTTACGTACCATGGAGAAAAGTTCTGTCCGGCAAAAAAGACACTGTTTTAGTGATCGTTGGAGCTATAGCCGGCTCTTATATACACCATATGTGCGCTCGTGAAAAAAACCTGAGACCTGAGATATGGGTTGTAACGGAGTTGCCTTTAGAAACAAATCCGCCTCCCGATGAATTTCTGAAACGCCTTAAAGTGGTAAAAAAAATTGGAATCATAGAGGAGCATGTCGCACAGGGAGGTTTTGGACAAATGATGGCCTTATGGTTACTAAAAAAGGGGATCACGATCGATCGATTCGACCATTTTCACGCCAAAGGTTACCCCACTCATAAATACGGTTCCCAGCACTTTCACAGAAAAGAATCGGGCATAGATGTAGAAAATGTGTTGGATTATTACCGCCTGTTGAATTGAAAAAAATATATGGAGAGTTTATCTAACAAAATCCGGAAATTACAAGGGCCTGTTTTGATCCTGGGTGCAAGCGGGTTTGTAGGTGGAAGTTTGATGAATCAACTGATTTCTCACAGGTCCGATATTTTCGGCACTGTCTCAAGATTTCCTGCCTGGCGTTTGGAAAAAATTCCGGAGAGAAACATCATGGCAACAGACTTACTTGTGGAAAGTAATCTTCGCGATGTTCTCGATCGAATTCAGCCTCGTACTATCTTTAATTGTGTTACCTATGGAGGCTACTCCTTTGAGACGGATGTTTCTCTTATTTATCAAACCAATGTTAACTTAACGAGCCGATTGGTGGACGAACTATCCGGTCGCACCATGACTTGGTTGATACATGCCGGAAGTTCATCGGAATATGGAGACAATTCCAAACACCCCCCGGAATCACAGGTGCTGACTCCTAACAGCCATTACGCAGCTGCCAAGGCATCGGCTTCGGGAATTATATATTATGCCGGAAAACAAATAGGGATTCCTTGCGCCAACCTTCGTCTATATTCAGTTTACGGTTCTATGGAAGACTCTTCCAGGCTGATCCCTTCCATGATTGTGAATGCACGGGAAAATCGTTTTCCTCCCCTCGTCAATCCCGATATATCTCGTGACTTTATTTATATCGATGATGTTTGTGAGGCTTTTATACATACTGCTTTATATTTAACAGAAGCCTATTATGGGGACTCGTTCAATATTGGAACAGGAATTCGAACCACTATTTCCGACATAGCGGATTTATTTAAAGAACTTTTTGACATTAAAGAAGCCCCTCTATTCTCTTCAATGTCCAATCGTCTCTGGGATGTATCCGATTGGTATTCAAATCCGGAAAAAGCCCGGACATGCTTACAGTGGAAAGCCCGGACAACATTGTACGACGGTGTGTTGAAAACCATTGAATGGTTTAATTCTATTGAAAATATGGAACGTTACAGACTCACTTCCAAACAGTTCGAACGCGACAGAACTCATAGCATAACGGCTGTCATTGCTTGCTATAAAGACGCTCAAGCCATACCTGTCATGTACGAGCGCTTATGCAATATCTTTGAAAAGATGAAAATCGATTATGAGATCATCTTTGTCAATGACAACAGCCCGGACCAAAGCGAAACGATTATTCAGGGACTAAGCCGACAAAACAGGAGAGTAATCGGCATTAGCCATTCTAGAAATTTTGGCTCACAATCCGCCTTTAGAAGCGGAATGGAAATTGCTTCAAAGAATGGATGTGTCCTCCTTGACGGTGACTTACAGGATCCTCCTGAATTGATAGAGGCCTTTGTAAGCAAGTGGAAGGAGGGGTACGACATTGTATACGGCCGACGAGTAGATCGCGATGCCCCCTGGTTCATGCGTATCGCCTATAAACTGTTTTATCGTCTTTTTGACAGATTTTCCTATATTCCTATTCCTCACGACGCCGGTGATTTTTCTTTAATCGATAAGCGTGTGGTACGGTGTCTGCTTCAATTCCCTGAACGCGACTTTTTTCTCAGAGGAGTCCGAGCCTTTGCAGGATTTAAACAAGCAGGAGTAGACTACAAACGACCTGAGCGATTATTCGGCAGGAGCACCAATAATCTATGGAAAAATATCGGCTGGGCTAAAAAAGGTATATTGTCGTTTTCCAATACTCCTTTGAATATATTAAGCTTTTTTGGAGTAATTCTATTCGGATTTTCCACAGGATTGTTCATATATCAAGTTGTTCTGAGATTGCTCTTTCCCGATATAACGCCCCACGGCTTTACTACTCTGATTTTACTGATTACTTTTTTCGGCTCTATCAATCTTTTCGCCATCAGTCTTCTTGGGGAGTATATAGCCAAAATATTCGAAGAAGTAAAAAGACGACCGCACTTTATCAGACAAAGCATCATCATGGACGGAAAAATTTTAAATGCATCAATTGATGTGCAGAAACAAAATTAGTTGAGGTTATGAGATTAAAGAGTCGTGCATGCCCTGTCTGTGGCTCTGCGAATTCCGCCAAAATTTTTATGGATGCTGATTTCGATCCGGATCAATTGGACTCATTTGCGTTTGCTTCCAGAAAAAATCCAGAATTCATGCATTTTCGATTACTTCTATGCCATGAATGTGACGTGCTTTACTCCTCACCTGCCATAGAGTTTGAGAAGCTGGAAAAGGCTTATGCAATTGCCGCCTACGACAGTGCTGAAGAAGCCTATGACGCAGCAGATACTTATGCAAAATATCTAAATTCTTTTAAACTGACACTCCGTGATTGCGCGCTTGACATCGGCACAGGCAATGGAGCATTTTTAGAAAAATTAATAAAGGCGAACTTCAAGGAAGTTATAGGGATCGAGCCCTCTCTGGCGCCCATAGAGACGGCGTCACTTGCAATTCGCTCATTAATAAAGCATGACAGCTTTAATTTTTATGATTATAAAAAGGAAAGCTTTAGTCTTGTTACCTGTTTCCAGACTTTAGAGCATATATACCGGCCTGATATTATGTGTCGACAAATCTATGATCTGTTACAACCAAAGGGAGCAGCGTTTTTTATAACTCATAATTATCGTTCCTTACTTTCCCGTTTATTGGGAAAAAAATCGCCGATATATGATATTGAGCATATGCAGCTCTTTTCAAAAAAGAGTCTGCGACTTTTAATGGAACAGGCAGGATTTCGATCGATCTCAGTACAAAATATAACTAATACATACTCATTACTTTACTGGATAAGGCTGCTTCCTGTAAGGATAAATATTAAAAACAAATTATTATCTTATTTAAAGAGAAGCAGAGTGGGAAGAGTAAGATTCTCCGTTTCGGTTGGTAATATATCTGCTATAGGATATAAAGATTAAAGTAAAGACCTTTGGCAATCTTAGGAATTTTTCTATATTAAATTCTTTTGAAATGATAGTCGCCTACTATTTGCAAAAAATGTATTCCGAGAAAATTTTCGATTGCTTTGCAGTCCTTTTTTTCACAAATCCTATCACCGGATTCGTCCATATTGTTCGTTACTACTCCATACAAAGCCGGCGGAAAAATCATGGCAATATGGAAGCTAAACAAGATTTTTTTCATATCCATTATTTAACCTAAAAACAGCATTTAGCTGTCAGCCATCAGCTGTCAGCTCTTTCATTGCAACACTTTATGGTTCAAAACAGGTTCACCCATAAGGTGAAGCTTATTATTGGCATAACATCAATTCTTTCTTTAGCTGAAGGCTGACCACTGATAGCTGACTGCTGTTTTTAGTTTAAATCATCTATCCCTTTAATTCACTTCTCCGGCTTTGAATCGTAAGAGTTATATCTCTCATTGCAGTACCAAACGCTTATTGCAGGATTTCCGGCAAAATCAAGAAAATCAGTCCTCTTTAAAGGCATTCCTGTTACCATATTGTAATACCAAAATTCAAATGGAATACCCGAAAACCCCAGGATGTATGCCCCCTCTTTCATAAGCTTTGAAAACAGTTGAAAATTATTAGATAAAAAAACAAAAAAGCTTTTTAAATGTATATCGTTGGTCCATTGTGTTTCGGTCATTTGTATTAGTTTTACCGATTTTTGTTGAGTCACATAATCAATCGGCCAATAGGTTCGCCAATCATGTGTAAACACAACAGGTCTCTCTCTATTACTGTTTTTAAAGACACCGGAATTATAATCCTCAACAATCCACTGAACAGCTGCAATTTTAGGTTCAACAGGTCCTGTTTTATAGGTAGGGTGAACATTTCCTCCTGTCAATTCAAAAGTACGGAAGTAAAGCCTGTTAAACTCATAAACTGACAACCAGGCCCCTGCAATTAGAAGAAGTAAACAAATCTGTCTGGTTTTTCTTGTGTGGCAGAGATGATCGATGAAAACAGAAATGCATATAATTATAGGAACGATGAGAAACAGACCATATCGCTCATAAGGACGAGACACAGTTAATAATCCGGTGCTTACATATAATGATAAAATACTCAAAAAGACGCCTCCCGAGAAAATTAAAAGTCGCAAATTGCGTTGACGATACATACGAAAACAGGCGATTATAGTAATCGTGAGAAACAGTATGGATAGGGACTTCCCGTTTAGGATTGAATCCATATAAGAAAAACCAACTCTGTCGATTACAATATCATAAGAAAGCATCCTAAAAAGATTTTCATAAAAAAGCCCCCACCTTTCCACACTTAGCAAATTTTCCATAATACTTGAAAGTTTGCTAAAAACTACGGCCTTCATTACATCGGAGGTTAAACAAAAAACTGCAACACCAATAACGGGAGCTGTAATTATTATAGAAGTTGCCATAATCTTTACAGAAATCCTGAATGTATATTTTGTCCATAAATCATAAGAAGCCAAGAGCAGGCACATGGGAGATAAAAAAACCAGAATCGGATGAAGCGACATGCCGAACAGCATGCTTATCAAGCAGAAAAACCAACGACCTTTGAGAGAAAAACCTGTTATCAGTAAACTCGCTAAGCCGATAAAACCATACTCCCATCCAAGTCTCGAAAAAACGATATTGATTGGAATTACTGCAATAAGCACAGAGGCTGCCGTTGCTGCAAAAATAGAATGTGTTTTATTGAGGAAAAAAAAAGCTGCGATAATTGTTAAAACACCACTCACGGCAGCCGGGACTCTCAAAGTCCAAAAGGTTCCGGGAAAGATCAAATCGGAAAAATAAGCAGCCATTGCATATGGAAAAGCAAGAGGACGGCCGGTCGGAGTCAGCAAATCGGACGACCGGTCGTTTAAAATATCTTTGAAATGGTAAAACAACCAATATTCATCAGCATTTGCTCCAGGTATAACACCAAGCTTCCAAAACCTGTAGAATAAACTGATTAGAAGAATCAGAACTACATTACCGGAAATGAACAATCTTATTTTTTTCTCGTTCAACAACAATTTAACTAAAGAAAATGCCCAATCGAAGCTGTTAACAAAAAACAGCAGTCAGCTATCAGTAGTCAGCCTTCAGCTAAGGAAAATATTGTTGTGATGCTAATAATAAGCATCACCCCATGGGTGAATGTATTTTGAACTGTAAAGTGCTGCAATTAAAAAGCTGATAGCTGATGGCTGACAGCTAAATGCTTTTTTGGTTAATAATCTGTCTTAATCGAATCTGTGAGTGAATAAACTCTAAAATCCCCAAACATATTCATGCTCATTTCAGGCATAAGACCCTTTGAAGAAAGCGTATTCCTCAAATACCTGTCAAACTGTGGAGACCACCGAGAAGAATGAACCATTAAGGCGTCAAATCCCATAGCGGTTGCTCTGTCAATCATATCCCCCAAAGTATTTGCATGAAATATATTTCGTATCTTCCTTTCCGCCTTAGTCCTTCGCATTACTCCAAAACTGAAAAGTGACGTTTTTGTATGAAGATAGGGACGAATTTCATCATATGACTCCAACCCTCGCAAAATTCCTTCAGGAAATTGCATCCAGGGAATGATCAGGTATTGACGATGGCCGCCGAATTGCGCCTCCAATCTTTGAAATTCCCTTTTGTCTAATTGGTATTCATATCGGAAAGACTTGTAAATCTCCTCCGATTGAGGATGAATATCTAAAAAAAAAATCATAAATATCAGGAGAAAAACGATACGATGATTCCAGAGTCGATTCTTTTTTACTAAAATCTCCCAGAATATGGCGAAAGAAAACAATCCTATCCCGACCAAGACAATACTCATGCGATTATAAGCCCGTATTTGAGTGAAACCTAAATAGGATAACATGGCGCCTCCGCCTCCTACCCAGGTAAACAGGAAACCCAATAATGAAATTCCACCTAAAAACCTTAATCCTCTGAACCCGGATGACGCAGAGAAGAGTAAAAAGTAAATAGACACCGCAAGACCAACAATTGAAATAATGCCGAAATACTCCTGATCGCTCTCTATCCTTGGCATGGTTGAGGCATACACGGAACGGAGTTGTTGACTATCTAAAAGTCTTGAACGATTCCAGGGAATCATATGGTTGGCCCATTTCATTCCCTCCCATTCAGTTTCTTTATAAGGTCTTTTAAATTCAATCTTTAAATCATCGTTTTGAGAGTTCACAAATGGAAAAAGCTGCAAACAGACTCCCAGTATCATTCCAAGAATCGCTGCTGACAGTTCACGGCAGAATAAGCTCCGCCACTTTCTGTTTATAATCAAAATGAGAAGTGTAAAGAAAAAAAAGAGGCAAAAAAAATAGGCGTAATAAGCACCTGTCATCATCATTAAAAAAGATATGGAAAAAGCTGAAAACACTCCGAGAGATTGATGCTCGGCAGTTTTGAGGTAGAATTTAAAAATCAATGCGATTCCAAATGGAATCATCCAATAGGCCGTTAACATCAAATGCTGTAGTCGAGTGAAGTGAAACGGAAGAAAAGCAAAGATTAGACCAAAAAGAGCGGCTTTTTTAGGATCACTGCCTATCCAACAAAATGAAATATAAAAGGTTAATCCTGACAAATAAAAAGAGATGAAATAAAACAGATTAAAAACAACGGCAGGATCATTTTTTAAAAAAGAAAGGACTTTTATAAAAAAGAAAAGGAGTTGATTCATATTAGGAAATCCCGACGCATAGTAACCAAAGGGGGCCCCCAGACGGCTTTCGGCAGGAACCTCAAAGAGGTCGAAACTTTTGTCTGTCAATGCCTTAATTTGAAAAAGCTCATATAGGGCATCACCTTTATAATAGGCCGGAGAATTCCACTGGAAGTGAGTAAAAAGAGAAAAGGAGTATTCTAAAAGCAGTGAAGTCAAAAACAGAACAAAAATTACAGGTAAAAAATGCTCTTTAATGGTTTTTTTTATTTGAAGTTTGATCAAAACTCTGTTTAGCTTTCTGAGCAAACCGGAATCTACTATCATCTTTTCCGGATATTCTAACTTTGTAAAAACAGCGGATAGTCGTTTATAACTGAAATTGTACGCAAAAACAACACTATTTTTTTACTTATGCCTCAAATCGTGTTTGGTTCTCTACTGCCGGAATAGGCTTATATATTTGAAGGCTGAATCAATAGAAAATCCACAATTATTAAAAAAAACATAACAATGAAAACAGGCAATCTCCAACAAAATGTTTTATAGGCAAGAATTCTCTCAAGCAAGAGCCCCAAAGCGAGATACTGAATTGCCTGAAGAAAAAAAACGCCTTCAAAAGCGTTAAGCCATTTCACTCCGCCAAATAGTGCGATAATCGATCCTGCACCTGCCAAATGAAATAAACAAAAGCTAATCGTCCAAAGGAAAAAAATTATCTTCACAGGTTGATTAATCCGAGAATTATCGATTTTGAGTCCTTCGACAAAAAGAAAAAGAAGCCCCGCCACTCCCATGATGCCCATCCAGAAAAAATCGGTGTCATATTTCGTAAATTTTCCCGAATAGTCACAACCTATGGACCCAAATGCCTGAATATAGTGATCGTTATGGGGGAACCATTGTAGAATCCATTTTAAGGCAAAGGATTCGTACTCAAATACACCGGGGTATAAAAATATCTTAACTCCATGATTATCCAATACATAAGGTGTAAATATAAAAAGAATAATTATCGAAAAAACAATCGTCACAAAAAATAATACGGTATAATTAGAGCCCTGGACTGAAAGCGTTGGGTTGATCAGTCGAGCCGCACCAAAAATCGAAAAAACCATTATCAACCATACAACAGACTGGCTTGAGATAAAGCCAAGAATAAACAACGCTGCAAATGAAAGCACTATTTTTGGTTTCTCCGATGCGTACTGATTAAAAAAAAGCCATAAACATAAGGGGGCATAAAAGCCCATTGAACTTAAAACAGTATGATCGGGGTGGAAATAAAACGGTAAGAGAGAGTAAGCAACGGATAGAATCGCAGAGATTATGTGTGGAATATTCAGTTTTCTCGATACAAGAAAAAATAAAACAGCAGAAGAAGAGGCTCCAATAAAAAAGAGGCTTCTGGAAAAGAGTAGAAAAAGCTGAGACTCATCTAAGCGGCCGGACGCAGTAAAGGTGTCGAATAGTTGTGAAATAAAAAAAAACTCAGAATGGAAAAGCTTCTGCGAGAACTCTTTGAAAGCTCCCTCAAAATAAATTCTATTGCCCCAGAATGTCCGCTCATAAAGATATAAATGCCCCCCCCTTACGATAACGGCAACTATCGGAAGCAAAATCAGCAGGATATTTTCATTTTGTTTGCTTACCGACATCATTCATCCAAAATTGAATTTGTAAGATATTCATACTTAAACGTATTATCTGACATTAGCCATTTTAACCATTTATTATTGTCTATAACAACTCCTCACATCATAATGATATTAGTCGGAACGGATGTCAATGCAGTATTGTTAGCTGAAAACAAAAAATATAAGTATTTGTGTCACTTTGTCCTTATATAAGCCGTAGAATGCGATACTCCCGTGAATTTGTACAGAATAGCAAATAATAGTCGGAAATAACAAATTTGTAAACTGAACTAATGATATTAAATATAGCCTTTTGTTATTATAAGTATGTTTCTCAATCAGAAAGAAAAACAACAGAGGAGTATTCTGGTGCGATATTCAGTCAATGAAACGAAAGCAATACAAGTTCAATTACTGGTTATAATTAGTTTTCTTATCTCCTATTTTAGTTTGCCTACTCTTAACATAAATGTTGTCTCCAACACCTACTTACATGCAGCCAAAAATTTCTGGGCCGGAAATTCTCCTTATATAGAACCTGATTTTTCAAATAAACTTGACTACTTCATGTACTCTCCTTTTTTTTCCATGGTATACGGAATTTTTTTCGGTCTTAAAGAATATACCTACATTGCTTTCTGGCAAGCGTTAAACGCTGTTTTCTTTTGGTACGGCCTCTCGAAATGGCATTCCATGAACAATCTCTCCTCTTTTCTCTATCTTCTTCCTTTTCTCGCCTGCTTTATGGAATTGGACACAGCCATAAAGTTTCATCAAGTGAACCCCCTGTTAATAGGCATGATATTAATGGGCTTAGCGGCATATAGAGACGAAAAATTCTTTTTAAGCGGCTTTTTGCTTATGCTGGTAACAAATATAAAAGTATTACCTGCTATTTTCTTATTCCCTCTGTTCTTTCCACCAAAATCGTCGTATATAAAAGGTGCTTTGACAGGCTTCGTCTTAACCTTTTTCTCGCCTGTAATTTTTCTTGGATTTCAGAAATGGTATAGTTTTCATATAGATTGGTTTCAAATTTTATACGGAAATATAGTTAGAGATGATTTACTTGATATTAAATCCGCTCTCATCAAAATACACATAAACGAATCGTTAGCTGAGATAATAAAAAACGCGATATTCCTGGTCTCTTTTTTTTGTATTGCGCTATGCAGGCTTGTAAAGAATGAATTTCCCTGGAGCCTTTGGATATCTTTCGCTGTATGTTGTATATTGCTGTTGTCTCCCGGTACCGAGGTAGCGACTTTCGTGCTTGTAGGTCCTGTATACTTATTAATTGCAGGTGAAATTGATAAAATGACAGGACTAAAGAGAATCACCGCATGGCTTGCCTCAATATGCGGACAAATTGCAATAACATTTTTGTTTTCTTGGATTTCAGGTTATCTCTTCGATATAGATTGGAAGGATTCAAAACAACCGACAGCCCTTTCCAAATCATTCGGTGTTTTGGGATTATGGTTTATGAGCCTTATATTTTTAATTCACCGTTTTTATCATCTAAAGACGAAGCATTATTTACAATCGAAAACAAATAGCTTCTCCTAACGTGGTGTAGTCTGAACTAAACAAGGTATTAAGCACAGATTACACAGATTATGAAAATCAACCTAAAAGCATTTAGCAGTCAGCCATCAGCTATCAGCTTTTTAATTGCAACATTTTACAATTCAATACACATTCGTCCATAAGGTGAAGGCATAATATCAACACTTTCCTCAGATGAAGGCTGACCGCTGATAGCTGACTGCTATTTTTTATGAATCGACGGAATTTCTTAAAAGATGTTGGAAGGATGTCTCTTTTAGCCGGAGGAGTCATCCTTTCGACACCTTATGAGATAGGAGCGTCTCTTTTAAAACCAAGGGTCGTTATCTCATATCATTCGCAGGTATTCAATGTAAACGGGGAAATCAATGGAAATGTCATTCAATATATGATCGATGAAGGCATCAAAGCTTTAACAGGCTTCAATAGTTTAAAAGCAGGCTGGAAATCGATTTTTCCCAATTATGAAAGTAGAAGCATAGTGGGACTTAAGATCAATTGCGTAACGAATCTCTTTCCGACCCATTCCGCTGTTGTTGAAGGTGTTACGTCAGGTCTTACCAATCTGTTTGAAGAAAACAATATTATTGTATGGGACCGCATAGAGAGTTCACTGAGTCAATCGGGGTATCCGTTAAACAACACATCCGATGGAGTGAGATATTTAGGTACGGACTCTATCGGTATAGGCTATGACTTTAACAGACCTCTTGAATATGGCGACGATCTCACATATTATATGAGTTCGATCCTGACAAAGATGTGCGATTACACTGTTAATATCCCCGTACTAAAGGATCACAGTATCGCCGGAGTTACACTTAGTATGAAAAATTACTATGGAGCCGTGACACTTGACGACTATTATATGTCGCTCGATCCCCATGTCACGAATGCCCACAAAAATAACTGCGATCCCGGAATACCGTTTCTCTATAGCCTGCCTGAGATAAAAGATAAAAACGCACTAATTATCCTTGACGCCCTCAAAGGCGCTTTTAATGGTGGGCCGATCGTTGAACCACAGTGGAACAATAACATGTTAATACTGGGTTTCGATCCCGTGGCGGTTGATCTTGTCGGTATGTCTCTGATTGAAGAGAAAAGAGTTGAAAACAGCTTACCCTCGGTTATCGACAAAGCTCATTACCTGGACACAGCCGCTTCCATGGGACTTGGCGTAAGCGATCCAAACAGTATCGACCTCAAATACTTGAATCTCGGTTAATGCAGGTAAGGATGAAGAAGTCGCAATATATCAACCAATGTCTTGTACCTGCGTTTTATGCTTGATCTAATCATGTTTCGAACATTTCATCTATGGATTTTTGATCAATCCTTTTTCTTTCCGCCTTGAGAGCGACATGTATGGTTTTCATATCCTTAAGAACTTTGTCGTCAGTTTCAACTCTATCTTCAATCAGCCCTTGTACATGAGTTCTTATTGCATCGAAACATCTAAAATAGACTTCTACTACGTGGGGTAAGCGGATATGCTCTAAATCTTTTAATTTCATTGAAACATCGTCCATCAATGAAGCCAGCTCCGAGACCCATACAATGCCTGTGACAAAAGCATCCCCCTTTAACCTGTTCATAAGGTATGTAAATTCTGCATAATCGTCTTCCCCACACTCTTTTTTTTCGATTTTTACAAGCAAATTCTCGGCTTTCACAAATATCTGCTCGGAATCGTCCTGAAAATCTATCAGATAATCCTCCGATAAAAAAACCTTTTGTTGAGAAGTGTCTAAAGAGTCGTCCATAGTATTTAGATGAAAACTTTTAACACAAAAAAAGCTATCAGCTATCAGCTATCAGCTATCAGCTATCAGCTATCAGCTATCAGCTATCAGCTAAGGAATTTTAAAGCATTTAGAGATAAACAGGCAACACCGGCCAGGAGTGCCTCTGTTTGCTTGCAGCTCATTATAAATAGAGAGGTGCAGTTGGCTGCTTTTTTTGGTTTAATCGTGAATCCAGATAATAATATCAAAATTTATGCCAGAAACAACGCAATATCCGTACTTAGAGATTAATGAATCAAAGAAAGGCTGACATACTGAATTTATAAGAAACTTATCTTAACAAACAAAAAGAGGCGAGAAAACTTTGCAGCACGCATTTTGTGACATGTTACAAAATGCGTGCTGCATAATGCAGCTTGTCACAAATACTCTACGCCCTTCTCCTGAAGTTAATAATACAAAATCGGAAAAATTACTTTTATGGAATACAGCAATCTGCGGCCTCTCGGCTTTCGTGTCAAGAGATGATAGAGAAGAGGTTAATAATGGGTATGGGTGCATTGGAGGTTCATTAAAGCTATCGCTTATTTTCCGTAGTTTTAATTCTTATAACAGATCTGGTCAATGCGGCTCGGGCCCTGACGAAATCAATGCTTCCGCCGGCATCTTTCAACTCTCTAACTTCATTCAGTCTGCTCTCAGCCCTTTTTTTGGCGGCTTCCACCCTTTCCAAATCTATATCTTCACTCTTTTCAGCACTGTCGGAAAGTATAAGCACCCTGTTGTAATCGACTTCCGCATAACCGGAATTTATAAACACACGTCCTATGCGTCCGTCCTTTTTATAAGTCAAAGTACCTACATTTAATGTAGTAACAAAAGGGACATGGCCCGGAAGCACTCCGAATTCCCCCTCTGTCCCTGGCGATATGACTTCATCTACCTCATCTTCCATCACCTGACCATAGGGTGTAACAATATTGAGTTTTAAAACCTTTTCCATTATTATCTGGACCAACCGAGATTCATAGCCTTTTCCTCGGCCTCCTTTATCGTTCCAACCATATAAAAAGACTGCTCAGGCATGTCATCATACTCTCCATCTGCGATTGCGCCGAAACCCTTTATGGTGTCCTGTAGTTTTACATATTTTCCGGGAGTTCCAGTAAATGTCTCTGCAACATGAAAGGGCTGACTTAAAAATCTCTGAAGCTTCCTGGCTCTTGCAACTATCAGTTTATCCTCCTCAGATAACTCTTCCATTCCCAGAATTGCAATAATATCCTGCAGTTCCTTATACTTCTGTAAAATTACCTGCACCTTTCTTGCGACATTGTAGTGTTCGTCACCCAATATCTGCGGATCCAATATTCTCGATGTAGAATCAAGGGGATCCACGGCAGGGTAAATTCCAAGTTCGGCAATTTGTCTGGACAATACAACGGTTGCATCCAAATGGGTAAAGGCAGTGGCAACTGCCGGATCGGTCAGGTCATCGGCAGGAACATAAATTGCCTGCATTGAGGTAATAGAACCCTTTCTGGTAGTCGTAATTCTCTCCTGAAGCTCTCCCATATCGGTTCCCAGGTTTGGTTGATAACCGACAGCGGAGGGCATTCTGCCAAGCAGAGCCGAAACCTCGGCGCCGGCCAGAGTATATCTGAAAATATTATCTATAAAAAGTAAAACATCCTGTCCCTGGTCTCTAAAATATTCCGAAACCGTAAGCGCAGTAAGAGACACTCTGAGTCTTGCACCGGGAGGCTCGTTCATTTGACCGTAAATAAGAGCCGCCTTGTTTATGACCCCCGATTCTTTCATCTCCAAATAAAGATCATTCCCCTCCCTTGTTCTCTCTCCCACTCCTGCAAAGACCGATACACCTCCATGCACCATTGCAATATTATGTATCATCTCCATTATTACTACAGTCTTTCCCACACCTGCCCCGCCGAACATACCGATCTTTCCCCCCTTAACAAATGGTACGAGAAGATCGAAAACCTTTACCCCCGTTTCAAAGACCTGTGTAGTAGGTTCCTGTTCGACAAAAGAAGGCGCTTCTCTGTGAATCGGCCATTTTTCGGCAGTTTCCACAGGCCCCAGCTTATCGCATGGATCTCCTGTGACATTAAGAATTCTGCCAAGGGTTCCCTCTCCTACAGGCACTGAAATAGGTTGTCCTGTATCCTTAACCTTCATGCCTCTGACGATACCCTCAGTAGACGACATAGCTATGGTCTTAACAGTATTATCTCCAATATGAGAGGCCACTTCAAGGGTCAGGTTAATTTCAGGCAATCCCTTTTCCGGCTCAGCCTCTTTCTCTATTTTCAGCGCATTCAGAATATGCGGTAACTTCTCATCGAATTCCACATCGACGACAGCTCCTATTACTTGAGAAACCCTCCCTTCGTTCATTAGCTAACCTCCATTATCCGTAAATTAGAATTGAATGTGACCTGTGAGTATTGGGCAATAAAAAATAAAAGTTTTATCGTTAACGTATGTCTTACCTAATAGTCTTCAGCCTTCAGTCTGTACACCTAAAGTAGTTACTATTTTTCTTACAAGTCCCTGCCAAGGTGCAACAGAAGGCAACAATCCGTTAACCGATTGCAGCAGCGCCTCCGACAATATCCATAAGTTCAGCTGTAATAGATGCCTGCCTTGCCTTATTATATTCCAACGTTAGTTTATCGATCATTTCACTGCTGTTTTTTGTGGCGTTTTCCATCGCCACCATCCGTGCCGCCTCCTCGGAGGTTCTCGCCTCTGTCACAGCGCTGAATATCTGTGTAATTACACTTTTCGGCAGTAATCTGTTAAGAATTGTATCTTTTGAAGGTTCGTAAATAAAATCGTTGCCGGCCTCTTTTCCCTCATCGCTCCCCAAATCCGTTGACATTGGAAGTACTCGCGCCTGAGAAGGTTCTTGGACCATAACCGATTTGAATTCATTATAAAAAAGATAAAACTCGTCGAAAACGCCATTTATATAGTCCTCTATTATTTTACTGCCGATCTCCTCTATTTCTCCATAGATTACATCTCTGGAAAATCCTGTCCAGGAATATCTCGGAGACATACCCCTTCTTGAAAAGTAGTCCTTAGCTTTTTTACCTATTGTGTTGACACCAATATTCAATCCTTTTTTCTTCGATTCTTCGATAAAAGAAGCAGCGGCTTTAAGGATATTTGTATTATAGGCGCCGCAAAGGCCTTTATCGCTGGAGATTACCAGCACCTCAACGGCATTTACCTCTCTTTTCAAAAGAAGCGGATGAGACTCCCTCTCGACACCTCTTAAGATGCTTGTCGTCATAGCGTCTATTCCCCGAACATATGGTCTCGTTTGGGTCATTGTCAGCTGCGCCCTTTTTAATTTGGATGCAGATACCATCTTCATGGCTCTGGTGATCTTCCCTGTGTTTTTTATGGAAGCGATGCGGTTTTTAATATCTTTAAGATTGGGCATATTTACTTAATTCCTGAATTTTTCTTTAAATTCTTTTATTGCACTGTCAAATCTGGCTCTCAGGCTCTCATCAAGCTTCTTCTTGTCACTAATTTCATCCATTATATCCTGTTTTTGTGTCTTAAAAAAATCGAGCAACCTTGCTTCAAACTCCCTTAGCTCTTCCACAGGTATGTCGTCGACGTAGCCGTTTGCTCCTGCGTACAGTACAACTATCTGCTCGTTTAGAGGCATTGGAACGAACTGCCCCTGCTTTAAAAGCTCTACCATATGCCTGCCCCTCTCGATCTGTTCCATTGTCGCCTTGTCGAGGTCGGAGCCAAACTGAACAAAGGCTGCAAGCTCACGGTATTGGGCAAGGTCCAGTCTCAAAGTACCTGCTACCTGCTTCATGGCAGTTGTTTGAGCAGCACCGCCCACCCTGCTCACTGAGAGGCCGACATTGACGGCAGGCCGTATTCCGGCATAGAAAAGATCGGGTTCAAGATATATCTGACCGTCTGTAATAGAAATTACGTTGGTAGGGATGTAAGCGGAAACATCACCGGCCTGAGTCTCGATTATAGGCAACGCCGTTAAAGAACCTCCGCCATGTTCGTCTGAAAGCTTTGCCGCTCTTTCCAGGAGTCTGGAATGAAGATAGAAAACATCTCCCGGATAAGCCTCTCTTCCGGGCGGGCGTCTGAGGAGAAGCGAGAGCTGCCTGTAAGAAGTAGCCTGTTTGCTTAAGTCGTCGTATATAATAAGGGCATGTTGCCCCCTGTCTCTAAAAAATTCCCCTATGGCGCATCCGGTATAAGGCGCCAGATACTGCAAAGGAGCAGGCTCGCTTGCTGTAGCTGAAACGACTATTGTATGACTGAGAGCGCCATGCTCTTCGAGAGTCTTTAAAACCCTTACGACATTCGATCTCTTCTGTCCTATGGCGACGTATATACAAAACACATCGGACTCTTTTTGGTTAATAATGGCGTCTACACCGATAGCGGTCTTACCTGTCTGTCTGTCTCCTATGATAAGTTCCCTCTGACCTCTGCCAATCGGAATCATTGAGTCTATGGCCTTAAGGCCTGTCTGCAGTGGTTCTCTGACAGGTTGCCTGTCGACAATTCCGGGAGCAATAATATCCACAGGCCTTCTCTCCTTAGTATTTACAGGCCCTTTTCCGTCAATAGGTTGCCCGATAGCATTAACCACACGGCCAAGCATTTCCTCTCCGACCGGTACATCCATGATCCTGCCTGTACGTTTAACTACGTCTCCTTCATGCACCAGACTTGATTCCCCAAACAAAACGGCGCCTATACTGTCCTCCTCGAGATTAAGGGCCATACCGTAAAGAGAGTTGGGAAACTCAAGAAGTTCGCCGGCCATAGCCCTTTCAAGGCCGTATATGCCGGCAATACCGTCTCCTATAGTCAGTACTGATCCGACTTCGCTTACATCTACCTTTTTTTCGAAATCGGTAATCTGCTCTTTAATGATATCTCCGATTTCAGCTACATTGATTTCCATTTAATCACCCCGTTGAACTTTAAACGTTAACAACCCTTCACGGTTGGCAGTTTATATATAAATGCTAATTCATCCTTTCTTTCAACATCTCGTCTCTGAGCAGTCTTAACTGCCCCTTTAGACTCGAATCAAACATCATGCTGCCTGCTTTAACAACAATGCCGCCTATAAGAGTCGGGTCGATACTGTAATTCAGGTCCACCTCTTTCTCAAGTATGCCTGAAAGAGACTTTTTCAATCTTTCCTTTGATGCGCTCTCGATATTTACAGGCGATAGAACCACAGCTCTGACCATATTTTTCGCTTCAAGATATACATTGGTTAAAGAATTTATTACGTCAGGTAAGAGAGTTACTGCGCTGCGGAATATCAATTGCTTTAAAAATTTCTCAGTTACTTCCGAAAAACCGAGTCGCTCTTTAAAAACATTCACTGCCGTTTCTTTGTCTTTCATGTCAAAAAGAGGACTGCACAAAACGGATTTCAGCTCCTTGCCGCTATTTATCAGATCGTTGAAAACATTTAGTTCTTCCAGAGTTTTTTCCAGAGTTTTTATATTAAGAGAGTGAAAATACTTTCTTGTTAACCTCTTTATTGATCTGATATCCTTTTTCAATCGTTCTCTCCTTTCAGTTCGCAGAAGCTATCTTTTTAACGGACTCATCCAGAAGCTTCTCCTGCTGCTCTTCTGTCAAGGTGCTTTTAAGCTCTTTCTCAGCCATTTCAAGGGCGATTTCTACAGCCTCCGCCTTAAGGGAATCTTTTGCTTTTTTAAGTTCAAAAGATATATTCACCTCTGCCTGATCTTTAATTTTAAGACTCATGGCTTTTCCTTCATTGATAAGTCTCTCCTTCTCTCTCTCTCCGGCGTCTCTGGCAGCTTCAATAATTCCTTTCACTTCACTGTCTTTTAACCTGACTCTCTCTTCCATTTGGTCCAGAGCTTTTTGCGCAAGGGCCTTTGCCTCTTTGGCTTCATTAAGGGATTTCTCCATAAGCTCGGTGCGGGTATTAAAATAATTTCGGATAGGCTTTTTTAAAAAGAAAATCAGAATAGTAACAAGAATGGCGAAATTAAACAAAGGCCATAACCAGTGAGCTCCTCCGCTCGAGCTTCCTTCAGAAGCATAGAGTGACGAGACACTGACTAAAATGATTGCAATTTGAAAGAAAACAGGCATAACTATTCTAGACATTTATGAGCTTCTGTACAATAGACTCGCTGTATCGATCGATTTCTTGTCTTAATCTCTGTCGCGCCTTATCGGCTTCTCCGGCTATCTCCACTCTCGCCCTCTCTACTGCCTCCATCGCCTCCTCATGAGAGCGTTCCAGGGATTCTCTCTGCTTTTCCAAACCTTCCTGCTTAAGAGCATCATAAATATAAGTAGCTTTTGCATTAGCGCGAGCCAACTCGTCCTGCATATTTGCAAGAGCCTTATTCTTTTGTTCCTCCAGCTCTTTTGCAGCTTTCAGTGAGCCGTCGATTATTTTCTCCCTCTCTTTAAAAAGCGCAAGAAGGGGTTTAAAAAGTATTATATTAAGGACATATATAAGAATTAAAAAATTTGCAAGTAATACAAAAAACCACTGATTTAATTCTATCATTGTTAAATACCTTTTTCCGGCGATTCAGGATGTAGTCGCTTATTAAGTAAAATTAGTTTAAAGCAAGAAAAGACCGGCGCCAGTGGCCTACTTTTCTCTGATAAATTCATATATATTCTGGTAATTCTGACCAGGATGATTCCAGGAATAATCGGCTCTCATTCCGTTTTCCATGAGTTCTTTGAAATAATTGGGATAATGATACCACATACCGATCGCGCTGATCATAGCAGCTTCGAGTTCATTTGTGCTGAAGTTATAAAAGACATAGCCGTTACGTTCGCTGTATGGCTTTTCCGATATATTAGCGTCGAATACGGTGTCGCTTAAACCTCCCACGCCTCTGACTATGGGTACGGTGCCATATTTCATCGCGATCATCTGAGTAAGGCCGCATGGCTCAAAAAGGCTGGGAATCAGAGTCATATCGGCGCCTGCAAAAATTAAGTGAGCAAGTTCATCGTTGTAACCTATTTCAAGATGACAATCCTGATTATCGTTCAACTGATGTTTAAGATTAAGAAAATGATCATTTACACCATGTTCCGGACTCGACCCAAGCAAAACGAACTGACAACCATTATTAATGGCGTAAAACAATGCATGTTTGATTAACTCCACTCCCTTTTGATGATCCAGTCGACTTACGACACATATTATCGGTTTATACTCATCACGCAATAGCAGTCTGTGTCTGAGGGCCTCCTTATTTTTAAATTTATTATCCAGGCTTTCAATATTGTAATTAAAAGGTATATACCTGTCTATCTCAGGATTCCAGACATCATAGTCGATGCCGTTTAAAACGCCTCCGAATTTATCTCCATGAGTATAAAGAGTGTGCCCCAAGCCATACCCCATATCTGAGTTACGTATTTCCCAGGCATATCTCGGAGATACTGTTGTAACGAAGTTTGAGTAGACGATGCCTCCTTTCATCAGGTTCAAAGCAAATGGATTTTGACTATCCTGAAGACGATCGGGATGAAAATAATGCTCTGCCCTGTGGAGGCCTGTTCCGTTGAGTATGAATTCTCCGGCAAGCCCCTGATGTTTAAGATTATGAAGAGTATAACACACTCTCGGATGTGTCATACCCAAGTGCTGATATATATCGTAGAGCAATACAGGTAAAATTCCTGTTTGCCAATCGTGACAGTGAATAATCTCGGGATGCTTTCCGGATTTAAAAAGGAACTCCAGGGAAGCCCTGCAAAAGAAGGTAAAACGCTCATGATCGTCATGATGTCCGTAAAACACTCCTCTGTTAAAATAGGCATTGTCCATATGAGCATCTATAAAAAAACATTTCCTGCCGTGTACAAAGCCAAAAAGTACTGTACAGTGTATCCAGGAATCATACCACGGCACCCAGAGATCGTTCATAGCTTCATGAAGCCCATATATCTGGTCATACCACATGCAGTCATATTTCGGTAATATAATTTCAACTGAATTGCCCCTGACCTCAAGCTCGCGACTCAGGCCGTATACAACATCGGCAAGGCCGCCGACTTTTGCAACAGGAGCGCATTCGGTAGCAACCATAACGATATACATTATATTTATCTCCTTATAATTTACTTATCTTTAAAGTGAGTTTTAAATTTAATGCTAAGCATTGATAATGCTTAGCGTATGCACGACAGATGACAGCTAGGTTTTATTTTCAAGTTAAAACATTCGGCAACTGTCTCGATTAGCATCTAATTTAACACAAATAGCCAAAAAAAAACATTCTATGATTTCTGATATAATAAAAAAAGTTACCAAGTTCTTTAACCTTAGTAAACATAAAAAAGAAGTCTATATTTAACAGTAAAAAAAAGAGAAGCGCCCTATGTTACAAAGAAAAGAGATGCGAAAGAGTTGGCAGGAGAGCTGCCCCTTCAAAAAATACATCCTGCCCGAGGAATATAAACTACCTGAAGGATATAACGTAGACAAAATTATAGCACTTCATGTAAACAAGAAGAGATTATTTATTTACTGGGAAATCACAGACTCACTGCTGGAAACGGAGAAGATTGCTATCGATTCAGGAAACCTGGCAATAAGAGTTTCAATTACGGACGGTAAAAATGAGAGAGAGATACAATCTTTTCAAGTAACAAAAAAAACAGGAACCCGGTATATTGAATACCATACCGACTTTATACCCTTAAAGGCTGTGCTGACGGATATTTTAAACAATAAGCCCCTTTTATCGTTTATTGAGACAGAAAAAAAACAAATCCGCCACGGTAAAGCAAGTTTGGTAACACAAGATCGGGAGTTGTGGTTGACAAAAAACGATAAATCTTCCGACATTGAGAGTATTGCTATGGAAAAATCGATTAAAGATAGAGTTCTAAATAGAAAGAGAGGAGTATCAGGGAGTGTTGGGTACCGGTAACGGATAATGTCAAATTAAGCATTTCGCCTGAAAAGCTGCGAGACATAAAAAAACTAATATCAACAGAAAAAAGAAAGGCGGGTAAGAAACCCGCCTTTCTTTATTATTGATTAAGTTAGCGATTTAACAGGTTACTAACTTTTAGTTACCCCAGTCAACGCCGGTGCTTGTTCTGTTAGTTAAAACAGGTACGATTCTCTTATCAACTGAAGTAGTACCCTGCTTCTGTATACATGACGTCCAGATGTTATCCTGGTCGCCTGTAACGGTAACTTTACCTGCATACCTTACTGCGTCACTACCCATGCCCGATATGTCGACTGCTGTACCGGCAGTGGTGCCGTTCATAAGGGTAATATCTGTTCCGTCGAACTGAACGTAAGCAAGCTTATCGTCAGCGATCTCACCGAGATCAAGATTGGTGAGTCCTGAAACCGTGCCCTCGGAACCGATGAGGTCAAGTATAACATCAACTGTTCCGCCGGAATTATTAGCTACCATACAGAAAGTCTCGTAGCCGTCCAGTGTTAGAATGTAAGGAATAATTCCCTGGTAAGCGTTTATTGTCCATGAACCTGCAGACCCGCTCGACAGATAGCTGTATGAAGTATAGCCGGCTGCTGCGCTGGAATTTACGGTGGCCATAAAGCTTCTTGTGTCAATAACGTTTGTGGTATCTACAGTTGCAGTAAAGGAGATATCCGATGCACTGCCACCCACTGAAACGTCACTTGTTATACGCCATCTGCTGTTTGAAGAATCATATGTAAGAGTTGTCGAACCGCTCATCATCTTGGAAACCGCCTGATTGGAGGCTTCGAGGTCAACTATTACATCCGAAACGGAGCCGGCATTCTGTGACGTTGTCAGAAGAAATCTGTCCAGGTAGCTTGAACCGTCATACCAAGGCGTGCCGGTAGTGGCAAGACCGTTTCTGTCAGCGATCGTGACTGTTACGGTATCGGTTGTCGCATTGTTTGTAAACTTCATTCTGCTGGCGTCTACGTCGATTTTAGCGTCAGCCAGAGGCTTAACACCGGCTACATACTGATTCATAAACTCGGCAAAAGTCGATGTGTAGGTCTGAGAGCTGTTCTCGATTATCTGCATTGTAAGCACATCGCTCGAAGTCTGGCCGGATGCCACATACCAGTTAAAACCTACGTTTGCGGTAGTAAATAAAGTGCTCGGCAGTCCTATGGTTGCACCGGTAGAGGTATCGCCTGTAATGTGCATTACAATAACTTTATCGGATGTAGTAATGTTCGACAGGCTTCCTCCGGAAATTTGACCTGTCAGATTGTACTGAAGGGATTTACCCGACCCGGTATCGAAATTAATACAACCGCTCGATACGGACGATACTCCAACAGGAAGGTTAGTTGTTGCGCTGCTTACAACCGGAAGAAGCTCGCCTGTCTCTACCGTGTTGTCGGCAGTGTATTCTGCGCTTGTTGTTCCCGTTGTGTCTTTCCATACCGCCATATAATAGGTATACCCGGTTGATGCATTTTCAAAACCGCCTTTGCTGTCTGCAAAGCAGAATTTCAATGACTGAGGGTTATTGGCGTTGGGAGTAACCATTGCCAGAGGGTGAATTGTGCTGGAATTGTCAGAAACGCCAATGGAAGAACCGCTCTTATAAGCCTCGTTTGCCAGTAAATAGGTGCTTACACCACTTGATGTATCGCTACCGCCGGCATAAACCTTGACAGAGGCCGCTCCTGCGGTTCCCGCAGTAAGAACGGCAATTAATGTCACGAAGAAAAATAACTTAAAATACTTACTCATCAAAACCTCCTTTTCTTTCAGTTTAAATAAAAAAACACTTAATTTAATAGAGTAAAGTGCTCGTTTTCGGATTTAACATCCGAATGCAGGATATATTCACCGTATATCTTTGTGCCTCTCACCCCCTTTTATATTATGTGCTATGATGGCTGGGTATTTATACATATTAATCCTCATTTTATTAGGTATGTTTTTTAAACTATGTAACCAGCCGGCCATAAAATATGAAATTTGTGAGTATTATAATTGAAAGATTTGTTTTTGTCAAGCATCGTCAGGGAAATTATTATTATTATTTTCTAATTACTCAGCTCTCCGATTGTGGCAAAAAAAATACATTTATTGTATTAATATCACAACAGAGTTCAGTGTCGGCGTTCCCTCTTCCTCCTCCTTTCTTTAATTTATCAGGCGCCTGAACAGCCTGTCGATAATTGATCAAAAGCATTGAAAATCCACTTCGTATAAGGTTGTGAAACTGTTATTTTCGGCCAACCTGACCAGTATATATATGCAACTAACATGCCGGCATCAGTCATATAAAGAACATCCTTATCTGACATGAGTTTTTCCAACCGTCATGTGTCTATCTTACAACAGCTGTTGTACGAAAGTATGTGCTTTGAGATACATTGCTGACATTATTTAATGGAAGTATTCTTTCCGTAATTTCGAAGAGCGATTTCCAGATTGTTCCTGATGGCGTTGTTATCGGGGTCCAAACGAAGTGCTTCCCGATAGTGCTTTATCGCCTCCTTGCGCCTCCCCAGTTTCATCAACGCATTCGCCAGATTATTATAGGCCCTGGTATAAGAGGGGTCGATACTAATTGCTTTTGTATAATTCAAAACAGCCTCATCGAGCATGCCGCGGGAGACTAAAATAATGCCAAGATTATTGTAGGCGTCACCATATCCCGGATTATAACGAATCGCCGCAGAATAATGAACGACCGCCTCTTCGGCCCGCCCTCTCTTTGAGAGAGCATAGCCCAGATTAAAATGAGCATTTGCAAAATCCGGTTCAATAAGAATAGCTTTGCGATAGTATGAAATCGCCTCTTCAAAAGCGCCCTGCCTGGCCAAGGTCGCACCTATATTGTTAAATGCCTCGGTAAAGTCCTCTTTCAACACAATAGACTTCCTGTAATAGACAATGGCTTTATCGAGTAAGCCATTATCCATATATAGCACTCCGAGATTATAACAGACATCTGCATAACCGGGATCGAGCTCCAGGGCTTTTAGATAATAGGAAAGCGCCTCATCAGATTTGCCCTGCTCATACAAAGCAAAACCTACATTATTATAAGCCACGGGGCTGTCGGGATTCACGACAACGGCATGCTTGAAAAGAGCAAATGAGCTTCGCCAGTACTCTGCCTGATTTCGGCTGACAAACCCCATTATTGAAATAACGACTATGAAAAGGATAAAAACATTCTTTCCGGCGCTTCGTGCCGTACCTCTCGAAATGGCTATTGCCGGCCCGAGCATCGATAAATAGAGATAACGATCTGCTACAGTCGAAAAATTTTGAAATCCGAAAGGCACAAAGCCAAGCACAGGAAGAATGCCGACAGTAAATATCCAGAAAGAGACCAGGAGATGGCGATACTTTTTAAAAAAAAACAGAAAAAACGCAACACCCGCCGGAAAAAGCCAGGAAAGGCGGGCCCACCATTGAGTCAGGAGATATTCGGGAGAACGACCGTAATCCGGGCCCAAATGAAAGGGTAAAAACAATTTACAGAGATAAAACGCAACAGCGTCTCCGGCGACAAATGGCCTTTCCAATAGAGGAGGTACAAAATCCAAAGTAAAGTTCGGTTGAGATATCTTAGTAATTATTACTGCCGGCAGGCATAAAACAAACCACATTGTTAATGAAAGAATAATCTCCTTTAAGGACCTTTTTAAAATCCACTTATCCAGTATAAAAAGTAATATAGGGATGACTACCGCCCCCGGCTTTGACAACAGGGCTAAAACAAAACTAAATAATGCCGAACAATAATAAAAAGACCCGGTGCGCACAGTACCCCTTCTTTCAGTGTAAGAGTGCAAACCGGCGTAAACAAGATATTGCCTGACAGCGAATAAAGAAAAAAGACCGCACAGGAGATCTTTCATCCCAGTAATCCAGCAAACCGCTTCAACCTGGATTGGATGGACCAGAAAAAACAACGCCCCCAGGCAGGGAGCCAATTTATATGTAAAGGTACAGACTGTAACTTCCGCACTATCTTCAGTCCTTGCTCTCAATATATTTAAAATGGAAAAAACGATAATACCATTGAGTATATGAATATACAGATTTGCCATATGAAAAAGAAGAGGACTTATCTTTTCACTGTCTCCCGGCAAGATAAAGTAATGAGAAATCCAGGCAAGCACAGACCACAGGGTATAGGTCACCGGTATATATAGACTTAAAAAGGGCTGTTTCCAGAAAAGCAGAATGCTATCTAATGTGACCGGATCGAAACGAGGATTATCATAAATATTAGCCCCGTCATCCCAGGAAAGGAACTCGAACCCGCTCACTTCCCAAAACACCGCCAACGGCAGGATAATAAGAAAAAAAACAGCTAAAACCCTATACTTCCTTCTCGTCTTGTCACTCTTTTCTTTGTACCGATCCATTACTCTTTCTTAACTGACCTAAAACCAAAGATTACTGCAAACATATATATATGGTTCAAAGCCGTTCCGGCCTTCTTTTATAAACGGCAATTCCATAATCGTCGTCTCTGGTAAAGGGATAACTCCCTATAATCTTATTCAGGCCATACTTTTCTTTAATCCAGTCATTGATTTTATTACCATAATCGACACCAAATGAAGGATAACCATACTCTGTTGTCCTTCGTTGAACTATAACAATATAGTCCGGCCTCTTTTCACTAAATTCATGAACAATCTTCTCCTCTCCAATAACATCGACGACAGTCGGGGTAAAGTTGTAGTAACCGCACGGATTCTCACGGCCGGTAAAAAAATTGACGCCAACCCCCTCGGGAATCACAACCATGCTCTCTTCAGGCCTGACATGTTTTGACAAAAAATCGATAGCTTCAAAAAGCCGTACGGTTCTGAGATCGTGCATGAAGAAAAGAGTTCCTCTTTCGGTAACTATCGACGCCATGCGCTGTTTATAATGATTTGAAGATATTCTCCAATGAGGAATAATCAGTAATAAAAAGAAAACAATCAATATACCCGAAAAAGCAGACGCCGAAAAATTCGGAGAAATGAAACGAAACGCTTCTGAGGTAAGCCTTAATAAAAATACATAATATACCATTAGTGGTACTGCCAGTAAATAGAATCCATAAACACTGTGTGGCGAAGAATAAAAAAAATTGCGTAATAGTAAAACCAGAGCAACGAGAAAAACAGACAAAAGCGTTATGTTCTTTTTATCGTCCCCCACTCTTTTTGACAAAGCGACAGTTGTACTGACTGCACCTGACAATATAATAACCGGAAGAAGACGGTATTGAATATGATCTTCTCCACTATAACCGACATGAAACCAGAACCCTGATAATGCGCAAAATGTCAGGAGATAACAAAAAAACCGACCTGCTCTGTTTATCCTGAAACGTCCGGTCAGTATGACTCCCCCTGCTGCTATGGAAATATAAAACAGATGAAGAATCAAAGATTTCACCATTAATAAAGTGTTTCCGCCAATATTGTCCATACCTGAAACGGCATCATTAAAAGAATTTTTCTGCACCGAAAGGATATGATGAATCGTCGATTCATAAAATCCTTCCCAAGATGAGGTGGAAACTAAAAAGAGAGCATAAATCAGGAAGGCCGCTAAAACAGGGAATAAAAGGGTAACCTCCGCCGGACCTGCCCCCAAATCTCTTCTAAATAAAACCAATATAATTGCAACTACTAAAAAAACTCCCCATAATAAAAAAGACAACTCGATCCTGCATAAAAGCATTGCAGTACAAGAGAACACCCAGAGCAAGAGATAATACCTTTCCCCTTTTTTTATAAATAAAACGAAAAAGTAGAGGGCAGTAATAGCGAAAAGAAGAAAAAAAACAGAAGCAAAACTATATGGTAAGATTGTATTAAAAATACCTGCATAAAAATAATATCCAAAGGCAAAGGCAAAAAGAAATGTGACAACGACCAGGCCGGACTCCAACTTGCCCAGAAAACAGAGAGAAAGCTTATATAGATACAGGCTTATGAAAATCGTTAATACAATTCCGCAACCAACGATAGTGTTAATATGAACACCAAATACTTTATACAAAAGAGAGATAACATAGGGGGGCAAAGGACCGTATTCATAAAAAAGGTCTCTATATAAAACCTTCCCCTTGAGCAATTGAGCCGGAAGCCATAATTCCCGCCCTGTATCGACAACGAGATCTCCCCACTTTAACCACGTCGCAGAGAGGAGATAAAAAAAACTTCCCCCTATTACAATAAAAACAAAGCAATCCAACAAAGTTTCTCTTTTAATCACCTCTACTCCCGGTCAAATTATGCTTTCTGTCCAGCTTTTTAAACTGCTTATAGTAATTACCTGCCGTACTGTCAAAAGGATTTCTCATCAATGCCGAAAGCCATGCGTTTTTTGCTTTTTCGTACTCATTCAGATCGAAATAAACCTTCCCCATAAGATTGAAAATCATCGGTATGTCATATCCGGAAGATATTGCCTTGCTGTAATACTCTGCAGATTTCTCTAAAAGCCCCCGAGAGCGGGTTGTCGAAAAAACGGAAGCCAGCGAAAAAAGAGCTCTTACATTGTCAGGTTCGACAGAGAGAATATGCTCATAGGTTTTTACGGCGATATCTGCTCTTCCAAGGCGTTCCGACAGTTCGGCAGCGGCCAAAACATCCTGCATATCCGATGACTTTAAAAGACGGGACAATGTATCCTCTGCATTTGCAACAGTGATCCTTCTTTCGAATAATTCCGGATAAGCGTCTCTTCTGACAAAAATCATGGCGAATCTGTCAGCATAAACAAGCCCCCAATCGTTGTCGTTGAGACGCCTCTTTATAAAACCTCTTCCAAAATCCGTATTTTCCCCGGAACTGAAATATATGGATGTAAAATCGAATTTTTCCACCATTGCGCGCCATTTCATATCGTCTCTCTGCATTGGGATATAGGTGTCTTTAAAAAAATAAGAGGGATATGCTTCAGGCCTGTTATCAACAAAAGGTCTGACACCGGGAAAGTGGTTAAAAATTATATAACCGCCGATATCATAATTATTAAAGACATTTCCCGAAATCTTGTTTTCCTCGAAAAACCGGGCAGCCCCCGGTGATTGATCTTTTATCCCTGCCCCGGACTCTCTCACTATTGTGGGAGATTTTTGGAAAACAAAGATAAGCGGCAAAAGCATGATGGAGAGGAAAACGATCTTCTTTCGGGGAGTCAGCAGGGAAAGATTTTCGCACATAAAAGGCAATGCGATCAAAGCAAAGAGAGCCAGATTTCTAAGCATAAGAATACTCGAAAGGACAACAAAAAGAGAAAGCGTCGTTGTAACGAAATTCTGCCGTCTTAAGGCGAATAAGAAAGAAATAATAAAAAAGAGCAGCATTATTATGTATGTCTTTATCGAAATACTTACTATATGGTTATTCACGATAAATGGCGAAACATTTTCAATTACCTCATATCCATATTCTCCAAGAATGTTGAGCGGGTGTAACGCCCCTTCGATAAAATTGGGATTAATCGGCAAAACGACGGCCATCAAACCACCTGCCTTTAACAACATCACTGCCGACTCCCTCTTTTTTCGAATCAGACTATGGATAAAGAAAAGCAAAAGTAAAAAGGGTCCCATAAAAAAAAAGATATGTATGTTCACCCATAAAAGTTGCAAAGGAGGCAGGACAAAAATCTTCTTTGAAACTCCTTTTTCGAAGTCGAACAATATATAGAGGAATAAAACGATAAAGAGATAGGAAAACATCTCCGGCCTGGCGTCCGATCTTTGAGAGAGTATAATTATGAATGGGACAGACAGTGCAGACACAACAAAAAACGACGATCGCCTTAAAGAGAGATTAAAAACGATCAGAAAAGTAATGGACATGATAACAATTTTAAATAGTACAATAAGCTTGAAACCGCCTGCCAGATATAGAACATAAAAAATCGTGCCTGACAGCCAATGATGGTTGATAAAACGAAAATCGTAGTTGGAAGAGGAGTAGAAATTTGTAAACAAAACCCCTCTGTCCTCTAATACAATCCTGCCGTTTGTAATATGCCTGCCTAAGTCGTCGGTAATAAAATCAATTTTCGTGTAAAGGAAGGAGGCGTAAAACAATAAAAGAAGCGCAATTATCGATAATCTGGTGACTTGAATTTTTATCTCTTTTTGCATATAAACACTACGGAATTAAGTCCATGCTCCCCCGAGTCACTACAAAGCATGAATAATGTATAGAAGCAGCATTCGTCTATTTTCGGGATAAACGCCCATGAACCTCCGGTTCACCACAAAGCATGAAAATTGTCAGAATGAGCAGTGATGTCCTGATGAAACAAGGTGGTGTTTGAGTCTGCGAGTTTCAGCTTGTTTCAGCAGGACATTGCTGCTCATTCCGGCACGATGCCGGTTATTTTCGGAGTAAATCTCCCAGTCACCACAAAGCATGAAAATCGTTAGAAGCAGCAGTAATGTCCTGCCAAAACAAGGTGGTGTTTGAGTTTACGAGTTTCAGCTTGTTTTGGCAGGACATTACTGCTGCTTCCGGTTCGCATTAGTCTATTTACGGAGCAAATGTGTCAACCTCTGTAACTCCTGCCTGAAAGCCTCATTTTCAGGCGCCAGCCTCAGGGCTTCTTCTATCTCAAAAATCGCTTCGTCATATCTCTGCAAAAGAGCATACGCCGTTCCCAAAGAATAGTGAGACTTTGCATGATCCGGATGAATACTCAACGCAGTCTGAAATTCTCTGACCGCCTCATCGAAACGATTCAATTTTTTTAACACGACACCCAGGTTATAATGAATCAACGCGATATTGGGACTCTTTTTGAAAGGTTCCGGATTATTGTCTTTAAATGCAAGGGCCAGACGAAACTCGGTTGCCGCCTCTTCGAGTCTTCCGCTGCGCATTAAAAGTACGCCAAGATTTTGATGAGACTTGAAATGATCAGGCTTTATTTCGATTGCAAATCCGAACTCTCTGAAGGCCTCTTTCGCCATACCCTGAGAAGCGTAAAGAGAGCCCAGATTATAGTATGCATCCACATGTTCCGGATCGAGTCTTATCGCTTCTTTGAGCTCCTTGATCGCTTCATCGACTCTCCCTTCACGAAGATAGGCATTACCCAAATCATTATGAAGTTTCCCATCGTAGGGATTCAACGAAACTTCATACTCCCATAGCGATATTTCGCTGCTCCAGACCTTATTTCTCTGAATAGTTAATAAAGTCAGTATAAGTATAATAGAACTCAGACAAACAACGACCTCTTTTCGCCTCCCTATCGAAAACACCACTACTGTAAAAGCGATAAAAAAACCGCTTGAAGGGAGATAAACCCTGTGCTCGAAAATAACGTCGGCAATAGGGACAATACCGGACTCCACCGATAATGCGATAAAAAAAAAGAAAATCCCAAAAAAGATTGCTCTTAAGTAGGGGTGAGAAAATCGATAACGGAGAAAAAGAAAAAAACTCGCACCTGCTGCAAATATAATGAAGAGGAAAGAGAAAAAGACATTTGGATCGAAAAAATTATTATAAATGGGATAGTAATACCAAAATCTTTGATTTACAGGAAGAAAAAGAAGCCTTATGTAAGTAACAATAACCCTGAATTCGGTCATCAGGTAATCGGCGCGCGAAATATCGGTAGCGACTCTCATCTTCGTTTCAGCGCTCCCGGCAGGGGGATCGATGACAAAAAGAGTCAATGGGATAACCAAAAGTGTTAACAAATAAGGGATCAACCAGACAAAATTTTTCTTAAAATCCAATTCAAAAAAAACAAACTCATATAACATAATGATTAAAGGCAAAGTAAAGGCGATCTCCTTTGTCTTCATCGCCGCAATAACGCAAAGCAGAGACAATAAATAACTGAAAGGCCGCTTTACTACCCTTCCTCTCTCTTTTCCGAACTCCTTTATACCTGCTTTCCCAAGTCTCCACCTCACATAAAACACGATCGACAGCAGATAAAACACCGTTGTAAGAGAGGCGAATCTCTGAACAATATAGGTAACTGCCTGTGTCTGGAGAGGATGGGCAACAAAAATCAATGCCGTAAATAGAGCAGCATCGGCGGAATATCTATGCGATAAAGAAACAAGAAAGGGGGTACTGAATGTAAGAAGTACTAAAAAATAGACTAACAGGGCGTTTGACAGATGAACGATAATGTTAATAATATGATACCCCTTAACTTCTAATCCGTGCAAAAAGTAATTCAAAGCAAAACTCAAATACCCGATATACCTTGACTTGAAAGCGGTATACAAAGTTATATGAGAATCTGCATTGTGGCAAACAGTTTTTGCCTCTGAAAGATTGATAAAATAGTTCAGGTCTCTGACCAATGGATTCTCGACGATATTTCTTGTATCATCTATCACAAAAGGACCATTCATTGAGTTTGCGTAGGCAATAAGTCCGATTGCTAACACCAAAAAAATGTGGGTTATTCTGTAATTAAAAAATTCTTTCATCTGAAAACTGTCTGTTATAAGAACATAAAAGGCAGCCGGGTTGGGCTATTGCCCTAAAAACATTATATCGTAATTTCTCAAAGGCGTGTTTAGTCGCTTAATTGAAGAACCAATAGCGAGGTCGTCTGTCTTATGACCATATTTTTTATATGATATAAAGTAAATATTGCTCTCTATTTTATTTTTTGTTCCGGTTTTAATGTGCAATATCCTCTCTTTAATATCCAGGAATCTGAGTATCCACGCCAAAGATTCATCGGCTGTCCGGAGATTTACAATACCCTGCTTCTTTAAATAATTATAAAGAGTAACCGAATCGGTAAAACCAAGGCTGTCTTCAACAAAATCGCCGGCTTTATAGGATAACAGGCTTCCCCCGTTTTTTTTAAATGTGTAAAAGTAGTTGTATCCAATATAAAAACAATTTACAAAGAGCAATACAAAGACAACGACGATTCTGATTCCACCGGGCATTTTCGCAGTGCCGAGAAAAATGGAAATCAAAATGGAAGAAAGCGTCAAAGAGACAAGGAAATATCTGGCGGATAGTTGATGAATAAAGATGACAATCAGTATGTAATGAATGACAAATATCCAAAAAAACATACGATCCGCCGGTTTGTAAATGGTTGAATACCTGTACCTGAAACATATAAACACCAATGACAGGGCAAATAAAATCGAATTAACGGGAACGACAAAAAACGATAAATCCCCTGTCGTTCTTTTATAAAAAACATCGCCATCCAGCAAATCTGCAAAATAAGTCACACTTATCGGGATTTTATTGAAGAGGTCTGTTTCTCTTCCCTGATGCAATCTGTGAAATAAAAAATTAATCCCTTCACCTGAATCAAAGGCGCCCGCCATTAGAACGACTGATATCCTTAAAGATAATAAAACCAAAAAGAGTAAGAGGGGTGCGATGAACTTCTTCTCGACACTCAGTCTGAATCCGTTACTTACAAAAAAATACAAACCAAAGGAGAGCGGAACAAAAAGAAAAACGATATGGTTAAAAACACCTAAGCCTAAAAAAAGAGCAGCCAGAATTTTATGATGAAAGGAAGGTTTTAACCAGAAATACAATCCGCCCAAAGCAAAAAAAAGCAATGTTGTATGCGTCTCGTCTGCAAACCTGGAATATATAACAGACCAGGGCATGCAAAGAAACAAAAGCACCCCGATAATACCGGTTCTTCTGTTGTAAGTTTCATAAAGGAGCCTGTAAATAAAATAGGCCGAGAAAAGACTGAAAATTACAACAGGCAGTCTCAATGAAAAAATATTGGCGCCTAAAAAGTAAAATAAAGGGATACGTACATAAGTTATCAGAGGCCCTGTATATGCATTAAATCCCCCTGTCCACTCCAAAAACAATGAAGGTGCAAGATGATGTCCCTGCATCATCATATATGTCTTAATTCCATAAAGTGCTTCATCGCCATGCAATCCCGGAATACTCCCCAGATATATAAACCTCAACACAGAAAGAGTTGCTGCCAAAGAGACCAATAAAAAAGCAGGAAATCTTCTTTCCGATATCATGTTTTTTCTCTCTCTTCCTTTTGCATGTTTTCCATTATTTGCCGCACCAATTCCGCAGCTTCCCCTTCCGGTTCCAGTGTAAGATATTTTTGAAAATTTTCAATGGCCTCATTTCTCTTACCTTCCATCCTGAGAGTCTGGCCGAGATTTGCATAGGATATCGAATCTTTCGGGTCTATTCTTACTGCCTCTTTATAATGCCGCGTTGCTTCCCGGTATTTTTGTTGTTCGGCGAACATACCTCCCAAATGTTGATGAGACTTGTTATGCGATATAGTTGTATCATATGTGATATCGTGCAAATCGGCAGCCAGCGAATTCCCCACAACCCATGAACCGCTTAATGTAAACGATATGGCGGCAATCACAAGTCCCCACCTGCGGACTTCATCGTTGTTAAGATTCTTGATAAACAAATAAGAGCCCAGAATCGTATAACCGATTCCTGTGACAGCAAAAAGATCCCAATCTTTATAAGCACCCAAATCAGGATTCCAGGTAGCAGCAAAAATCTGTAAAAAGAACACTGAAACAATAAGAAACTGTAAAAATTTATCCTCAATTCCTATTCGCTTTCTTTTAAGAAATAAAACGAAAATGGTGAGAACACCGGGTAACCCCGAGATCATGACTTGATTTATGACCGCGCCAAGGTGAGATAATGAAAACATTTTATATTGAAAGCCTCCATATGACTCATCCAAAAGAAAAATAAATTTTAGCGCCCAGAGGTGGGTGTTTTTAATCTCAGTCGGAGAGACGCCGATAAAGAAAAAGAAAATAAAAGTACTGCCAATCGGCGCGACGATGGCGAGAGTTATAAGGATTAAATCTTTTATATTTTGTCGAGTCGATTTCAAGCGAATTCCTGCAAACCACAGATAAAGCAGAGACGGCAGTAACCAGCCTGCCAATACATGAAAACAAATACCTGTTGAGAGCGCCAAAGCAGGCCAGGCCGGGTGAAGTCGGTTTTCAAGAGTCAATTGAGCAAGCAGGATATATAGAAGAATGATGCTTACAACAATAGAGTAATTTTCAAGATAACCAAAAAAAAGTTGAGTGGCTCCCATACTCAGACAGAAAGAAATGCCTGCTGTTTGTTTTGAAAACTCCCTTGTGTTGTTCCTCCAAAAACGAATAATAATCATAAGAGCAGCAATTCCGCATAAAGAACTGACCAGGGCGTATGCTTTGTCTACAGACCAGTCGAATAAAACATGAAGGAATTTATAGGCCAGAGAGTGAACAAAATGTGTCCATATCTCGTCATAAGTTACATAAAAGTTATTGACATGGACATCCCAGGTAAGATATTGGACAATGGAAACGCTGTCTCCCAAAGTATAATTCCTGCATCTCAGTAGCCAGAATGTCGCAAAAGCCGTAATAGCCGTTACGCCATAAACTGTTTTCGTTTTTGCACCATGTCCGCTTAAAAAAGATACTATTTTGTCTAACAGGGACCATATCTGCAGGTTTATGCTTTGGAACGATATAACACAACAAAGGCCGCCCAATAGAAATCGACCCCAAAGAGGAATATCCCAAAAAGGAGTTGTAAACCATAAACAGGACGTTAGAATTTCGCGGGGTAATAATGGTATGAAAAGAAGCATCGCCGCCCAACTAAAAGCCAACAATATTGGAAGAATGGCATGCCAAAGCTGTGGGTAAGAAAGAGGAACTTTCAAATATCTATTCACTAACCGATGACGCCAACTATAAAATATCACTTTTTCGGAGCGACCTAAGAATAACAGGACAAATGACGAAAATGCAAGTTAACAAGCGGATTCTCACACCCCTTATGACATTTATAATTCTTAAGAGTATGTATGTTTATATTCAATGTCATTAACTTCAGGGGTGAAGCACCTTCCGACCAATGAAAGCGGGTTATGCCGGATTTATCCTGCTATCTTTTTATTTATTATTTTTCTAACAAAAACTATCTTATTTTTAACTCGCTCTTTAATCGAAAGATCCCACTATCCCATAAAGTCCCGATATATTGCATTTTCCCTAATTATCCTGTTATGCTCATTTTTTTGGAACAGCAATTTCTGCAACTATCCGGGTATATGAAATAAAAACTGTAACTACTCAGTTATTAGGCTGAAGGCTGAAGCAAAAAATCAAATGACTTGAGTACATTAGCTAATAAAAAAGCTTTAAATTTTTATTGGTAACGCACATTTTTCCTAATAGTCTTCAGCCTTTAGTCTATACGCCTAAGTAGTTACTAAAAACTTTTAATATGTTCACTTTAATATACAAACAAGCAAAAGCCAACCTTAACGGGAAGAACTTTTCTATTGTGGAAACAACAGCCTTTACTCTGCTCGTTGTCATCGCCGCTACAGGCCTTTATTACGGATGGAAACTCTTTTGGTTTTTAACGGATGATGCTTTTATTGCATTCAGATATGTAAGCAACAGCATAATGGGTCATGGATATGTCTGGAATCCACAGCCCTTTATAGCGGTTGAGGGCTATACAAGTTTTTTATGGGTGATTCTTCTTGATATCGTATGGAGAGTTACCGGTAAAGATCCCACTGAAAGCGCCAACATAATATCTCTCGTTTTTTCCTATGGAACGTTTTTTCTATCTTCATGGACTGTCATTTATTTTCACAAAGATAAATGGAAGAACAAGTATAGATTTGTTATCGTCACTTTTTTTATTACCTACATACTTCTGAACCGTACATATCTGACCTGGACGAGTTCCGGGCTGGAAACTGCAATGTTTAATTTTTTCCTTATTTCCTGGGTATGTGCTCTTCTCATGATTTCGAAGGCGTGGCTGCGTATAGGTATGGCTTCTGCGATCTCTTCATTTCTGTACCTGACCCGTCCTGACGGATTGCTTTTCTGTGCCGCCCTTTTAGCCATGGCAGGCATCGAAATATGGCTAACCATCGACAGAAAAGCAACAATAAAACTTCTTCTCTCCTGCCTGATTCCTCTTAGTCCGATCGTCATCCATCTGACATGGCGGCTTTCTTTTTATGGAGAATGGCTTCCCAATACCTATTATGCAAAGGTCATAGCCATGTGGCCTGAAAGTGGTGTCCTATATGCTTTCAGCTTCATGCTGGAGTATGCTCTCTGGCTACCTGTTACATTATTCTGCCTGGCCCTTGGAATGGCTCTGACTGATGAATGGAGACGATATGCCACTCAGTCGGTAAAGCATAGTCGAAAAGCTTTACTAAAAGAAATAGTCGCCGATCATGGTGTTCAAATACTCACAGTGACAGCGATCTTTGCTCATCTGGGATATTATACGATCATTGTTGGTGGTGATCATTTTGAATTCAGAGTGTATAGCCATATAATACCGTTAATCTTTATCGGTTTAATTTGGGCGTTAAACAAGCTGAAATTAAAGATACACCTGTATTTCCTGGCAATATTCTTATTTGTCGCTCTTTCAATGCCGGTTCAGTGGTCCCACTGGATGTTGACAAAGGACCTGAATACAAGAGAAGAAACACATGTAATGATAGTTCCGATCTCCTCTGTCTGGCCGGCGCCTTTTCGTTGGTACGCCGCCATGTTCGACAGTGCGCAGTCCTGGCTGATTGAACATCATGTCGGAATGCGCCACCAGGAACACAAAGTCTTCTGGCAAACGCAGGTGGAGAATTACCCTTCACGTAAAAGAGGCATGACTCTTCCGGCCCGTGAATTCCCGGTGTATGCCGAATATTGTGTCGGCGTGCCGTCCTGGACATTACCAAATGTCAATATTGTCGATGTGCTGGGACTGAATGATTACATCATTGCAAGAAATGAAACACGCTTACAACAGAAACGCCTTATGGCTCACAGTCGTCGTCCGCCTGAGGGATATGTAGAAAGTTTTATACCGAACGTTGTGGTTGACAAGGAGACGGCAAAACTTCGCATACTAAAAAGACAGAATCCGTTGACTGAAGAAGATATCAGGAATGTCGAACAATATTGGAGGCAAAACCTGGATAGAGGAACTTTGCAGCAAGCAGGAAATCCCTGGTTATCTATTGTAGAAAAAGGATATCAGTAAAATCTTGCATTTTCACAATTTATCCTGTTATGCTCGTTTTTTTCAAAACATCTGATTTCTATAAATTTTTCGTCATTGAGTTCGATAAAAAACAACCCATGCCGCTTGCAACCGAAAATCAAAAATTTCTTAACAAAAAAAACACAGCTTGGGGATATCCCTTACTTACACTGTTTTTTGTTTTCATAATTATTTTTATGAGTGCATGGGTAAGTGAAGACGCCTTTATTACTTTTCGAGTGGTTGAGAATTTACACCAAAGCATCGGCCCAAATTTTAACGCCGGTTATCGGGTGCAGGCATATACCCATCCGCTTTGGTTTTTCTTCTTATCTTTTGGATATATATTTTCAGATGAATTGTTTCTATTAAGCATTCTTCTGAATCTTTTTTTATCTCTAACGGTACTGGTTGTTTTTTGTTTAAAAATCGCCCCTGCTCCCCAATCGGCTGCTTTAGGTCTGTTAACTCTATCTCTCTCTAAAGCTTTTGTCGACTACTCTACTTCCGGACTGGAGAACAGCCTTTCCCATCTGATTGCAGCGATTTTCTTTGCCGCCGTTATAAGCGATAAAAGGGTTGATAAAAAATTTACAACTCTCTCTCTCCTGGCATGCGCAGCGGCATTGAACCGTTTGGACACTCTTTTATTATTCCTTCCAACGCTGTTATTAAATTTTAAAAAAACCAAATTTAAAAAAGGCGCATGGTCGATAATCATATGCTTTCTTCCATTAATAATATGGGAGATTTTTTCTATACTTTATTATGGTTTTCCCTTTCCAAATACGGCATATGCAAAATTAGGGGCCGGTATTCCACGTTTCGATCTGGTCAGTCAGGGAGTCAGTTACTTCATAGACGGCTTTCAAAGAGACCTTTTGACATCAATTGTAATTTTCCTTGGCATTGGATTATCTTTTTTTTCAAGGCAGAGAAGTCTTTTTCCGATTTCTATCGGTATTCTTTTATATCTGATTTATATTCTCTGGATTGGCGGAGATTTCATGAGCGGACGTTTTTTTAGTACGCCCTTTCTTTTTGCTGTATTTTGTGTAGTGAATATTTTAGATGTAAGTAAAGTCAGGAACATAAGCATTGCCATCGCCCTGGTCACAGTCATTGCCTTTCTTGTTCCTTCACCAACTCTTCTGGCGGCGCTCCGTTATGACAATGCCGGGGACGGACAAATCAATAACCACGGGATCGCTGACGAAAGAGGGCATTGGGAAGAACATTTTGGTTTATATCGCAAAGGTAAGATTAGATTTACGTTTGACAACGAACAGGAACGGCCCGAATACACAAACAGACAAATCGCAGTATTCGGTAATATCGGTTATTATGGATATAAGGCCGGATATAAAGTTCACTTTATCGATCCTCCGGCACTCGCCGATCCTTTACTTGCAAGAATCCCGATGAAACGCAATCCTGATTGGCGTGTCGGTCATTTTGATCGGGCTGTCCCTGATGGTTACGTCAAATCCATTCGAACAGGGACAAACTTCATTAAAGATAAAAAACTTGCTCTTTTTTACGATAAGCTGGATCTGATTATACGAGGAAATATTTTCGATCCCCTGAGGCTTAAAACCATTGTGCTAATGAATATTGGTGTTTATGATAAATTCATTGACAAAGATTTTTACAGAAATCACCCTTGATCCTCCTGGTCACAACAAAGCATGAAAAATAACCTGATTTCCATGTTTCATTCAAAAATAAACTATTTAGTAATAATCTCTTTAACTATAATAATCCTTGCCGTTTATTGGCAGGTACATAATTTCGATTTTGTCAACTACGATGACGATGTCTATGTAACGAAAAATCCTTTTGTCAGGTACGGTCTGACAAAAAGCAACATCCTATGGGCCTTTACGACGACATACGGTAATTTCTGGCACCCCCTCACCTGGCTCTCCCATATGGCTGACACAACGATCTTTGGCATGGATCCCGGCAAGCACCATATTTCCTCTCTTCTCCTCCATCTGGCCAATACAATATTGTTGTTTCTTATATTAAAACAGATGACCGGCGCCTTGTGGCAAAGCGCCTTTGTAGCCGCTCTTTTCGGTCTTCACCCCCTTCATGTGGAATCAGTTGCATGGGTGTCCGAACGTAAGGATGTTCTGAGCACCCTGTTTTTTATGCTCACGATTAGTGCTTATGTAAGCTACACAAAGAGCCTGCCCCTCCCTGTTAAAGACAATTCCTTAAAATTGAAGTATATTTCCGTTATGTTTTTCTATGCATTGGGACTCATGTCCAAACCCATGCTGGTAACACTGCCCTTTATACTTTTACTCCTTGACTACTGGCCTACAGAGCGTTTCCAAAGAGAATCTTCGCGAAAATTAATTATAGAAAAAACACCTCTTTTTATACTTACCATTATATCTAGTATAACCGCTTTTTTCGCTCAGAAATGGGGAGGGGCTGTGGCTTCCCTGGATTCGTACCCCCTGTGGGTAAGGATAACGAACGGTGCTGTTTCCTATGTAGCGTATATTGGCAAAATGTTTTGGCCCTTAGACCTTGCCGTATTTTATCCACATCCCGGAGAGAGCATCAATTTTTGGCAGGGAGCAGGAGCGGGTGGATTGCTTGTTTTGGTCAGTTCTGTAGCAGTGATCATGAGAAAAAAGCACCCTTACCTGTTGACCGGTTGGCTGTGGTACCTTGGAACTCTTGTGCCGGTGATCGGCCTGGTGCAGGTAGGTGTTCACTCGATGGCGGACCGCTATACTTATATCCCGTTAATCGGGCTCTTTATCATGTTAACATGGGGAAGCCATTCCCTTTTTTCCAAATACTTTACCGGAATCGACAAAGCCGGACTTCAAAGGTTTCTTGAAATAACGATCGCTCTTGTAATCCTTGCAACTTTATCAATCATCTCAAAACAACAAGTTTCCCTTTGGCAAAACTCTTTAACTTTATGGACACACGAACTGACACTCTTTAACGATGTTTCCGCAGGATATAACAATCGCGGAAACGCCTATATCGAATCAGGCAATTATACAAAAGCTATCGGAGATTTAAACACAGCGGTTAAGTTGTCGCCCCGTGCAGCGGATGTTTATAATAATCGAGCAGTTGTCTTTATCGAAACCGGACAGTTCCGACTTGCTATGAGCGATTTAAATAAAGCAATCGAATTGAATCCTCTCTATTCCGACGCGCTTATAAACAGATGCGGCCTCTATGTTTCAATAAAAAGATATGGAGATGCGATCAAAGATTGCTCATACGCCATAAAAATCGATCCTAACAAAGCAATGTCCTATAACAGCCGGGGTATTGCCTATGAGATGTCAGGGAGATATGATAAAGCAATAGCGGACTACTCCAAGGCGATCGCCCACTCTCCGCAAACTGCGATTCTGTTTAAGAACCGCGGCATTGCTTACCAAAAGTCAGGAAAAGCCCAAATGGCGAAAAAGGATTTGAAAAAAGCGGAGGAGCTGGAAAAATTACACTGACAACACCTGACCCGGTAAGCAGTCACCAAAAAGGAATTTAAACTGAAGGCAGAAGCAAAGAATTGAAGATATCCTGCTCATCAGTTTAAATAGAAGAGAAACACTTTATCGACTTTGTTTGTCTTTACCTTACATCATTTCGGCAAAAGCCGGAATCCGGTTTTTTTAACGACAAAAAATGAAATTTAAAAAATTTATCCCCGATTTCTGCATTATAATAATTTCAATAACGCTCCTTACCATATATCCTGACAAAGTAGTCGGACTGCATTACGACGAAGCCCTTACGATTCTTAAATCATGGATGATCGACAGAGGGCTGAGACCTTTAAGCGGCATGGCGCCCTATGTTGGTGCTCTTTATCATTATCTCATGTGGCCGCTATTCGAGATATTTGGTTACAAAATAGAGGTGATGCGCTTAACGTCAGCGGTATTTAATACATTATCCGTTATTCTGGCGATGATCCTGTTCAAACACTTCCATCCCTCCGGTGGAATGTATCGCTACGCAGGTTTATTATTATGTACTTTTCCCGCCTTTGTGATGTTGTCGAGATTCGCAGCGGAAATTCAGGCTCTTAATCTTTTTCTCTCCTTAACGGGATTTCTGTTTATGGCAAAATCCGTGAGGGTCTATTATAGCGGAAGTCTCTTTTTCGGTATATTCTTTGCTTTTACCGGCGGCTTTTTTATTGGCCTTCTAACATATAATCATATAATCGGTCTCACCATACCGGCGGCTCTGTTATTGTCTTCCTCAATTGCCTATCGTTTTAACCCTGCGAAAAAGCCTGTTATATGGATGATGGGAGTCGGTTTTTCAGGGGGAATGGGAATCAGGATTTACCAGCTTCTCTTTACAGACGATATCGCCTTGTGGTCTGAAAAGGCATCTGAAGGTTCATTCAGAGCCATGATATCGGATATCCCCAATATTCCGGCCCTGTTAAACAACGCTTTAAACGGCGTCATTTTTTATCAAAGGCACGTGGGGCAAATCACTTATAATGTAATACCCTATATAACGATAGCCACTCTTTTAATTGCCGCCGCCAGAATCTGGTCATTACGAAAAAACAAACTTACTGATAACGAGAAGATGACAATTCTCTTTCCCTTATTCCTGATTGTTTTTATAATGCTCATTGCTGCTAATTTTGCACCGCACTATTTTCTTATACCCCTCTATCTCTATCCTCTTTTGCTGGTCTCTCTTGCAGTTCCCCTGATTAATAATAAGAACGGCTTTGTCCGAAAAACCGGACACTTCATATTGACATCCGTGATCGTTCTGAACCTCTTTTATCTGACAACCAATTATTTTCACACATTCATCAGAACAGGCGGCTCTCTGAGCGTTTATAATGTAGGCAGCAGACTCTCAGAAACCAGTAACAGCTGGGTAAGATTCGACAGACTGTATAATGAATTGACGGCAAAGGGGGTAAATGTAATAATAGGAGATCTATCCATAATTACTCCCTTAAAGGTCTATGACTTACAATCAGGGAGATTTAAAATTCATGTTTACAGCCAAATAAATAATTTACGGGAGAGTACAAAAGAGAAAAGTGCTTTAATTTTCTATAATGGAGTAAACCTTATACGCGGAGAACCCGTGACTCCCTCTGAGGACACAATCATCCGAATAGGATCTATGGCATATAAAAGAGACCCTTCCTATGACGATCATTTCAGAGTCTTTATAAAAGCGCCTTAGTCGCCTGTAAATACACATAAATGAAAATCACTGCCTGTGATGGCTTAGCCTGGAAGACTTTTAGGACTTACTTTTACTGCATAGAACCATAAAAATGTTACTCAAAAAATCCGATAGTTTTTTAACTTATCTTCGCTTCAACAAAATTTCACCCTTATTTATTATTGTCTCTATATCATTTCTTCTCTATCTCTCTGTCCTTTTAACTTCGCAATCCCATGTAGACGGCGACGAGGCTGTTGTCGGAATTATGGCGAAGCATATTATTATGATGGACTATTTCCCGATTTTCTTCTTAAGCCAGCCCTATGGAGGAGGCGGAGCGATAGAGGCATATTTAGCTGTTATACCATTCCTGCTTTTTGGCGTATCGTCATTAACCTTTAAATCCATAGCTTTATTTTTCTCGTTAGCAACTATTATCGTGACATATAAATTTTGTCTTATTCATTTTAATAAAAAAACAGCCATCTTCTCATCCATAATTCTCGCCTCGGCGACTCCCCTTATTGAATGGCATTTTAAAATGAGGGGCGGATACATTATCGTCCTTTTTCTATCGATTATCATACTACATATTTTCACGGAGATCATAAAGAAAGAACACAACAACAGGTCTCACTATCTTCTATTAGGCTTTACAAGCGGTTTCGCCTATTATAATATGGAATTAATCGTTCCTCTTTTAACTACATTATTTATCGCCTCTTTTTATTGGAAAAAAAAGTTCTGGTCTCTTAAAAAGATTTCATTAATTATTGCAGGATGTATAACAGGCCTTTTGCCTGTTATTTACTATAATCTGACAAACGACTTTCTTAATATTCATTACATCCTCAATCAAAGAGGCGAAAACATCTTGCTTCTTTTTAAAGATACCCCCCTAAAGATAGTCTTCAACTACTTACCTGCATTTTTTTTTGGAAGAAATGCAGATCAATACATAACGGACATTCCCGGCAAAGCCTATTTGGAGTATATAATTTACCTTGGACTCACAATATACTTATTTTTTAACACATTGCCTTATATTCTTCTGATTACTAAAAACAGATTCAACAGAGAAAAAAATTTTTTAAACAATAATGCCCTTAATATAATATCCATAATTCTGTTATTTATTGTTATTTTTTTCATTTTCAGTGTAATTTCAAAGGGGACTCAAAGAAGCCCTAGGTATTTCCTGCCTCTCTATCCCTTACTGGCGATACTGATCGGGTATGGTTTAAATACATTAATAATAAACCACAATATATTACATAGAACCGGCGGAGTTTGTGTACTGTTATTATTAGTATGTTTCGGAGTTTTTAATCATGTCTCCTATATCCGCCCCTGCTCCGTTAATGACGATGTTTTAATTAACGAAAAAGATGTTGTTAACGTCCCCACATCCTGTAAAACACTTACCGGAATAATGGAATATCTTAAAAAAGAAGGAATTTCAAGAGTGAGAGCAACCTATTTTTTAAAATGGCGATTGCTCTTTGAAAGTAATGAGCAAATGATTGCTTCCACCCATGGTTTATCACCCGGCGGTTACAGAGACATACTCTACGACGAATATGTAAATGCCGGAGATAAAGCCGCTTTAATACTACATAAAAACGATATTCAACTCAAGCGGTTTATGAGTTCTTCTTACTGTTATAAATTTAAGCAAACAATGATTGGCGAATATTATGTTTTTACGGGGAAACAACCGGAGAAATGGAAAAGCAGATATTATCTGAATAAAAAATGGAAACTGCCGGGCGTAGAACCTTAAACAAAGATTTTTATGTGACTGTAAAGGTAGGCTGATTTAAAGGAAGTGAACCAGAAATAAAAACAAAATAAATTGATTTTTACTTCTTTTTTTACTATTCTCTTTCAAACTTATAAAAGTCCGTTGTCACCTTTTCTTCGTTCGAAAATAATAGTACGTCCAATAATCTTATCGACAGTATAGTTATCTTCTAATTCCATTTGCAGAATATGAAAACATCTCTGGCAGTTCAAATCGAAATACCATATATATTGAGGTACTATAATAAAAGCAGGTTCCTTGCTGAAAATCCCTTTTAACTCTCTCTCGGGAGTTGCATTATGATCCCCCATTGAATGAAGATAACTAATACGAACAATATTGGATGGATGGACAAACTTTGTAGGTAGTTTAGCCCCCGTTAGCCAGTATCCGATATGGTATTGCAGGAAAAAGAGATATTTTCCGCTAACCCCTTTTCTATTTAAATAGTCAATGACCTGATTTCCATTATCATACTGATATAGCCTTAAACCATAATCGCTTCGAAGCATTGCACTGTAACTGGCTATCACAGGCTTTAAAGGATACAAAAGAAGCAAGACCAATATAACACTGATACCCCAAATTTTCTTGTTAAACAAAAAAGATAAAAAAAAGGCCGTCAGTAAAACCATAAAAGGAATCAGTTGGATTAAGTAGTGGTAATATGTATGACCGGTTTGAACGATAGATAAACTAACTGAAATAAAAAGAAACACAAGAAACCATATAAGTTTTCTATACTCCTTAAATTTTTTAAGAGAGCCGATGCACAGACCGCAAATAACGGTAATCCATATCAGAAAATTTTCGGAATAAAAACTTTTCACGATCAACGAGAAAAAATTTGAAAAACGTTGGGACATACTGTAATCGTATTCCGATGCAAATGCCAGCGGAGCTATAATAGTAGCCTTAATTAACACATCTAAATATCCTTGATAGACGTAAATACACGCTATCGATAGAGGTAACAAGAAAAGACCGGCCCCAAAAATTAAAAATGTCTTTATTAGTCTGTTTTTTTCCTTTATAAATGTCTCTACAATTATAATAAGGCTAACCCCTAGAACGAGATAAGCCAAATTAGATCTAATTAAAACTCCTATGCTCAATGAAAAGCCAATTAAAAAGATATTTACATCCGTCCTTTTTCGGGCTAACAGCAAAAACAGCATGCAGCTGATCGGCAATAAAGCAAAGTGCTCCGTTTGGGTAGCACCTAAACTTCCCGGATCAAGAGTCATGGAAAAAATTATGAAAAAAAGAGAACCCCACAGGGCGGCCCTTTTGTGATACATATTCCTGCCTGTTTCATAAATGAAGCAGGCAGCCAGAAAAATACAAATAAGTCCACCTATTCTGACGGCAAGAATAGTTTTTCCAAATAAATAAATAAACACTCCATAAAACAAAAATGCGACTGGAGGTTTAAATTCATAGAGGTTTATATAAGGAAGGTTTCCGTTGAGGAGTTCCTGGGCCATAATAATATAAGTGCTCTCATCCCAATCGATTACATAATAAAAGAAATATGGAAACCGGAGAACGAAAGCAAAGCAAAAAAGGGAGAAATAGACAAGTACTCTCATTGGTTTTAAGCTTACCATGTCCCACATCTATTACCGACCACAGTCAGTAGTCACTGCCTCCACATATGATATCCGTAATCATTGTCCGCTTCGACACCGTAAAAACGACAGGGATTGATCTCGATGCCGCCCCTTCTTGTAAAAAAGCATTTTACTATCAACCGTTCCGGGGAAAGGAAGATGAAGAGATCACTAAATATTTTTTCACAGCAATCCTCATGAAAACCGGAATGATTTCGGAAGGAAATAATGTATCTTAATAAAGATTCTTCATTAAGATGATAGTCCGAACATTGCTCAATATAAACAGTCCCCCAATCTGGTTGATTCGTAATGGGGCAGTTGGTTTTCAGCAGATGGGAAAAAGCGAATTGTTTGTGTTTTGAACAATATTGCCTCTTTAACACTCTCACATCGGGCAGATAAATATCGGTCTCGATATCAAGATAATCGATCTCGTATTCATTCGGAAAGGTTGTGTAATCGGGGTGGTGTTCAGGCCGAAAAAAGGATACTTCCATAAATGGTGTATCCAAAATCGCTGATAAGTCCGATTCAATACATTTCAGAACATCCTCTTCACTATGAAATATAGTCATCGAAAAACCGAAAAGATAGAGCTTCAGGGACTTTGACTCTACAATAAACTTCGAATTACAGGAGTAAACCAACTGCATCATTCTGACCTCCGGTTTTCCCTTCTTGTTGAGCCAACTGACTTCATAGGCATTCCATATATCGTAGCCTGTAAACTCAAGCGTTCCCCTTTCCAAACGTTTCCTGTTTTCGTCCCTGGGAATAGAGAAAAGAAATTCAGGAGAATAACGAGCAGGATAATCCTGCATTTTTTTTAAAAAGCCTGTGGCCATCATCTTAATCCTACTTCTCAATCGAAGAAACCGTACACAATTCAGAGTAAACGTCCATGATCCTCCGGATTACCACAAAGCATGAAAATTATTCATGATTGTTGGTAGGGGCGAACCTGTGTGTTCACCCCGGCCGCGTGCAGGTACTCCGGTGCGGTTGTTCGTTAGCCATCGCCGGGGCAGACACGCAGGTCTGCCCCTACATTCTTTGTGGTTGTCTATTTTCGGAGCAAACGCCCATGGCCCTCCGGGCCACCACAAAGCATAAAAATATTAAGAAGCAGCAGTGATGTTCCGCCAAAACAAGGTGGTGTTTGAGTTTACGAGTTTCAGCTTGTTTTGGCGGGACATTGCTGCTGCTTCCGGTTCGCATTCGTCTATTTTGGGAGTAAGATTAAGAGTGTGAGCGTTTACTCCGATACTCCTCGTACCCCTTTTTTCTCAATATACAAGAGGGACACCGGCCGCATCCCTTTCCGTAACTGTTCATGGTTTCGTCCCCGTTATAGCACGTCATCGTCTCTTTAAGAACGATATCCAGGCAACCCAGGTCCTCGGCCAACCGGAAAGTTTCCGATTTCGAAAGCCACATTAAAGGCGTATGGATTATAATATTCAGATCGCTGAAATCGGTGGCCAGATTTAAGGTAGACTGTACGGATTTTATAAAAACATCTCGGCAGTCCGCATAACCGGAATAGTCCGTCTCGCAGACTCCTGTTACCAGATGCCTGACTTTCAGAGTGCCGGCCCATGCTGCAGCGAGAGTGAGAAAAATCAAATTTCTGTACGGCACAAAACCTGCCGGAACCTGACTATTTAATTCATGACCTTCATTAACATTTCCTCTGCCTTTAAAGAGGTTGGAAATAACAAGATCCTTAAGAAAGGAGATATCCTGAATTTTAATCGGAATATTAAACCGATTGCATATCTTTTCAGCGATCTCAATTTCTCCGGAATGTTTTTGATTATAAAAAAAGCAGATCGCCGAAACTTCAGAGAAATTCTTCAGCGCCCATGCCAGAGAGGTTGTGGAATCCTGCCCCCCACTCATCAAAATCAACGCCCCCTCTTGATGAAAGGACGATTCATCACCAACACTGCTCATTAATGAATCATCCCTTTAAAACTTTTATGTAATCCTTGCCGGCGTAGTTTATTATGTTCGTGTCCTTAGTGATTAAAGTTGCATTCAATTCTCTTGCCGTTGAAACAATAATCCGATCTACCGGGTCACCGTGAAAAACTCCGGGCAGACGACTGCTTTTTATTGCAATTTCAGGAGTAATCGGAGCCAATGAAATACCGGGAGCGTTAAGAGCCTGATTCACCCAACTCAAAGAATCAATTGAAAAATGTAATCTTCCCTTCGCCTCAAGCATACCCACTTCCCAAACCGAAATTGCGGAAACTTTAATATTTGAATAAATAACAGCGTTTTTTAAAAATGACTGACATTTGGCACTAATTGATTTTTTGTTTCCATTTATTAGCCATATCCAAATGTGTGTATCTAAAAGTACGATTTCATTCTTCTCATTCATCTACAGTCCAATGTTCGTCGATTGGATTTATTATATCTCCGTGTATTGTAACCATATCCTTCATGTAACCTGACAGACTCTTTTCAGGTGCTTCGTTTACAGGGCATAATTTGGCAACAGGTTTGCCATGCTTTGTAATGATTATTTCTTCGTGATACTTAGAAACGTTTCCCATTAATTTAAGGCATCTTGCTTTAAATTCGCCTGCCGTTATTTTCACTATTATTTCCTTCCTTATTATTACTATAGTTATCTTACCATGGTCAAATTGTAAAATCAATGAAATTAGCGCCTTCGATAGATTTCAGAATAATGCAAGCGACTATTCTTCCATGTTCGCCAGGGAATTTTTTAGGTGAAAATTGTTAAACTAAACAGCAACGTGATCGACTCTGTTTCATAAAGCAACCCTGACAGAGCACTTTCTATGGAAGGACTGACCAAATCACAATGAACGGTGATTTCTCGATACTGAATCAAAACGGCCCATTTAGAATATTCAACAGTGCAGCAAAATTCGAGCTCTTTTCCAAGTCCTCGAAGAAACTGGTAAACGATCTGAAAAAGAGCAAAATGACGACCAGATATCGTGCCATGAGAAATCAAATTTTCGACGTTCTGGGAATAAGCTCCTTTTCGGAAATACAATCTCTTATAAACGATAAGACCCGCAGGAAACAAGTAACCATACGGGCCTATGAACTTCTCGGTAATATGTTCGGCATCCATGGCACTCACAGCGAGATTATGTTTAAAATAAACAGCTATGCCCAAACCGCTGACAGTGTTATAGATTATTTGAAAAACGGATTACTCTCCGATTATCCTTCCTACATTGAGATCACGAATGAAATCGAGCCTATCAATAATCCCATAGACCTTCTGTTGATTCTTTTCAATGACAGATATCATAAAAAAACCAGATTCGACGCTAAAAGAAAACTGGTATTAATGACTATAGCAGGATCTATTGACCAGAGAGAGCGGGAGACTGACATAGAGAATAAATTCTCGATGTTTCTGGATTTTTTAAACGACCATGTATGGAGCCCTGAACTAAAAATAGGAGAGTACGAGACCGTTCATCTGCTCAGTACTCACGACTATGAATCATTTGCATGTACAGACATTCGGACATTAGACAATTTCGGTATCTCCGACGTCGCACCAGGAGAAAACCAAAAACTAACTGCTCTGAAAAGAAGAAGCTTTCATATAAATGGAAGAAAAATTCCGATTTATGTAACTGTCAGGAAAAAATCGCCTGAAGCAAAGGTTCTGAAACTAATCAGAAAAGGCCAAAACAACCCGGCCGTAGCTGTTGACGACGAATTGGGCCTGATGGGCGTGCTTGATTCGTTAAAGGATGTAAAACTTTTCCAAAGACATCTGACCGAGAGCGCAACAAAGTACGGAACATTTATGACGCTGGAGGACATTTCGGACACTCTGGACGGAAGTCCTTTTATTACGACAAACGCCGGAAGTTCTTCAGGGACAAGGATGTTCAAATTTTTCGCTAAAATGGGAGGAATGAGAGTTGAATTCATTATTCTTACCAATGAGACCTATTTAAATTATCTCTATCAACGCAACATCTCTCACGGCGAATATGAAATCAGAAGATTCGTCGACTCTGGTGTCGGAGAACTCCTTTTCCCTTCCGATATATATGACATAGATATACAGAGAATTAAGGATAAACTGATTCACAAGTTCAGAAACACTATAGAAAACAGGTGATCTTCATTACACGACCGGTTTGACACCGGCTTTTACTCTGTGGTAATGTAGCGTTTAGGATTGTCTGTTTTCGATTGACGATTGGATTTGTTGCAGTTAACAACATGAAAAGGACAGAAAAATACTTATGAAAGACAGCTGCCCCGGAAGCGCGGAAATCAAGTCGCCTTTTCCTGAACATCTGGTATGTATTTTTTGCGAACATTCCAATGAGATATGGTCCGACGAGACCGAGATAAAATGCGAGTCCTGCGAAAAATCGATAGCAAGAGAGATGAAGACCACCTGCCTGGATTGGTGTCCGTCGGCAAAGGAGTGTGTAGGGACGGAAAAATATGAAAGGCTTATGAAAAATAAGTAAACCCCGAAACCGATCATGGCCATAAAACTAATTTTATTCGATCTCGACGGAACGCTTATAGATACAAAACTCGATATCACCAATGCCATTAATCATTCTTTAGAACCATTGGGCCTGCCCGAACTGGAGGCCGACGATGTAATCAAACTGGTGGGAGAGGGTATTACAAAGTTAATGGAAAAGATTATCGGGCCCCGACATATCGACAGAGCTCCTGAAGTGAAAGAACGGTTTCTCGCTTACTACTCCAATCATATCCATGATTTTTCGACTCCCTATCAAGGTGTAATGGAGACACTTACATCCCTTAATAATTACAAAAAGGCCGTTGTATCCAATAAACGGGAAGAACTATCCCAAAGACTCCTGAAAGGGCTGAATATGGCGCATTTCTTCGAGCTGATCCTTGGAGGAGACAGCACTCCCGAGCACAAACCATCACCAATGCCCGTAAACAGAGCAATGGAGCTTCTCGGTGCAAATCCGGACGAAACTGTTATAATAGGCGACAGCAACTACGACATCCTGTCCGGCATGGCAGCCGAAATTATTACTATTGGGGTAACCTACGGATACAGACCTATAGAGAACCTGAAAGATGCCGATTACATAATTAACGATATCAGGAAAAGCATAACAATCATAAGAGGTTTAGTATGAGTAAAAATAAAACAATCGCTGTTATAGAAGAATTAAAAAAAATACATGCCGGCGATTTATATGTCAAAAATATTGAATACGGAGACAAACAGTTTCTCGCTGTTGTGGATACGGGAACTGGAGAAATCGTTCTCGCTGTAAATCCTTCTGCAAAGGCTATGGAAAGTGTAAACGACGCCGAATCAATATCTGAACTATTGTCGCAAATATACAATACTGTTGAAAAAATTAAAACTCTTCAAGATGACCTTAAAAAAATCAATGACGAGTTACAGGAAGCTATTAAAAAGATGGAGACAAGGAATAAAGAAATAGAAGGAAGAATGCAGAGCATTGAAAGCAAGATTGATCAGATAGATGAGAGAGTAGATATGGAGTATGTCAAAAACGATGACGTTTTATGGCATTAAACATTAAAAGAGAAACTTCTCAAGTGCAGAGAAAGCAAACGAACGAAGTCGTTTCGCTCTTTTCGCAAAATCCTCTCTGTCAAACCTGATATGCCCGAAATCCCCATTCACGATCGATTCGGAAAATATTTTCAGAAAGGGCTTCTCAGTCGCCTCATCGAATTTCCTTATCACCCTGTTCAGATATCCTGCATATTGCCCCAAAAGGTCATTATCTTTTATATGAGGAAAGGCGCAAATAATCAGGATATCCGTCAGGTTTAACGGTTTTCCCAGATTCTCCTCCAAAACTTCCGAAAGGCTTCGAGACGCTTTTACACGCAACGACGTTTCGATTATGCCGATTATCTCGGATTCTTTATTTAATGAATTAAACGAATTATATATAAAGACGTACGCCAAACCAAATATATTGTCATATCTCTTTGTAGGGCTGTTGTGAGCAGCAGTGGAGCAAAGAGAAAACAACCATGGAGGGCAGCTGTTGTTACTCCTGATATCGCGTATATCCCCAAAAGGGACATTCGTAAATATTTCATACAAAACCTTACCCATTGAAAATATGTCCGATTTCCTCGTTACCTTTCCCTTTGTATATGCCGCCTCGGGAGACACGTAGAGCACCGATCCTATTCCGGCCCTTGTAAGAGAGGATTGAAGGTGTAAGGGTTTGGAATATCCGAAGTCAGAGAGATAGATGTTAAATTCACCCCTTTCCCGGTCAAAGATAAAGAGAAAATTTTCAGGTTTTATATCTCTGTGGATTATGTCGTTTTCGTGTATAAACTCCAGGCATAACAGGCACTGAATTGCAATGGAAAACTTCATCCCTTCGGAGTCAATTTCTTCTGCCAGTAAAAGATCGCGCAAAGACCCCTCTTTCAACTCCATCGTGTACCATAAATCAGCCTCCTCGGACTCACCGTTTTCCATAATATTGACTATATAATCGGAGTTAATGGACTTCAGAAGTTCGATCTCTCTTGAAAAACGTACTTCAGACTCTTCGTTTTCAAGAAAAGTTCTGTTGTTTATAAATATCTTTAGTGCACATGGAGCATTAAACTCCCTGTCCACAGCCTCATATACCTTTGTATACGCGCCTTCTCCAATGAGCTTTTTTATTTCGAACCTTTTTTGAAGCGATTCCTTCATAAATTATACTTCCTATAATTCTACAATGTCTCACAAGGATTTAAATATTTCACTTTCACAGCACAATGTCATTCACTTAAGGAGCAAAGCACCATCCGCCTTCAGCGGCTAAACTCGAAGGCTCCGCTTCGCTGCGCCTTCTCAAACATGACCCGCTTCCGTCGGAAGTCGCTTCACCCCTTAAGTGAATGGTATTGTTTCACAGCAATAAATTATAACCCAAATAACGAGAATTTGGTAACTTCTCAGGCAACAATTCTCGGTAGATATTAAAATTAGCCTGAAAAGGCTTACACATTTTTTTCACAAAGTAAAAACAATAAAAAATCATCTAAACAGCTAAAATCCTCTCATTCAGTTCTACTTTGCCACATTACTCAAAAAGCGACGTTTATCAATATAAGGACAGGCGTCTCACCTGTCCATGGTCGCTTCCCAATCATAATGTGACAAAGTAGAATTAGGCGCTGTCCATAAATAAGTTATACAAATTGTTAGTATTTTTATTTCTGTTCAAAGGCGCGAAGAAAGCGCATAGCCGGCCATGTAACTGAAGAGCAACGCAGAAGAAGGACAAAAAGACAAGCAAGTTCTGTGAGTTATTCGCTGACAATTTTTGTCAACATAGACACATTAAAGTACTGTGGAGTTTGCACTTACACCTAACCCGGCAAGCGGTCACCAAACACATTTTGAGGCACAAGGCAACATGCATAAGTTAAAACATATTGGAACTACTCAAGTATTTAGGCGGAAGCAAAAAATCAAATGACTTGGGAGTGTTGGCTACTATAAAACGTAAAGGTAATTATTCAGCGAAGAGCATTAATCGACGTATCTGCTCGGGTGGCATGGACAAACTTGTTTGTCCCTGTAACGGTTGCTGTATATCGAAAGCGAAACGGGCAGGTCTAAACAAGTTTATCCATGCCACCCATGTATTTAGCGACAAACTGAATCGTTACACGCTAAAGTTTTATGCATGTTGCCCCACCTTACATGCCTATATTTGATTATTACACTGCTCTACCCTGCTTTTCAGGCTTTGGTACTTTGAAGTCATGCCGATTAGCTGGTTTGTCGTTTCGCGTAGGCGGTCGGACATAGCGTTAAGGATTAACCGGAAATCTCGGGATGTTTTATTGATTTCATTTTCCAAAAAATCTTTATCGATAATGCCAAGCTCTACATCGCCGACAGCCACGGCCGTCGCAGATCTGGCCTGCTTATCGACCAGGCTTATTTGTCCCAGAATATCACCTCTCTTTAATTTTCCAAACTTAATTCTCGAACCTCTCACAGTGACCGAAATGATAACCTCACCGGAAAGTATCATATAAGTGGCCTCACCAAAAGACCCCTCTTTAAAAATAACCTCCCCCTCTGAATATTTCTCCTGTGCAATAATATTTCTCATTATTTCACCTCCTGAATCGCACTCTCATTTTTTATAAGCAATTATAATGCCATATATAAGAAAACAATTATTGTCATCAAAATCGGTAATTATAGGAGGTTGCATTAAAAAGGAAGATAAGAATTGTGTAACAGCGTTCATAAATAATGAGTAAGGAGATTCCGAATAACCTGAGCAGTTACGAAAATTAATCATTTAGTAATCAAAATATCACCGTTTTTTTTCTACTAATCTGGTATGAATCGATTGATCAATGTTTTTCTTCGGAGCAAAAAACCCGATGTCCTGAAAACAGACTTGCAGACATTTTTTCAAAAAAATCCCTTATACATAAAGAAAAAATAACTGAATGTAAATATGAGTGCCGGGACTCTTGGCAACCTGCCCAGAAACGCAATAGAGAGGAAGTGTATCAGAGACACACCTATAATGATCCATAGAGCAAGGCTGAAACCGGGCGGTAGTTCCAAACTCCCCAAAAGGGCGAAAATGCCTATGCACATCGGTATGCATATGTGTCCGTCCCCAACCTGAGAGGAGTAAACAATGTCCGGCCTGCCAACTGCGGAGTAGTAAATAGCCAGCAAGGCGTTTGGAAGGACCATAAGCAAACCGCTTAACCATCCAAGCCTCTTGAAATTGAAAAACCCATCCCCCTCTTTCGGGATCCAGTCAACAAGAGATTCGATGCTTACATAAATCATATAAGCGCTTGCAATGACCAAAAGAAAATCTATGATTAATGTTTTGTGGAGTGACCTGTTTTGCCTTACATTGTTTTTGAGTACTTCAAAGAGATGAAAAACCTGCCAGAACAAAAAAAGAGCGATAAGTACAAAGCCGTCGGAAAAATCTATTGTACCGTCGCTTCCGAGAGCCCACAGAACAGAGGTGAAAAAGAGTACTGCTGTCAGGGTAAGGAGTAACGATAAACGGGCCATTTGTCCATCAGCACTCCTTCCTCCTTTACTCTCTTTTTTCGGGAAGAGATCGGCTGCCCAGATGGCTGAAGGCAGTCCTATCAACAGGGTAAGGTTGGTTACATTGTTGACTATGCAGTTTTCAAAGACGATGGCTCCGCTCTCGCCGGAGCTTCCCATAATATAGGCAAAACTCAGATTGGAAAAACCTGAGCAATAGGGCATTATTAAAGTACCGAGCACTGTCCCTTCAAAGCCCTTTTTCTCCATGGCTCCAAGTCTGTAAATCATAAGGACAGTAGCAACGATAAATATGGCAAGCGACTCTAGGGGGCCGAGATTTTCAAGCTTTATGAAAAATCGATCAATATCCAGCGATTCTGTCAACTTTTCTTAACCGGCCTTATGGTTCCAACATGCAGGAGCGATCGCTCAAAATCCTCTCTTTTACCTTCTCGAACTCCTCCTCTTCCTTAATCGGAACAAGCCACCCTTTACCGACTACATACAATTCATCGTTATGCTTTAAAAGCCTCGGTTCCCTCGGCATATCAATTTCCGTTCCATCGGGCAATGTCGCCATTCCACACCTCACAAATAAGTAAAATTAGATGCTCCTCCTTCCGGTACGCATTAGTCAATTTTCGGAACAAACGTCCATAAACCGCAGGTTCACCACAAAACATGAAAATTGTCAGAAGTAGCAGTGATGTCCTGCCAAAACAAGGTGGTGTTTGAGTTTACGAGTTTCAGCTTGTTTTGGCGGGACATTGCTGCTGCTTCCGGTTCGCTTTCGTCTATTTTCGGGACAAACGTCCATGGCCCTCCGGGTCACCACAAAGCATGAAAATGGTTAAGAAGGAGCAGTGATGTCCTGATGAAACAAGGTGGTGTTTGAGTCTGCGAGTTTCAGCTTGTTTCAGCAGGACATTGCTGCTCCTTCCGGTTCGCATGAGTCTATTTACGGAGCAAACGCCCATGGCCCTCCGGGCCACCACAAAGCATGAAAATATTATTAGTATAGAAGCAGTCGTATTCAGGAATTTTTCAGTATTTGACACGTTTGTTTATGTAAAGCATATATCGTTCGCTATTGTTCATTGTTGTTTTTATTTTCGGAGTAAAATCATTATTTGACACTTTAATTCTGACTCCTGAGAAGTTCATATTCAAAGTCAACGGACCGATATATTAACGTTAAAGGCCCCCGCAAGTGTTCCGTTAATGGCAAAGGCGTTGTCAGGTATATTTTTCAATAAGAAGTTAAACTCATAATCGTATCCTTCATACCAGGAGTAAGTGACAGGCTTAAAGCAAATCTCATAACAGCCGTCACAATCTTTATTGGTAACAGTGGAGGTGATTTTCGCTTTTCCTATATAGGCATCGGTCATATAAAAATTATCTTCCGTCAGATCATTTATAAGTATACCCGTTATTTTGCTTTGAAGTATGCATATGACACAAGCCTCTTCTCTGTAATTATCGTCGTCACTGTCCAAAATCTCCTTTCCGCATACAGCTTCTACTGTTTCTGCAGACAGGTAAGATGGGTTGAAGATAAGAACACCGATTAAACATAGCAATAGAAATGAACCTGATCCGATAATTTTCATTTTGATACCTCCTGATTAAATGTAGAAATATAGTTCATTATTATAATTTATATTTATATATCCCCGCAATCAAAAAAGGCGGCATTACAACAGGCTCTGAACACTTGATCTCATAAAAATAATTACCGAGCAGATGGAGGATTGAAGTCGTTACCAACATTTTGCTCCATCTAGATTAAATAAATAAATTTGAGCTAGCTTTAAAAATATCGATTCTTTTAAACGGGAGTTTGTATCAATGCCCGTTTTTTGATTTTAAATAATCATATACAGATCAATGCCATTCACTTAAGGGGTGAAGCGACTTCCGACGGAAGCGGGTCATGTTTGAGAAGGCGCAGCGAAGCGGAGCCTTCGAGTTTAGCCGCTGAAGGCGGATGGTGCTTTGCATCTTTGGTTAATGACATAGATATACATCTGACAACGAAAGGCAGACAGGAGATGATTCGCTAAAACATTACCACTTAATCCTGAAGAAACCCCAATATTGTAACTATAGAATTCAGATTGTCAGCATGGTGACGGAAAAATCCTTACGAATACATCATAATAAAAACAATACATAGTTAGTTTATCAAGGATCATGTGTAAAATTTTTATCGAAAACAATTAAAGCTAAGTATCCTTTCGATCCGATAAGTAAGATGAAGAGAATACTTCTGTCTCTTTGCCGGGAATCGATTTTCGCATCAAAATGCAAAATGAAATTCTATACCATTAACTTAAGGGGTGAAGCGCTTTCCGACTGAAGCGGGTCATGTTTGAGAAGGCGCAGCGAAGCGGAGCCTTCGAGTTTAGCCGCTGAAGGCGGGAGGCGCTTTACTCCTTAAGTTAATGACATTGAAATGGAATTTACACTCATCTGTCTATGAGAAACTAAGGATGGGAATGGGTTTTCAACTCATTCCCTGTCACCATCCTGAGGCGTCCCGAAAAGTATTTTACTTTTCGGGACGTCCTCCTGGCTACATTCAGTAACAGAAACGGTCAAATTTTCTCTTTACACTATCTTTTACAATAATCGCCTGATACATTCGCTTGTCATTCCATGCCGGTAATTTATGATATTAGGCACTTCACACCTTCACTGACTACACTCGAAGGTTCCGCGCTTCTTCACCTTTCTGACATAATCCGACTCAGTTGACGGGAGTCTCACGCCTTATGTTAATAATACTGATCTGTTATTCAATACCATTAACTTAAGGGGTGAAGCACCTTCCGACGGAAGCGGGTCAAATTTAAGAAGGCGCAGCGAAGCGGAGCCTTCGAGTTTAGCCGCTGAAGGCGGATGGTGCTTTGCTCCTTAAGTGAATGACATTGATCTGTTATTGACAAATTCGCCATTGCTTTGATAATTTAATAGAGAATGCGCCATTGTTTGCCGAAAGTTTATGGTAATTCTCTATTTATTTTCCACCTATAGTATATTCTGCTGCTCTTCAACCTGTAAACGATAGCTTTCAGAGAGACAATTACGAAAGATGTCAGAGAAAACAGTATATTAGAGAAATATTATGACAGACAGACGGATTGACAAAAGTGACTTAATAGAGCTTGTAGAGCAAATGCCCGCTTTTCCCGGCAGCGTGCATCGTGTGGTTGAGCTTGCTTCCAATATAAACACAGATGCAAAGGAGCTGGTAAAAGTCATGGAACACGATCCGGTGCTGACAGTGAAAATTTTGAAACTTGTCAATTCTCCTTACTTTGGTCTGTCTCGGGAAATTACCTCAATTCACCACGCCCTTGTATATGTAGGTCTTAATACAATTAAAAATCTGGCCCTAAGCGTAGCCGCAATCGGGACTTTGCCAAAAAAGAATAAAGCAGGGCTCAATATGAACGATTTTCTGCTCCATTCAGTCGCCACAGCTACGATATCTAAACTCCTCGCTAAAAAAATGGGAGTAAAGGCTACCGAACTGACGGATTTTTTCATTGCCGGCCTGGTCCATGATATCGGCAAAATAGTTTTCGCTCATTTCTTACCGGAAACCTTCAGAGACGCAATGACAAACGCAAGGAATGAAGTCATTTCGCTGCACAATGCCGAAAAGGACTTATTTGGAGTCGATCATACGGCGCTCGGCTCAATGCTTGGAAATAAATGGCAATTACCTGATAAGCTCATACAATGCATTGACTCTCACCATACTGCCGATAACATTGACGAAACATCTTCGCTTTTACAGGATTCTATCTTCGTTGCCAATCAGATATGTAAAAGCATGGAGATAGGTTACGGAGGAGACAACCTGGTTGAAAATCTTCCTGAGGATATAATTAATCGTTTCGGCATGGAGCTTCCTGAAATTATTGAATCTTTGGGAAATGTTAATGAAGAGCTTGAAAATGCAATGACGATTATAAAGGTATAACTGAACATGAAAATTAAATTTTGGGGCGTACGGGGCTCAATAGCTTCTCCGGGACAAAAAACCGCTAAATATGGCGGAAATACATCCTGTATAGAGATTTATTCCGAAGAAAAAGAGAGAATAATATTGGATGCAGGAACAGGTATCTTCCCACTTGCTCAACAAATGCTGTCTATTATGCCTGTTACTTGCTCACTGTTCATTTCACACACCCACTGGGATCACATTCAGGGGCTTCCCTTTTTCACACAAATGTTTATACCGAATAACAGTATAACTATTTACGGAGCTTTTGATCCGGTGTTTCAAAAAAATATTGAAGAGATATTAAGCCGTCAGATGGAGTACTGCTATTTCCCTGTACGGGTTACGGAATTAATGGCGGATATAAAATACAATAATATTTTTGAAAGGCAGACAATAAATGTCGGCCCCTTTAGTGTAACCCCAATATTAATGAATCATCCCGTACTTAATTATGGTTATAAAATCGAATCTGACGGTAAAAGCGTTTTTTTTACGGGAGATCACGAAAAACCCTATAATATATATGAGCCGGAAGACGACTTTTACGAGGAATACGAGGAACTGATTGCTCAAAAAAACCAAAACATCATTGATTTTATCAAAGGCGTCGATGTATTAATAGCCGATTCGGCATATACAACAGAGGAATATCCATCGAAAAAGGGGTGGGGTCACGGAACATTCGACACAAGTATTCATATGGCGCTAAAGGCAGGCGTTAGCAACCTCTATTTTACTCATCACGAACCAACCAGAAGCGATGAGGCTCTTGAAAAAATTTATAAAGAGAAGCTCAGCGAGTATTCGGACAAACTTGGAGACATGAAGCTTTATTTGGCCCGTGAAGGGCTGACGGTTGAGGTGACTTAGAAAAAATTCTATTTAAAAATTTTTTCCGCAGCAATTATAAAACCGCCTATTGTAAGTGTAAATAATGTAGCGGCAAGTAGAATCTCCATCTTAAAATCCTCCCAAATCTTCCGGTTTAGTCAGATGGTCCTATCTGTATTGTTACATAAAAATACAGATAATGCAATACAAATCTGCATAAATAATCCTTTTTTATAAATAACTCGAAACAACCAATTTTGTAAAAGTTCACGGGGGGGGGTAGGGATCAGAGGTCAGTTACTGTTATAATTTCTTCATCCATTGTCTGAAAGGCTATCATTACTCATAAATCCGGTTATTTTGATTGGAGAAAGGCTCTGTCATATAAAACCGGCCTCCGATCTCCGACCCCTGTGAACTGTTGCCTAATTTTTTTAATCATTGCTTTTTTAGCAAAACTCTTTTAAAATAGCCTGTATAATGGAAAACAGATGGTCCGATGACAGAGCATTAGAATTTATCGAAAGATATTCCGGGTATGCCGGAGAGGATATCGCTCTGAGAATATACACCTCCAGACTGCTGGGGGGCGACAGAGAGCTTGTCCTCCACGGTGGAGGAAACACATCCGTAAAAAGAGAATATACAAATATTCTCGGCGAATCCGTCCCTGCAATCTTTATTAAAGCTTCGGGCTACGATATGGCCGAGATTGAGTTTGACGGATTTACAGGCCTCGATCTCTCTTATCTCAGGAAGCTTAAGAACCTGCCGGATCTTTCAGACAAAGAAATGATAAATGAATTCAGGACGCACATGTTTGATTCCTCTTCTGCAACACCCTCTCTTGAGACACTTGTTCATGCCTTTATTCCAGATAAATTTATCGATCACACCCACCCGGAGGCTGTTCTTTCACTGACCAATCAGTTGGATGCCGACAAAATTCTTAAAGAGGCTCTAAGCGAAGATATTGCCGTGCTTGAGTATATCAAGCCCGGATTCAAGCTCGCAAAAGCCGTACTTAATGTGTTGACAGAAAAGGAAGGTCGCCCGAAAGCAATTATACTTAAGCACCACGGCCTTATTACATGGGGCGATACGGCCCGTGAATCTTATGAAAAGAGTATCGAAATCGTCACAAAAGCCGAATTATATATTAAAAAAAATTCGAAATATCCGATAACGGTCCTACATCATACCGACGAATCCACAGCTTTTAAGAGATACAGAACAATAGCGCCTGTTTTAAGAGGTCTGCTCTCTGACAAATCCCGTGAAAAGGAGGGGTATATTGAGCCTGTTATTCTGAGACCTTTAATAAACAGAGTTGTCCTGGATTTTGTAGATTCTTCAAAGGGGGAGGAACTGGCCATGACACCTCCTATCACAACAGACTATCTGATTCGGACAAAGCCGTTCCCCCTCTTTTTAGAAGGTATGGATTTCAACGATCACGAGAAGATGAAAAAACACTTGTCCGCAGCCCTGTCGAAGTATCATAGGGAGTACGAATTATATATTAATAGATGTTCTTCCTCCAAAGAAGGCGGTATTACTCTTTTCGACTCTTTTCCAAGAGTAATCCTTGTTCCCGGTCTGGGAGCGATTTGCTCCGGTAAAAACATTTCCGCATCCGTTATGATAAGCGATATTACGGAGCAAAATATCTTGGTTAAAATAAATGCTTCATCCATAGGTACTTACAAAGGACTTGAAGAAAACGATCTCTTCGGGATGGAGTACAGAACCTATCAACATGCAAAGCTCTCCAAGACAATAAACGAATATATGACTTCCAGGGTTGCCGTTGTCACCGGAGCAGCAGGGGCGATAGGCTCTGGTCTCTGCACGAAACTACTTGAGACCGGTTGTCACGTAGCAGCCTCAGACCTGCCGGGAGAGAATTTAGACAGACTTTGCAATACTCTACAGGACGAATATGGTGACCGGGTGATGGCGCTCCCCATGGACGTGACAGACAGCGCTTCAGTAAAAAACGGATTTAACGAAATAATCATGAAATGGGGAGGCGTAGACCTTGTTGTCATTAACGCGGGCGTCGCCCATGTATCCACCCTGGCGGAGATGGATGTTGAGGCATTTAGAAGACTGGAAAGAGTCAATGTAGAAGGTACTCTCTTTGTGTTGTCCGAATCGGCGCGGATATTCGAAACACAGGGTATTGGCGGAGATATCGTGTTGATTTCCACCAAGAACGTCTTTGCCCCCGGCGCAGGTTTCGGAGCTTACAGCGCCACCAAAGCCGCTTCTCATCAATTGGCGCGCATTGCTTCCCTTGAGTTGGCTTCACAGGGAGTGCGTGTAAATATGGTCTCCCCTGATGCGGTTTTTTCAGAAGGTAATGTAAAATCCGGTCTGTGGAAAGAAGTAGGTCCCGGCAGAATGCGTGCAAGAGGGCTGGATGAAAAGGGACTTGAGGAGTATTACAGAAAAAGAAATCTTCTGAAGGCGAAAATTACAGCCGGCCATGTTGCTTCAGCCGTTCTCTATTTCGCCACCAGGCAGAGTCCTACAACAGGGGCGACGATTCCTGTAGACGGCGGTCTTCCGGACGCCGCGCCGAGGTAGATTTAAGAGTCGAATCCCTGCTGAACGGTTCTGATTCTTTTAGCCAGATCACGAACTGCATCTGACAACGAACTGCCTTCGTCCACCATCCTTCTGACAAATTCTGCTTTTGACAGTTCATTAATAACTTTTTCTACAGGCCCGGAAAGAGTACACTCATTCGAGCCCGATTCGATTTGTTGAGAAATACAGCCCTCAATCTCCTCACGGGAATATTTTTTGGCCAGTGTCTTTATCTCTTTGAAATCGATACTTTCTTTATCAACAGTGTTAGTCATGAGCAAATCTCCTTTATTTTTTTTAGTTTATCCATCAGGGTATTCGCCGAGGTATCACTTTTTTTCAGCTTTTCCAAAAGTATGGAAGCCAGATTTTTGTAGAGCTTCAAACAAAGTTTTGGTTCCGAGTATCTAAGTATTACTTCGTTTATAGCAATAAGTATGCAGTCTGTAGTGGCCTTTGCAGTAGCGAACCTCGGAGAGGAATCCATTATCGCCATCTCACCGAAACAGTCACCGGCATTTAACGTGTTGAGCAGAGAATATTCGTTTTTTTTAAATTCTTTGAGTATGCTTACAGTTCCGTTTATGATAATATACATTTTAGAGCCCACAGTACCCTCTTCAAATATCTCGTCTCCGGCGCTGTAAACTTCTTTATTACTTATCTTGAAAATCGTTTGTATCTCGTCGTCAGTAAAATCTGAGAAAAAAGTGTAATTCTCTTTTAAAGAGCCTATAAGTGTCTGTTTGTTATAGCCTTTGGCCTCGCCTCCAATATCCTGAGTTGTCTTCATTTCGGTATGATTGAGCGAGATTTCGATTGCATCTGCGAAATCTGCGGCAGTCGCATACCTCTTTTCTTTCTTTTTTTCCAGTGCTTTCATAACGGTAGTGCTTATTCTCTCGGGAATATGGTTATTGACTTTATGTGGAGGAAAGGGGTCGTGTTTATTTATCTTTTCTATTAATGACGGCAAATTATCGGCAATAAAAGGCTTTTTGCCTGTAATAAATTCATAAGTCAGCACCCCGAGAGAGAATACATCTGTCTGTCTGTCAAGCGGATTGTCCGCTATCTGTTCAGGAGACATATAAAAGGGAGTGCCCAGTATCGTTCCCACCGCAGTTTTGGAGAGTTCCTCATGGGAAACTATCTTCGCTATGCCGAAGTCCATCACTTTTATCTGGCTGTGTTTGAGCAGCATTATATTGGCGGGCTTCACATCTCGATGAATTACTCCCCTCTGATGGGCATAGTGCAGGACATTTGCGGTAAGTATCACCAGTCTGAGCTTATCGTGAAGAGTTATGGGTTTTTTCCCCTCAATCGCCAACTCCATTGGAATGCCCTCTACAAATTCCATAACAATATAGTTTGTGTCGTTGTGAGTACCGACATCGAAAATCGTGGCAATGTTGGGATGTGTAAGCCTGCCGGCAATACGAGCTTCCTGATAAAATCTGTTTATCATCGAACTTCTGTCCGATTTAATTAACTTTTTATCGAGATTTATCGTCTTGATTGCTACAATGCGGTCTATTATGTTGTCCTGAGCCTTGTAGACAATACCCATCGCCCCTTTGCCCAGCTCTCCGATTATTTCATACCTGCCTATTTTCATTTTGTTTAATAACAGTTACCGGACTCATCGTTGAATCACAGCCGTCATTCCGGCAAAAGGCGTATCCGGAAAGCCGAAAGACGGGATGGGTTCATGTGCTGTCGTTCAAAAAGCCCGGATTCCGGTTTTCAACGGAATGAATGTTTTTTTCGCTTTTAAGATAAAAAACAAGCTTTATACTCTCTTGGGGCTGAATATGTATCCGAATTCAGCTTCCAGGCGATAGGGATAAGATTGGCTTGAACATGTATTCGGGAAAAGCTGTGCAACTTATTTTAGATCTGGCGCCTAAGGGGCGCGAAAAATATTGTCCGGTTTAAATTATACCATTCGCCTGAAACCTGAAGCATTCACCTTACTCTTTAACAAAAAACTGCATTGTAAGATTTCCTATTTCGATAATATCACCGTCTTTTAATTCGTATCTGCCGAATATTTCTCTGCTGTTAACGGTAGGGGTTTTGCCTTTGCCCGATGGTGTTATAAAATATCCCTCTTTTTTTCTGTTTATAAGAGCCGATACTTTTGGTGCAAACAAACCTTTCAGTTTTATCTGCGCGCTCTCCTCTTTACCTATGGTAGTTATTCTGTCATTAAGAATATATTCCTTTTTATTGGAGGATCCTCTGATTACAAAAATCCCTCCCAATACATCCTTTTTTTCGACGGTTCCCCCTGTTTCGGACATTTTACTTACAATATTCTCCTGAAGTTTCGGGTCGATAATAATAGTTTCATCCATTGAATATTTTTTAGTCGCCTTGCCTGCGTCGCTGTCGTCCTCGTCAGACAGAAAATGGAGAGTATGCTTGCCAATCAAAACCTCGTCGTTATTGGCAAGTTCTTTCTTTGTGATCTTTTGCCCGTTGATAAACGTACCATTGAGACTGTTAAGGTCTTCGATTAAAAACTTGTCATTCTCCCTGATAATTCTGGCGTGCATACCGGATACTGCGAGATTGTCGATACTTATATCATTGTTGCCTTTTCTTCCAATGGTTATGATGTTTTTGTCCAGTGGTAAAGTTTTTAACACGGCGTCTTTAAATTTAAGGACAATGGAAGACATGCTTTACCTCCTTATTTTATTTAATAGTTTATATAAAAAAGAAAAAATGCTTTTTTTATAAAGATAGATTAAAATTACGGTAATGTTATCGTTGCCGCCGTTTTTAATAGCCATTTCCACCAACCTGGAACATGTGGATTGAGGTTCCCGACCGGTGATAATTGTAGAATAAATTTCATCATCCGACAACATAGAGGTCAGCCCGTCTGTGCAGAGCAGAATAATGTCTCCATTAGATACCGCTAACTCATCCATGGAAACTTTCACTTCCGGTGAAGTCCCAACCGCTCTGGTTAAAACGCTTTTCATTTTCGATTTAGCTGCCTCATCCTTTGTTATTAATCCACTTTTGAGTTGTTCGTGAACGATTGTATGATCGTCCGTTAACTGTTCCATGCAATTTGCTCTGATTAAGTAGAGTCTGCTGTCGCCTACATGTGCTATGCTAAGCCTTTCATTCTGCAACAAACCCACAGTAAGTGTCGTGCCCATACCTTTTAAATCCGGCTTGTTTAGAGACGAACGGTACACGATATCATTCGCAAACATGATGGCTGTGCTGATTTTGTTAGTAGTTTCGGAATATTTTTTTTGCGCCTCTGTCGAATAGAGGCGGTTATCGATATTATCGATATAATCACAGAGCCCTTCTACTGCCATCTTACTGGCTACCTCTCCCGATCTGTGCCCACCGATTCCGTCTGCAACGACAAACAAACCTATATCTTTATCGATATGGAAAAAATCTTCGTTTTTATCTCTTCTTAATCCCTTATCGGTTAAGCCGCTAACGTCTATATCCATTTTTCCCTTGATATATGGCATAAGAGTTTCGGAAAAGAAATGGAAATAATTTTGCAAGAGCGTCCGATCCCTTATATCTTGAGGTTGCATATAAATTATAAAATTCGCTAATCAAATATGTCCATAAATAGTTTTTGTCTTTTACGAAAATTCCCGGTTAATCAGCGATTAAACAGCCTTTTTTGGCTTTTTTTGTTTTTTACTACTCCGGCATTACATTTTTTTACACCACCTGCTTTCCTGATAAAGTTTATCTGTCAGCCAGCAATGTTCCGCCAATCGCCCAGTTTTCTCTGTCTACTTCCTCTATTACTATATAAGTATAAGAGGGAGGCTTAGCAGTAACTTTTTCAATCACATCGGTAATACCTTTGGATAAATTTTCTTTCTGCGCCTTTGTTAAGGCGCCTGCGACTTTTACATTTACATATGGCATGATACTTACCTCCTTTTATACTCTGTTTGTAACTACTTAGGTGTATAGACTGAAGGTTGAAGACTATTAGGTAAAGCTTCCGTTATCAATAAAATCCACCACCAAATCGACATCTCTTACAGCTCCCCCCCGATCGGTAAAGGGTAAGTTTTCAATCCCTTTTGTTTAAGAGCTTCTTCAATTTTCGTCAGGTCTCCGGTCAAAACGGCCAAGTCAACATCTTTAGTAAACTGCTGACGATCTGTGGGCAGGAAAACCCATGTTGCAACTCTTCCAATCAATGCAAAATTTTCAATTCCGATTTCCTGAAGTAAATCATGGGCGGCTTTGAGAGATGGATTAGGGTCAAATGACGGGATTTGTTTGATAACCATACTGTCAGCTCGTTTGAATAAAGCATTTGTTTATTACAATGATTTTCAGTTTTTTCCATTGTACAAATTTCACCGCCTAAATTACAAGACACTCATCATATATTGCAATTCCCTGCTTTTATGTGCTATTCTTACTTATCTTTAACAGCACTATTCCTTATACAAAATATTTTTACCAATACCTTTTCGTATATCGCATTTTTATTAGTTTTTCCCCGCAGGCGATTAATGAAATCTATTTTATTGTCCGATCGAAATAATGACAACGATCGTTTCCTGATCACCGATAAAATGATTTTTCTCGGTTTTGCCGCCATCATACTCTTTTTGCCATTAAATCACACCAACTCGATTCAGACAGCAGGACTTCTTTTAGTCATTTGCGGATGGTTAACGCAGAAGGTCGTAAACAGAGATTTTAAAATACCGTCGAATCCCATGCTGCCGGCGATAGTTATATTTTCCATAACCCTATTCATTTCAATGATTACAGGTTACGATCCCTATTATTCATTTTACAGAATGATCACCAAATTTCTCGCCCATGTTATATTGTTTATTGTAATCCTGGACAGCCTCTCTTCCAGAAAGAAACTGGCCCTTCTTTTTTCCCTCTTTTTTATCGGAAATATTTTAGCGATCTTTGTTCTCACCTTTCAATTATATTCCAAAAATTTTGTTCTTTCCGAATTTGTTCTCTCTATATTACACAGGGAGTTTCTCAGCATAGGAATGCAACATACAAGTACATATTTATTCCTGATTCTGACTTTTATCTATACGTCGATGTTTTTTATTAAAGAAAAAAAATGGTATTTTTTTTTAGTACCCTATTTCTTTATAAATTTCTTTTTTCTATTTGCCTCCAACCAGAGAGCAGGTTTGATTGCTGTCACTTTTGTTCTTTTCACACATCTCTTTTTTTTTACGGAGCACAGAAAAAAAGCTTTAACTGCAATCGTAATTATCATAACCATATCTACAATGCTCGCTCTTTTTACATCTTTTAAATCCTTTTTGCTTCACGAGGACTGGACAAAAGTTATTCAGCTGGACTTTTCTATTAAAAATCGTTTTGACAGCGCTCAGGGGAGAATTGTAATACAAAAATACTTTCTTGACTACCTTAAGAAAAAGCCTTTTGCTGGCGTCGGATACGGCAGAAAAAATATGAAAAATGTGGAAAATGAGTTAAATGAAAAGAGGCCGTGGGATCTCACTCACGGACATAACATATTACTGAACATTGCGGTTCAGGCCGGTTTACAAGGCGCTTTTGCTCTCCTCTTTCTTATTTTCATGCAGTTTAAAATCGTTTTGAAAGGCTTGAAAAGAGCAGACAACAGTGCAGATAAATTTTTTTTTACTGCCTCCATTCTCTATCTGGCCGGTTTTTGGCTCAGAATGCAAATCGATGACGCCTTTCGTTACAGTACAGAGCTCACCTATTGGATTGTCATGGGATTGGCGACGTCTCTGTGGCTTATTCAGGAAAAAGAAAAACAAGAGACCGGCCCCTGACTTAGAGGGTACTTGCTTTGGCTAATATTCTTTATATAGTCCATAAAAAGAAGTTTGACCTCTCTTTGGCCAGATACCTCGGAAAATTTCATAACATCCACCTACTCACTTCCGATCCTATGGCCGGCCTGTTTTTAGCTGCGCAGGGAGAAAATTTTACGCAACTCTATAATTTAAAAATCGACAATACCGGTTCTCTACCTGGAGAGTATTCAAACAAAAAACTCCTGGAATCGACAATTCATTATTATACATACAGGGATCGTGAAGAAAAGGCCCGATTAGAGAAGTTATGTTATACCTATTTAACGCATATGACCGCTTTTGTAGAGGAACACAAAATCGATCTGGCTGTTACAATAGATCATCCCTATCCCGATGTATCCTGTATCACGGAAGTCGCGATAATAAAGAATATCCCTGTTTGTTATTTGAGTACAGGTTTTTTCAGAGGCGAAACAATGACAATGAGCCTTGAAAGACTGGATATTTCGTCACCGTCAATCTGGTCGGAACGTCTTTTAAATGCGAAAAAGAGAGAGATTATTTCACCTCTCCCGATTGACGACATCTTTCTTGAACAACATCCCTTTAAAACTCCCTTTAAACTACTGTCTTTATGGCAAAAACTCAGATACCAGATGAATCCTTTCTGGTTGAGAAATCATCCCGATAAAAAACCGGCAAGAACAATAACTGCTCAATGGCTGCACAGAGCGAAAAAGAGAAGTTCTCGTAAGAAAAAACCTGACATGGAAGTCTTAATTCCCGACCCTTTCATTCTCTTAACCCTTCAGGGAAACGAGATTTGCGGTCATGTGGAAAATCCCCTGGGTATAAAAGATATGGAACATTTAGCCTTACTTGTAACCGACGCCGTAGGCAGGCTCAACAGCACTCTCTCCGACTCCTTTCACCTGGTAATCAAAGAGCACCCGAACCGCCCGCAGGTGATAAGTCCTCTCTTTAAAAAGAGATCACCCAAGCATTCCTATCTGACGAATTACCCCCTGGATTTATTGCTTGAAAAGGCTGCTCTCGTTATTACCTTCAACTCCCTTACCGGTTTTGAGGCATTGCTTAAATACAAACCTGTCGTTGCTTTCGCCCCTGTTTTTTACATTCAGCCCGGATTGGGTGTTCCGGTATCTTCTTTAGAAAGTGTAACGGATAGTTTAAAATCGGCGCTTCATAAAGGTGTGGACAAAGATGCTGTTCATAAGCTGATTTCTCTGCTAAAACTTCATTTTGAAATCGAATGTCCCGGGATCGGCAGAAAAAGCATTTCAACTGAAGGTTTCCGAACGATTGCATCAAAGATAGAAGGCATTCTGAACTACGCACAAAAGCATCCCGCCCATCCGGGTGTATGGACAAAATGATATGGAGGGAAAAAGGGGAGTAACTGTTCACTGTGATCTGAGGTCAGAGGCCGGTTAAAGGAAAAAGAGACTTTTTTATTGAATTCCATGAGCATAATTAGCATTTTTACCTTTTTCGGAGTTCTTACTATGAAAAAAAGCAAATCTCTTTAAACAGACCACCGATCCCTGAATACTGTGAACCGTTATAAAAAGAATTACCATCCTAAAGTCTCGTATATATTTTGAATTTTCCCGGCAACCTCGTCTACAGTAATCAAGGCCATGCACGCCAGCTTACAGGGTCGATTTTTTTTACTGCAAATATCCTCTTTACAGGGTCTTTCCTTTTCTATAACTATATGAATATCTCTATCCTGGTAAGGGCCGTTTCTGTCGGAGTGCGAGCCCACAAACAATGAAACTGTTGGTGTCTCCAAGGCAATGGCGATGTGTAAGGTGCCTGTGTCATTGGTAACGAGAAAATCCAGTTTCTTTAAAATATGCGGGAATTCGGTAATCGATGTTTTACCGCAGAGCGAATATACTCTCTCTTTATTGTTTATGCCTCTTTTTATGGCCTTTCCCAGACTCCGTTCCTTAGGTGAACCGAAGATTAAGATAACGGAATTGCTGTCTCGTTCCAGAATCCTTTTCCCAAGTGAGATAAAATTCTCGGCGGGCCACATTCTGAATCGTTCATTCGCACCGGGCTGAAAGCCTATTAAACGGATATTGACATTTTTTTCTATTGGTATACCGGTTTTTAAGGATACATTTTTCCAGATATCCTCTGTTTTATTACTGTCGATGGGTAATATCATACGGCAAGAGAATTTTTCACTATAAGGGATGATTTCTCTGACAACGGTGAGGCGTCTCTCTATCGTATGGTCCTTCGGATTGGGAACCACCTTTTTGGAGTAAAGAAAATCGAACTCCCTTTGGAGGCATTTCCCCACTACATAAGGAATACCCGATAATACAGAGGCCACGACCGGCAAAGGATCGGAGGTATGGAGCACAACTGCCATATCGAAATTTTCCGGTTCGATCTCCTTTAGCATTCTGTAGAGCCCTATCCATCCCTTTCTAAAAGGTATGATACCGTTAATGTGTGGATTGCTTTTAAAAAGAGCGCAGAGGCGGTCGCGGACCATAAGTTTAATCATTGCCGACGGATATGCCTCTCGCAATGCTTTTATGGCGGGTGTAGAGAAAAGTGTGTCCCCTATCGCCGTCGTAGAAAGCACAAGAATACGGTTGTAATCGTTATGACCGGAGGGGTTAAAATCACTTAAAGGCTTTCCTGTTTTTCTTTTGTAAAGCTTTGCCGATAAAAAAAACGATTTATATTTAGTCTTCATGGGCAGTCCGCATTAAAGGTCCTGACTATCACCGGATGTATTGTCAGTTGCACTAAAAGTATCATAGAGTTTTATATAAACAGGGCATTTTTTCATAAGTTCTTCATGTGTGCCGGAGTCTGTAATTTCACCTCTGTCCAGTACCATAATCCTGTTTGCATTGAGAATTGTCGAAAGCCTGTGTGCAATGATAATGGTTGTTCTGCTTTTCATTAAAACCTCTAAGGCCTGTTGCACCAAAGATTCGGAAACAGCGTCAAGAGAAGAAGTAGCCTCATCGAGAATAAGAATGGGAGGATTATTTAGGATCGCTCTGGCAATGGCTATCCTCTGCCTTTGACCGCCGGAAAGCTTAACGCCTCTTTCGCCGATTATCGTATCGTACCCCTCTGGCAGACTCTCAATAAAATCGGAGGCATGCGCCTGCCTGGCGGCGTCTTTAATTATTTCCAAGGGAGCGTCGTTTTGCCCAAAGGCGATATTCTCTCGCAATGTATCGTTAAAGAGAACGACATCCTGACTGACGATACCGACAAGCGACCTCAATGACTTCAGTTCCATGTTCTCTATATCGATTCCGTCTATCTCTATACTTCCCTTTACAGGATGATAAAATCTCGGTATCAGGTCGACGAGCGTGCTTTTCCCTGCGCCGCTTTCTCCAACAAGGGCCAGTATCTCGCCGGCGCCGATTTCTATATTTATATCCTTCAATACAGTTCGTTCCGTACCCGGATAAATAAAAGAGACACCGTTAAATCTTATCTTTTTATTAAATTCCACTATCTTAATCGTACCGTCCTGTTCCGTTGGCGTCTCAAAGACCTGGAAAATCCTTTCGATGGCGGCCATAACTTCCTGGAGCTTTGTATATGCTTCGCCCAGCTTCTTTACAGGTACAAAGAGCATAAAAATCGCCGTTAAAACAGAAAAAAAGTCGCCCGTCGTAATAACGCCTTTCACTACAAGGCTGCTCCCGTACCACAATACGCCTGCAATGGCAAGACCTGTTACTATATCGGTCACAAGCTTGGCGCCTTCCTTCAATCTGACGACTTTGATCATTTGGCGATAGTATTGCTGATTCTCTCTGCCAAATATCCTCTCTCTTTCTCCCTCCTGATTAAAGACCTTTATAATCTTTATACCCTGAACAGCTTCATTAACCCGTTGCGCTAAAATAGAGATTGTATAAAGCGCCCGCTTCATCTTAACTTTGCTCATTTTCCCCAGTTTACGCGTCCAAAAAGCGATAAAAGGCATCAATACAAAAGTAAGAACAGCAATATCCCATCTTCTGTAGACAGCCACGCCGGTAAGCACGACAATCGTAGGTAGCTGTATAGAGACATTGGAGAGGATTTTCGGAACGGCATGTTTTACGATCTCGATGTCGTTGATCAGTCTCGAAACAAGCACTCCAGACGACTCTTTATGAAAATAATTTACCTGAAGGTAAAGAATTGTATGGTATAGCCTGTTTCTCAAGTCACGTACTATTTTCATTCCTGCAGATTGCATTAAATAGGTCTGAGAAAAGGACAATAATCCCTTTACAAAATATAAGAGAATAATGGCAGGGGGCAGGATTTTTAAATACTTATACTGTTTTTCTACAAAAATGATATCCAGAACCGGTTTGACCAGCCACGCGATAAGTCCCGATATTCCGGAAACCATAAGGCTAAAAATAATGCCGTAAAAGATTCTCGATCGATAGGGTTTTGCGATTTCCCAAATTTTTTTTACACTAGTCAAATCTTTCAACGATCTATCACCGGACATCCTGACAAGTTCAGGGTATCGAACTCAAAAAGCTCATGCTTTTTTTCTTGTATAAAAACTTCCACAAACAGGAGCAGCAACAATTTCATAAACGCCCATATTCTAACATAACTCCAAGTTAATTATTATGGATCGCTTGCCGGAACTATTGCATTTTCAGCACCGGAACGATATCTCTAAGTCTTGATGTAAAGTTATTTTAGGCGATAAATCAAAAAAATCCGATGCGTTGGCGTGGTGAGAGCTGTGGTGAAATATTTTTTAGTTATGGATAATTTAAGTGGAGGGTTACAGAAGCTTAACAAGCACTGACACGACAGTAATACCGACAGCGACAACAGCGCCTAACTTGACGGTAAGGCGCAATTCAAGGGTATTGATTTTCCCTTCGATACCAGTAATTTTTCCCTCGATTCCTGTAATTTTCCCTTCGATACCAGTAATTTTTCCCTGGATTCCTGTAATTTTCCCTTCGATACCAGTAATTTTTCCCTGGATACCTGTAATTTTCTCTTCGAGACCTATAATTTTTCCTTCGAGACCTATAATTTTCTCTTCGATACCAGTAATATTCCCTTCGAGACCTGTAATTTTCTCTTCGATACCGGTAATTTTCCCTTCGAGACCTGTAATCCGCTCATTCAGCTTGCCGGCTTCAAATGTAATACGTTCATTAACCTTGCCGATTTCTTCTGCAAGCCGTCTTTCAAGTCTTTCCTCTGCTATGAGTATGGCTTCCTGCCTGGCGGAAAGGTCTACCTCCTTTACTATCTCAACAAAGGCGTCGGTCGCCTCTTCACCGAGTTTATCTCTCAATGGTTTGGGTATCGTTATCACTGACATGATCTATTATAGCATAGGGAAAGTAAAAGAGAATGTTTTCTTTTTTCAACCTGCCTGACTGAGTCGTTGCCGGTCAACTCCTTAAAAATAGAGGTAACTGTTCACAGAGTTCAGGGATCGGCGGTCTGTTTAAAGAAATTTGACTTATTTATCGCCTTAAGAACTCAGAAAAGGGTGAAAATGACAACTATGCCCATGAAATTCAATAAAAAAATACCCTTTTACCCTTCAACCGATCTTTGATTTCAGATTGCTGTAAACAGTTACAAATAAAGATTGTCGCAATAGAATATCAATAAAAATGGTGATGTCAATTTTTTAAAAGTTTTGATATACTTAATGTCAAGCAAATTTAAAGAGTGATCAGGCTCATTTGAGGAGAGAAAAATGATAAGATGGTGCAGTTATTGTCAAAGTCTGATCGCCTCTAGTCGGGCAAGGGCTGCCCTTTACCCATAAATCACTCCTCGGTAGCCTACCCACCCCTGAGCGCGTATCCTTCGCACAAGAGTTGTAATGTGGCATAACCCCGCCATATTATCTGATGACCCGGAGGAGGGTCATTTGCACGGCCAAGGTATCCACCCATCTTCGCCACTATTGTCACTGCCAAACCTAATGAATCAGGTGGACTGAGTTTTTTTTCCCGCATAAGCTTTTAACACTTCGATTTCCATATCTGAAAACAACACT
>JAREWP010000006.1 GCA_029001845.1 Candidatus Magnetocorallium paracelense | reverse complement strand
TTTATACATTAACGACATCGAGCATACGAAAACCAAAGCCCGGAACCCGCAAACCAACGGCTGTACAGAAAGATTCAACCAGACCCTGTTGGATGAGTTTTATAAAGTTGCTTTCAGAAAGAAACTCTATTCCTCTTTAGAGGATATTCAGAGAGACCTGGATGAATTTCTTTATAAATATAATCATGAAAGAACCAATCAGGGAAAACACTGCCGGGGACGCACTCCCATGGAAACTTTTTCAGAGAGTCTTGACCTCTGCAATCAATATGTTCATAATGATAAGGAGGTGATTAAAGAAGCTGCTTAGTCGATGGATAGGGAGGGCCTCTTGTCAACGCTTTTAGTGACTAATACCACAGCAAAATCTACAGGACACTTCAACTCCACGGTTGTTCTAAAACCTTCCTTACTCTCTATTTTTATACTGCACCCGAGCTCCTCTGCAATTTTTTTAGTTATTGTTAATCCCAAACCAACGCCTGAACCGACCTCTTTTGTCGTAAAGAAAGGATTGAACGCCTGCTTTAACACCATTTCCGACATTCCCGCGCCATTGTCCGTTACTTGTATGGTAATCCGCTCATCATCCTTATCATATGAACTGACAATCTTAATAACACCATTTCCTTTGACTGACTCGACAGCGTTTTTTATTATCTGTAATAAACACTGGTTAATCTTAATACGATGAATGTTTTTCATTACAGGCACATTGTTAAATTTTTTTATAAATCGTATATCTTTATCCAAATGACAGGTTAACAGTTCAATCACTTCATCCAGGCTATTATTGATATTCAAATCTCCGATTTCGGACATATCTACACAGGAAAAACCATGTATGCTCCGTGTTATCTTCTGAATTCTTTCAATTCCGGAATCTATTCGATTAAACTGGCTCTCCGCTCTGCTGAACAGATTAACCAATTGAAGTTTTTCTATATATTCCCTAAAATCTCCTACTTTGACATATTCGGAGTCATCGAGATCATCAAAATACTTTATTGCCTCTTCTGCTCTTGACATTCCCTTTTTTAATAAAGCGATACTGCTTTTAATAAAACTCAAGGGATTATTTATCTCGTGACTCATTCCCGCGGCAAGTGTGTATAAACCCACATATTTGTCTGCCTCGAGCAGTTCCAGGTCTTTCGCTTTGAGCTTCTTTTTCAGAGAATGTTTTTCCATTACCTCTTTAATAGCAACCATTAGTGTTTTATGTAAATCGCTGTTTTTTAACACATAGTGATTGGCGCCGTTTTTTAAAGCCTCTATTGTTATGTCAATCTCACTTAGGCTTGTGAGCAATAAAACAGGGATATCTGTGTTCATAGTTCGTATTTTTTTCAGGAACTCTATTCCGTTCATTCTTGGCATGTCATAATCGGTTATTATGACTTCCGTGTCAGGATGGCCGATATATTGCCCGATTCCGTCCATACCGTCATTGGCAGTGCATACCGTATGACCGTTTTCCTCCAATAAGTGCTTTACGCTTGTCCTTACGGAAGATGAATCATCTACGATTAATATCTTCATAAAGATCCTTTTTCAACTCGTCGAGTCATTTGCTAAATAGCGGATATGATAAAAAATTTGTTTTATCTTTGTAAAACAGCAATTAGCTATCAGCTATCAGCAGTCAGCTAAGGAAAATCTAAGCGTTACGTTAAAAACAGCGCTCACCTGAAAGCGATGTAAAGCTTTCAGGTAAAACGTTGAAAACAGAGAGCTGACTGCTGTTGAAGGATTATACACTATAATCCATTTAAGTCTCCTCTTCCTTACAGGGAAAGAGAGAAAATGAAGATGCATGGTAATAGTTCACAGGGGGCGAAGATCGGATATCTGTTTCATATGACTAAACCTTTTTCCTGTCAAAACAACGGGATATATGAGAAAATGGTAACAAAGGGACAATAGATAATGAAATTATAACAATAACCGACCTCTGATCCCCGACGCCCGTGAACTGTTACCATGCATGTAATCTATTCATGGGACGATCTCTACAAAAACTTAGTATAAATAACCCTTCCATTCTCTTTTCCTGACAGTACGATCTGTTTTCCCTCTTTTAATTCCACCATTGAACCTGTGGGGATCTTCTTATTTTCCGACAAATCTTTCATTTCAGTCAGTTGTCGGTTTACAAAAATCCATTTATTTTTATGATGTACAAAATAACCAACAGGTGTTTTGTATTCCTGAGCCAATTTCTCGTTAGGTATGACAGACCTGTAAACATGCCAGGGATAGAGATATCGATTATGATGAACAACGAATCTGTGATTGTCCGATGAGTGGACTCCCTTTTTCCTATGAGAATAAAAGTGTAAAACAGGAAATCTCTCTTTATTGTTCCAACCGCAAAAGGGGCAAACCGGAGAGGTCTCATTATCAAAAACGAACCATTTCTGTTCGCATAGAGGATTCTCGCAAGGATGAAGCAGATCTATCGTTTTTATCAACCCCTCTTCCCAATCGCCTGCTGATGGCCTTTTATCAGGGTTGTGTAATCCCTCTATGAATGCTCTCTCAAATAAATCTTTGAGGTAGGGCCCGCAAATGGTGTAAGGTAGTTCGTTGACATCTGTCCACGGCATGAGGGAGGGATCTTTTTCATTCGGTCGATTGCTTTTGTCAAAGGGGTGCTCTATGAATAATGCATTTTCACCCATGGACAGCAATTCGTCCTTTTCAGGGTCGAGGTTGTGTACTTTTCCTCCTCTTAAAGGATGCCTGTACAAAAGAAACATATAAATTAAAACCACTTTTCGTCAGGTGTAAAATAAACATCTTTCATGACACCGGAACCGATAATCTTGTCTATGTATGTAATTTTCTCTCCATCTGTTGTGTAAACAACTTTCCTATTTTCCATATTGCCTCCTAATATAGTATTGCGATTGTTCTGTCATCGTTGTTACCGGGCGACCAAAAATCGAGCCAATCGAGAATTCTCTCATGTGGAGCTTCCTCATTGAGGAGATTGGTTTCACCGGGATTGGTTAAATCCTTCCATAATGCATTATAGGGAGGAATCGATATTTGATCGTTATATGCTTCGAAAAGCGGATCGCTCACACCGTCTGTCATTACAAAAAGAGCCGTAAAATCATCTGCTGTCTCAAATTTTATACGTTATTAAAGGCTTTGGTAAATGCATCGGGAGGACGAATGTTGGTTGATGTTCCGGATCAACTCGAGAAAAGGGATAAAACTCAAAACTCTGTTTTCGGGCCTGTTAATATCCTCCTTGCAGAAGATAATGCCGTTAATCAAATAGCTGCTGCTATGTTCGAGGATTTAGGTCATAATGTTTCAGTTGCCGAAAACGGTAAAGAGGCTCTTATGAAATTGGAAAAAGAAAAATTCGATATTATATTTATGGACATAGAGATGCCGGAATTGGATGGCCTGGAAGCCACAAGGATAATCAGAGCTCCGGGGAGTACTTATCCGGATATTGGGAAATATAATAGTCATATTCCCATTATAGCAATGTCAGCCCATGCTTTAAAGGGTGTCAGAGAACAGTGCATTGAAGCGGGAATGAATGATTATATCTCAAAACCTTTTAAAATAAAAGATTTGACAGAGAAGATCGAACGATATACTTCATGAACCCATGTTTTACCTGACACTCTTCAGCCTTCAGTCTATACACCTAAGTCGTTACGTTTTTTCTTATGCTCACTTCAGACCTCAGACAACTGTGAACAGATAACCCAAAAAAGCATTTAGCTGTCAGCGATCAGCAGTCAGCTAAGAAAAATCAATACCTTACGTTAAAAACAAGGTTCACCCAAAAGTGATGCGCATGTTGTCAGGCAATATGAGGAAAACAGAGAACTGATAGCTGAATGCTGATGGCTGACAGCTTTTTTTAGGATAAAAGATGCCATCTAAAATACTCATCATCGAAGATTCCCCGGTGCAACAAAAACTGCTTAAACAGATCCTTAAACGCTGTTTCCGTTATTGCGCAAAACCTGGCGGATGCTTTTGTCTTTGAAGAATTAACCACTGAATATATGAAAGAATTTAAAACAGATATTGTGTCGCAAGTGACATACATGTCGAAAACAATAGATGACTTTAGAAATTTTTTTAGACCCAGTAAGGAAAAAGTGATCTTCGACGTTGAGGTAGCCATTAAAGAAGTACTCTTCTTAATCAAATTCACCATGAAAGGAATAAAAATAAAGCTTGATTACGAGATTGACGGTCCGGCGATAAGCGCACAGGGAAATGAAAACATCGATCTGCCGGACAGCGAAAGCCGTCATCTCATAAAAGGCTATCCAAACGAATTCAAGCAGGTCTTATTGAATCTTTTTAACAACGCCAGAGATGCCATCATAGGTAAAACTAATAACGGTGTTACAGAAAGCTCTCGAAAGAAAAAATCACCGTTAATCTGATCAACGAAAAAAACAGAATCTTTATTGAGATTACTGACAATGGCGGCGGCATACCTGAAGAAATTGTGGACAGAATTTTCGAGCCCTACTATACGACTAAAAAAGAGGGCACGGGAATAGGTCTTTTTATGTCAAAAGTAATTATCGAAAAGCATATGAACGGAAGCCTGACGGTGACAAATGTCGAGGGAGGAGCGATGTTCACAATTGCGTTGGCGAAAGCGGAAGAGCAGTGAGAAGACAGAAAAAATAAGGAGATTTAAACCCCTATTATTTGAAAACTCCGGTTGTATATGAGATCGACTCTGTGTTAGTATTGTGTATGTATAAGTTTATAACCAATAAAATCATAGTTTATCATAACCTCGTAAACACGATAATCGCGGCTTTATTTTTCTGTTTACCAACGATTGCTTTGGCCACTCAGGAATCGGACCTGGTTAGTTCTAAAGAGATCATTGAAGCTCTTGTTGAGTTGAAAGAAGGTCAAAAGGCGCTAAATCAGAGAATAGATGATCTCACGGTTAGTGTAAATAATCGATTTGACGATGTAAATAATCGATTCGACGATGTGAATGATCGATTCGATGATGTAAACAGACGATTTGACGATGTAAACAGACGATTTGACGATGTAAATAATCGATTTGACGATGTAAATGGAAAATTTGACGATTACAAGGATAGTATTAGTATTCGATTCGACGATATGAATCAGAGGATAGATGACGTTAAGGATGAAAATAGAGATATAAAAACGTTTTTATATTGGGGTTTCGGCATTTTGTTTGGTGCAATAGGGCTTTTAATGACAATTGTTATTTGGGACAGAAGGACAGCTATCGCTCCGGTTGTAAAAAAGGTCGATGAGGTTGAAGAGAAGAATAAAGATTTAAAGATGCTTTTAAAAGAATATGCACGGGTGGAACCTAAATTTGCAGAAATCTTGAGAACCTTTAATTTATTATAAATAGGTTATTCCGCCAGTAGATCACTATAAGCTTGGGCCAGTGATTCATTGATCATTATTTTTTCTCTTATCTTCTCAAGCCTTTGCATTTTACTTATCAAATTTGAAAAGGAACTACTTGCATGTCCATTCGTTTTCAGAGAAGAATAAAAAGGGAGGTGTTGGAAATTTGGGAAAAAAGATACACTGTCATAGGATTGACTAATCGTGTTTTCATTAAACTCCTCATTAAACAAATTCCCGTTATACCCTGCGTCAGCTGACTTGCATGCCCAAATGAGATTATTTTTTGAATTGACATAGTTGGCGCTTGAATCAATGGTGTTACCGTAAATCAGGATTTTCCTTTTTAAATGGTATCCCATTGTCTCTATAATAAGATAATCCTGAATTATATTGTTCCAATCAAGCTCCTTTATCGTGATCTCTACCTCATTAATTCCCGGGTATATCGTATTCGGGTGACAGTCGATAATCTTGTTATTATAAGAAAATATCCTTGCCGATACAGGAGAGAGAAGTATAAATCTGTTTCTGCTTACTTTATCAGGCATGATATTCAGCTTCATCACATCGGGGATTTCCCATTCCCCCTCCTCTCCATCAAGTCCCACAACGTTTCCTTTTACATAAACATCTTTAAATTCAATATTACTCTTATTTTCTATGAAAAGAGAGGCGCCGTTTTCCTCTGTACAAATTATAAATAACTTTTCCAGTACAACGCCATCGCTATTAACAGCCACTGTCGGTGAAGAACCGGCTATTGTGGCAAAAGAATGCTTTGTTTTGATAGTAACAGGTTTATTTATTTCGATTCTTTCATTATATTCACCGGCATAAAGCCCAAGCACTCCATTAGGAGTGGTTTTGTTTATTCTTGATTGTAAAGTATTCATTTTTCTCCTTTCTTTTAATTTCTATCGTAAGTTCAAAGAAATTCCGATTAAATTCATCTCTTCACTTATAGAAAGAGATAGTAAGTAGGATACAACTGCTGAAAGCAGTATTGCTTGATTTAAACAATCAAATATCGTGCCGGTTTAACATCACTTTTACATGCACGGACATTTTTTATAACAGAAGTAAAAATGTTACAATCATAATAACCCTGAACACAATGTCATTAACTTAAGGAGTAAATCGCCTTCCGCCTTCATCGGCTAAACTCGAAGGCTCCGCTTCAGTCGGAAAGCGCTTCACCCCTTAAGTTAATGGTATTGAGTCCTGATTCTCAAAAGGGGATTCTCGTTTTGAGAATCGAAGGTATCGGAAGAGATGTTAAAAATAAAAATTATGGTTGTTGAAGATAAAAAACTGGTAGCTGTCGATATTAAAGAGAAGCTCCATGACATCGGTTACAGTGTTGTTTGCACTGCATCTTCCGGTGAGGAGGCGATACAAAGAGCAACTGAAGCCCATTTGGACCTTATTATCATGGATATTAAGCTGTCTGGCGCGATGGATGGTATAGAGGCCGCAGGTAAAATACGTGAACGTTTCGATATTCCTGTTATTTATCTCACCGCGCACGGGGATGAAGATACACTAAAAAGGGCGAAGATTACCGAACCATTCGGGTATTTATTAAAACCTGTTAATGAGAGAGCCCTGTACTCAACAATTGAGTTGGCGATTTTTAAAAATAATACAAATCGTCTTTTAAAAGAAAAGGAGGAACAACTTAGGGCGCTCTTTGAAAACTCGCCCGATGCGATTCTTCTTATTGATTTAATGACAGCCAGAATAATAGAAGCAAATCCTCAGGCAGGGCATCTGTTTTCAGTTCGATCTGAAGATGTTTTTGAGCTGGACCTTTTTCAGGCGCACCCCTGCTATAGAGAGAAGAGATCAATAGAGAGCTTGGATTCTCATTCACATGAGCATAATGCCATAGAGTCCTGCATAAGCTTTGTCAATGGAAAACAGATACCTGTAGAGATTTTTTGTAAAACCATTTTTTTAAACAACTCTCCTGCCTTACTGACAACATTTCGTGATATTACGGATAGAAAAAAGAGGGAGAAAGAAATTGTCGATGCCAATGAGATTGCTTTAAAAGAAAATCGGGCGAAATGTGAATTTCTTGCCAAGATGAGTCATGAAATTCGTATTCCAATGAACGGCATTATCGGGATGTCCGAATTGATTCTTCAAACCGGTCTCAATAGGAAACAGCAAAAATATATGGAGATGCTGAAATTTTCGGCTGAAGGGCTAATCGATATTATCAATGATATTCTCGATATTTCCAAGGCTGAAGCTTCCGGCATCGAGCTGGATAATATCGAGTTTGACTTTGTTTATACCATTGAAAATACTTGCGAATGATTTTCCCTGCTAACAGACAAAAAGGGGATAAAACTGGTTACTGACATTAAACCTGGGGTTCCTTCCCGGGTCAAAGGCGATCCTGTCAGGTTTAGGCAGATACTGAATAATTTAATTGGAAACGCCGTTAAGTTTACCGATACAGGAGTCGTAAGCGTCCTTGTTGAAGTCTCAAATAATCAATTAGATGAAAGAAACCGTAAGAAAACCGCTACAGCGCCTTTGAAAATTTCAGTATCCGATACCGGTATAGGTATACCTGCCGATAAATTCAAAGATATTTTCGAGCATTATATACAAGCGGATAATACAATAAAGAGACGATATGGCGGTACAGGCCTGGGGCTGGCCATATGCAAAGAGCTGGTCCAATTAATGGGAGGAGAAATAGGTGTTAAAAGCAAAGAGGGAGAGGGAAGCACGTTTTTTTTCACTATCGAGGTTGAAGGATGTACGCCCCGTAAAAAAACACTAAAACAAAGAAAGTCGAAAAAACATCAAAAAGAGCCCCTCCGGATACTTCTGGTTGAAGATAATTATATGAACCAGATTTCGGCGTCCGAAATTATTCAAAGTCTGGGGCATGGCGTCTCGATTGCTTCAAACGGGAAGGAGGCAATTACAATGTTGGCGAGAGATGAATTTGATTTGGTTTTCATGGATATTGAGATGCCTGAAATGGATGGATTGGAAGCAACATTAAAAATTCGCAGTCAGAGGACTGATGTAAAAAATCATGAAATACCCATTGTCGCCATAACTGCTCATGCGACAAAGAGCGATAGAGAACGTTGTCTGGAAGTCGGAATGAACGATTATGTTTCAAAACCCTTTAAAATGAAGGAAATTATTGATATCATCGCTCGATACGCCTCACATAAAACTTTTAACTTAAAAAGCAAGGCTGTTCAAATACCTTTTTCCACAGTTGACAGTGATTAGACTAAAGCAGAAGTTTTAAATTTCGACGGAGCTATGGAAATCGTGGGTGGAAAGAAGGAGATTTTAGAAAAATTGATGTCTATTTTTAAAAAAACTATTCCAATACAAATCAACGAGCTGAAAATATCCTTAAATAACAAATATCTGGATCAGGTCATGAGAAAAGCGCACAGGATTAAAAGCACCTCTCTTAACATCAGGGCGGATGCCTTAACAAATCTGGCATTGAGGATAGAAAAAGCTGCAAGGGAATCCAATATAAACGAAGTAATGAGATTAGCTAAAGGACTGGACAAAGAGTGTCACAGAATAATCGAGTACATTGAAGAGAAAATAATTTTTATGTAACCCGAAATTGTGAATAATGGCTATGTTTTTTATTGAATACTCATGGATCAAAAATGAAGACGCCTGAAATTTTGATAGTTGAAGATGAGTCGGTAACGGCCATATCTCTGGCAAAGAGGCTAAAAGTATTCGGATATCTTGTAACGGATATTGTCGACACGGCAGAAGATGCAATTTTGGTAGCTGAAGATAAATTTCCTGATCTGGTTTTAATGGATATAAATTTAAGAGGCGAAGCAGACGGAATAAAGGCCGCCGAAGAGATACACAAACGTTCCGATATCCCTGTTCTTTACCTGACTGCTTATTCCGATAACAATACATTGCAAAGGGCAAAGATAACGGAGCCTTTCGGTTTTCTCATAAAACCTTTTAATGACAGAGAGTTATACAGCACCATAGAGATGGCGCTTTTTAAACATAGGGCGGAGAAGGAATTAAAAATATATAAAAATCACCTGGAAACTCTTGTAGACGAACGTACTTCGGAGTTAAGAAAATCGGAAGAGGAGAACCGTCTTCAGAAGGATTTTCTTTTAAATGTTATAGAGTCTCTGTCTCATCCCTTTTACGTTATCGATGCAAATGATTACACCATACTCCAGGCGAATTCCGCGGCGAAAAAAGGGAGGTTATCGGAAAAGACAAAGTGTCACTCTCTTATTCATGGAAGCGATACACCCTGTGAAAAAAACGGACATATATGTCCTGTTGAGGAAGTAAAAAAGAAGAGAGGCTCCGTCACTGTAGAGCATATTCATTATGACAATGATAGTATAAAGAGATTCATTGAAGTTCATGCCTTCCCTGTCTTCGATGATAAAGGCGATGTCAAACAGGTAATCGAATATGTCTTCGATATTACGGAACGTAAGCGAATGATGGAAGAGCTTAAGGAATTGAATAGTAACCTGGAAAGAAGAGTTAGCGAAGAAGTCAATAAAAATCGGGAAAAGGAACAACTTTTATTTCAGCAATCCAAACTTGCCTCTATGGGGCAACTAATGATGGCCATCGCCCACTATTGGCGACAACCTCTTACTGCAATAGGGCTTTCCATACAGGATATTGAGGATGCTTATGAATTTGGAGAACTGGACAGTAAATACATAAAAAAGTCGGTTAAAGAAACGATGGGTCATCTGTATGAGCTTTCAAATACGATCGACAACTTTAGAGACCTGTTTAAGCCGGATAGCGAAAAAACTCTCTTTAATATAAAAAAATCCATAGAAGACGCCCTTTCTCTTGCCTCCGCCGGACTGGAGGACGCCTCCATAGATGTAAGGTTAACAGTAGAGCCGGACGTCCCGGATTGTCCGGAAGTCTCGGGTTGTCAAAGCGAATTCAAACAGGCAGTACTGAATATTTTAAATAATTCCAGGGACGCAATTGTTGAAAAGAGGGAAAATAGTAGAGGAGACACCGAAATCGAGGGTTTTATTGCTATAAGGATTTACAAAGAAAGGGAGAATCTTTTCATAGAGTTCATTGATAATGGAACGGGAATCGACGAAGAGAATATGTCCCGGATTTTTGAACCCTACTTCAGCACCAGAGAGCAGGGGAGAGGTGTTGGATTGGGCCTTTACCTCTCGAAGCTATCAATTGAAACCGGAATGGGAGGTGAATTGTTCGCCGAAAATGTAACAGACGGAGCGAAATTAGTAGTTCTCTTAAAATGTGTAAATTGCAGTCAGCTGTCAGCCTTCAGCTAAAGAAATTCCAGACATTACGCTTAAAATAAGCATCACCTTACGGGTGAGTTCAAATTTAGCTGTAAGTTGTTGTAATTAAAACGCTGACAGATGATGGCTGACAGATGACTGCTTTTTTTAGTTAATTGATTTCACGCCCCCTCTTGACGCTTGAATATTACAACACTGAATCCCTAAATTTCTGTTTTGGCAGTTCTCATCATGAGCATTAAAACCAAATTACAGATCAGCCTGATACTTCCGCTGCTGTTATTGTTAGTAGTCATGTTTATTCTTTTTTATTCCTACAAACAGGGAGTCCATGTAACAGAACAGGTAAGGATAACGAATCAAATCGCTAAAAAGGTATTTGAACTCAATATCCTGACATACGACTATCTCATGAATCGGGAAAGACGGGCTGAAATGCAATGGTGCTCATTATATGATTCCATACAAATTTTGATCGACAAACTCAACAGGGAATATAAAACCTTATCCCTGCATATGATGAATATTGAAAAGAGCTATAAAGATATCGGTAATATATTTCGCGGTATAACTGAAAACGACAAACGAGATGTCTTGGATGAAAATGAGACTGCTTTACTCAAAGAGGATGAAGACATTTTAATAGGACAGTTATTGACAAAATCGAGGATTATGGTATCGGATTCTTTTGAATTATCCGATACAGGTTTTAGACGCCGGTCAAAGAGCATACAAAGAAGCAATATTTTCGTTGTCCTCTTTACTGCAACGATAACGATTATTCTCTCTTTTTTTTCATTTGTCATTATTAGAAGTATTATACTACCTGTAAAACGACTTCAGGCAGGAATAGAGATTATAAGCAAGGGAAATCTGAATCATAAAACAGGGATCACTTCCAAAGATGAAATCGGCCTCCTCTCGGAAGCCTTTGACCGGATGACTGAGGACTTGAAAGCCTTTACTATTTCATATGAAATACTGAGCAAAGAAATTAATGAACGTAAAAAGGCAGAGAAACAGGTTCAGCAATATAACCGGGAATTGGAAAAGAGAAATGAGGAGATGCAGAGATTGGCGTTTATTGTATCTCATGATCTGAGGGCGCCTTTGGTAAATATTAAGGGTTTTGCAAGTGAGCTTCGTTTTTCTCTGGATACGGTCGTTAATGCAGTAAATGACCTGATAACCGATCTCTCTGAAGAACAAAAAAGAGACCTCCATAACGCCCTTGCCATTGACATACCGGAAGCAATGGGATACATCGACTCATCGGCCAACCGTATGGATAGTTTGATTAATGCTATTTTAAAATATTCGCGTATGGGCAGACGAAATATTCAAATAGAACATATAGATATGAATCAGCTTGTAGACGAAACAATCAAAACATTACACTACCGGATACATGAACAGGGGGTAACGATAGTTCAGGGAGATTTACCTGATATAAACGCTGACAGGGTCTCGATGGAGCAAATTATGGGTAATATTTTAAATAACGCAGTCACATACCTCAACCCCGGTCGTCCGGGAAAAGTTGAGATTACAGGAGAACGCGGTGAAGAGATGACTTTTTTTCACATTGAGGATAATGGCAGGGGAATTGCCGGGGAGGAGATACAAAAGGTGTTTGCACTGTTCGGACGCGCCGGAAGTCAGGATATTCCCGGGGAGGGGATGGGCCTTGCCTATGTACAGACACTGGTTCGCCGCCACGATGGTGAAATCACATGTAAATCCGAACCGGGAGAGGGGACGACATTTACTTTTACTGTTTCCAATAATCTTGAAATAAAGGATCCTAATCCGACGTAGCCGGAACCAAAGAGATTTGATTTAACGCGGGAATTTCAAAGAAATTCCCTTTCCGTCTCCTCTCCCCTTGAGGATGAGCTTTACCCACCCTTAACGCCGTGGGTGTCAAGGGTCTCCCTTGGGCGGAAGAAGGGCATGAGGATAAGACTTACGTATTTGAGGTAATGGTAAATGTTTAAAAATGGCATACATATCCACTGCGGTGTCCAGTCGCTGCAATCCTCGCCAGATACATTCCGTACCCGGCATGCCGTCTCTTTTACGCCCCAAATGTCCACCTATCGCTCCCACCATTACTATCGCCTGCTTCAT
>JAREWP010000086.1 GCA_029001845.1 Candidatus Magnetocorallium paracelense | reverse complement strand
GTGACAGATTTGATTTTGTGTTTACTCCTAAACATGGAAGTTGGCTGAATATTGCAGAGATAGAATTAAATGTGCTCACAGGTCAGTGCCTGAGCAGAAGAATTGACAACATAGAAGATGTTAGGAAAGAAACAGCCGCTTGGCAGGAGTATCGCAATAAACATAAATCAGTTGTGAATTGGCAGTTCAGCACGGATGACGCAAGAATCAAACTATTGCGACTTTATCCGTCAATTGATGCTTGACATGACACTACCTTTTTTCTGGTAGTACTTGGGTCTTTTGTCTCCATTGTCATCAATATATTTCTCATCTTCATAGAAAAGCTTACATCTGGAATATCCCGGATCATAAGGAATTCTGTATGCTGAAGCAATCTTTGTTGCTGATAACCCGGTTTCATCTTTTAAGCTCTTTAAAGATACTGTCTCAATCCCGGCATTTAAAATGATCTCATCCGATAAGCCTGATTTCTTTAGATCAGCAATATGCTTTGAGATCAATTTTATCTTTAAATCCTTTGTCACTTTTTATCTCCTTCAGTCCCCCATTAAATGAATTTCCCATAAAAAAAGCCGGAATTGGAAACAGGGCAACTAACAATTTTTACACTATCTCCAACCCCGGCTTTACCTTTTTATTGCGGTTTTTACCTTTCGGGCGGCTTTACCTTTGGCAATATTTAAATCATGCGGCACGAATCCTGTTTATTGTATAAGGCATACGCAGCCAGTGTTTGCATTTGCATTTTTTAATAAGGCGTCCTGTCTTTTTAATAATCCCCAATGCTCTGCTATTTTTTTGCATAATTGTTTTTTCATTTTCCGTCTCGACACGGACTGAACAAAACGGGCAACGATCATCTTCAATGTCAAGCAGATCGTTCTCAGTTACCCTGGCGCCAGTTTTTTCATCAATTAACAAAACATTATCCGTCATTGCTTCCTCCTTTACTTGAACGTTTCTTTAATTTTTCTTTAAGCTGCTGCAACATAGAATCAAATACCTCTTGCTCTTTCTTTGGGTCATCCTTGTAAGCGTCCAACATATAGGACATCTGTTTTTCTATGATACTTAGCGGGCGCCAGATCTCTTTCCCGTTAAAGTAATCAACATAATCATCTTCTTTTATTATGAAGAGATCAAGATATTCATACAAAAATTCAAACAGCTTAGAAAAAATCATAATTGTTGTCTCGGAATCTCCTTTATCCGGGGGAGTTTCTTTGTCGTAATATCCCTGTATGGAAAAGGATTTTGTGATTTCAGCACTCAACAGCTCATCAATATGTCTGGAAAAATCTCCGGCCAGTTTTAATCTTCCTCTTTCTGCATCGGATACAGGAAGGGTCTTAAGAAAATCTACTGTATTCTCGTTAGAACATTCGAGAGCACTGAAAATACCTGCAATCTTTCTCCAGCTGGTATCTTTATCCTTTAAACCTTTACTCCTTATTTTTTGATCTCTCAACACCTCTTTGATCTGCTTGTAGGAAAGACCGCGATCATGTAATTCAAAAATTTGCTTTATTTCATCAATCACAACCTCATCAAATAACGTTTGCGTCCCTTTACCTTGTCCTAAACCTTTACGGACAGGTCTTGTAATAAGATCTTTAGAGATAAATTCCGTAAGCCTTCTGGAGGTAAGGCTTATACCCTCCTCCTCCAGTCTTTTTAAAAGTTCTTTTCGATTAAGAATAATTCACCTTCCTTTTTAAAGTACGTACAATATACAATACATCTCTACCATATCCTTAGTGCATTATACATGCTAACTTTTTAAATGTCAAGCATTTTCTGAATATTTATCATACTATTGCTGAACATTCAGCCTTACTGATATGTACAATGTACGATTTAGATTGATAGCATGGCCTGTAGATATATCTTTGAAAAGCTTTATAAAGTGTAGTGGGGGCTGTTTTTTTTGAATTTCGATATGTGGATCGAGTATCGCTTCAAAATGGCTTCACGCCCATTCTATCCCCCTTCATAAGCATTTTCACTTTTTTACATTTTTTTATTTTTTTTCTTTCCAAAAGCCTCCATAATCTTCCTACATGCTCCTCAAGGTCCTTCTCACATCTCTACACTCATCCTTCAACTCTTGGGCTCTGTCCCCATATTCGCTGCTTTTACGAATCAGCTCATTAAGCGTAACTGAAACCTTATGCATATCCTGTAAAGCTGCTTCCTTGGTGTTGTAGTAGCCTTCCCGGACGTGATCCATAGTAACCTGAGCCCATAGTAACTGCCCTCTGTCATCATTACTGTTCTTGGGCAGAGTTCCGGCTATTAAATGCTGCTGCCTTGCCAGATACAAATCGATAATCTGAGCCAGCCCATATCTTAAGTCCTCTGCCTGCGGAGAGGAGTTGTCCGAGAATTCGTTTAGATTGGATGTTTCTAATAAAGCACCAAAGGCGCGGAGGGCGAAACTGTGATGTGAAAGCTTCTCATGCAATTCCTGTATAGCCTCATGACTTCCTTTTTGAGACTCCGGGACATCCTGCCTCATTTCTTTTGCCGAATGTCCGCCGTTTATGCACTGAAGCTTTTTGACGGCTGCTCCGTTTTTATGCACTTCCTCACCCTTTGCTTTTTTAAATCTCTTTCTGCGCTTTCTCTTTTTCTCTGCCATACTTACCCCCTTTTATATGAATTAATGCCTTTGATACCTTTTTATGAAGCTCTCAGGGACTTAAACAAATTGAAGACGTGACACGGCTGATCTCTTTTTCTCATCCGACGAATGCAGGTACTTTTCGGTAGTCCTTATATGACTGTGCCCTAAGAGCTCCTGTACGGTCCGGAGGTCAGCTCCCTTATCGAGTAATGTCGTAGCGTATGTATGACGGGTAGAGTGGGGAGTTATCCTCTTTGTAATCAGCGCAGACTTTTTTACCCTCCTGATAAGACAGTCTACGGCTTTGTGAGTTAGAGGAACTATCTTACAGTTCCCGCGCACACCCAGGTTAAAGAACAGAGGCACATTATTAGCAGCCTCTTTAAACATTGTTTTTATTTTAGGAAGTCTTTTAAGAGACTTCTGATAGTCAATTATGGCCTCTACAATGTCCCTGTTCAGATGCACTCTCCTGTACCGCTGTCCTTTGCCGATCACGTCTATTACGGGCTCGTTTCTGTATGTGGTGACATCGCTGATCCTGAGATTACATAACTCAGCCTTTCTCAAACCAGAGGAGACCAGCAATTTTAAAATGCTATAATCTCTTTTACCCTGCAAGGTGCGTCTATCCGGAACCCTCAATAATGCGTTTACCTCAGCCTCAGTTAAAAATTCGGATTCTCTCTTTTTTGGCATACTATTCCCTCCATTTTTATCAAATGAATTTTTTTATAAATCAACTCTATGCTATCCATGCCGCCAACTCTTTAGAATTGACAAATATTCAAATATTTATTGCTAATAATAACAAATAAATAAATATTTGTCAATACAATGGTGCTCCTATATACAAAATATTTAAATATTTGTTATTATATGTAAAATCATATAAAGGGGGTTATAATGCCTAAGCTAATAATTGAATACTCTGAGGAGCTGCAAAAACAATTGAAAATAGCAGCCACAACAGAAGGAAAAACACTAAAAGAACTGGTTACGGAATTGATACAAAATTATTTGAATGAACAGCAAAAAGCAAAAAAAAAGAAATAGTCCTCATCAGCTAAGACTTACTAAATCTCCCCCATCCTCACTATTACAAAACATTACATAAAGCAGCTTAATTGGATTTAATGCCATTTCACAACCACTGTTACTGCAAAACTTTTTTTACTGAACCCCTTTATTTATTTTTATATTAGTCTCTGGGGGGGGGGTGTTTTTCGAAGTTCCTGACGTTCCTGCATAAAAAAACCATTATAAAAGCTTGTAATATAAGGATTTGTACTGGAACTTCTATTGAAAATACGAAGTTCTTTTGACGTTATCAAATGTTTCCACTATTTTTACTGGAACTTCGTAAGGAACGTCATTGGAACGTTTCAACTCATTTACCAGGTAATCTTAAATCCTTGTATTTCAAAGCTTTCTAATGGTTGTACACTTCAGGAACGTCAGGAACTTCAAAAAACAATACCCCCCCCCCTACAGGTTTTTATTTTTTTGGCGCCCCGCTTAATTCTCTTTCCATATCTCTCAAATGTTCCTCATGTATGCCCTTATAATGTCGGGCGTTGACAATGACTGTTACCAGCCTGTCATTGTCATTAATCGCATCTGGAGTATCTTTTAATAATTCACTGTAGGTATACTCGCTTACTTTAATTGTCGGCATAGCGTCTCCTTCAGCCTATATAAACTAAACAGGCAACTCTTCACCGAATACATCTATTGTGTTTATGACCATATGCGATATATAATAAAGCCATGGCAGTTATAACCATACCAAGGGCATTGAGAGAGAAGCTCGGAGATGATGCTACGGACGCTTTTGTTGAAGTTATCAGGGAGATTGAACCCGATACCGACAAGATAAAACAAAACCTTGTAAAAGAAGTGGCTACAAAAGACGATATCATGGCTTTAAAGGATGATATCAATGCCTTAAAGGTAGACAATATCGACATACGCTCAGAGCTTAAACTCCTAAAATGGATGATTGGTGTTGTGATTGCCGGAGTTGTCTCTCTTATTATGAAAGCATTCTTCATGTAATATTCCTCAATAAAGTCCTTTTTCTAACCTTTGCTAAATCTGCCGATGATCCCCGCCCGATCCGCCCCGGCTCCGGGAAATAACCTGCTATATTTAACATCCGGAACAGCTCCCCGGAGGCCCTGATATTGATACATATATCATTACAGGATCAGCCCTCGGTGCTTTCCATTCTCTTAACATGCCTGCCGATCAGACTGACGGCTCTCAATACCTCATGATAATCAGCCTTGGCCTGTAGCGTCTTACGCCTCTCCTCTTTAAGCCTGCTCTTGTAATCCTCAATTTCATTTAAGTAATCGTCTCTGTTAAGCTCGATGGTCTCATATGATACATTGCACTCACTACACCTCCTCTCCCTGATAACAGAAAGTCCTTGAGGAATAGTCCTTTTGGTAGTAAGCTTACTTCCGCATTCTTTACAAATCATTTTCCTATCCTCTTTAGCAGTAATATGGCTCTCGTCTTATCGACAACAGTCACCGTAAAATCTCCTATACACAACAGCCCTGCCCAACCAATGTGTATTAAGACAAAAGTAATCAGATCGTCCATAACAGCACCTCATTCATGAGTCAGTTGAATTGTAGTTTAAGTTGAGTTACGATCTTATCCATAGACTCCCTGTCAGAAAGCACAAAGTCCGGATAGACCTTTTGTAGAGTCTTTTGAAGAAGCTGATAAGTATTGGTGCTCCGGGTCTTCTCATAATACTTGATCATATCAAAGATAACATTCATCTCCTGAGCGGTCAGAGGTATCCTGTCAGAATCAAGGTGATACTTTTCCATGAACATGATCTTACGAAGAGTAGGAATAGCCCATCTCTGAAAAGCTAAAATCCTTTCTCTTCTTTCGATATTTTTAATCCTTTTGGGGTTGATTTTGACCATCAGACCGATAAAACCATCAAGGGTAAGGGCTAAAACTTCACGTTTTTTACCGTCAACTGTGGTCATTACAACCATAGTTGACCACTCTTTTATAAGCAAATCGCCATTAATTAGGTTCCAAAGACCTTTTTTGTCATGACCTGTATATGCAGAGATAGCTGTTAGAGATATTAATGGCACTTTTTCGCCATTGTCAGAGATTATGGATATACGGATAGGTTCACCATTGAATTCTTCATATCTTGTATCAATTGGTACAAGAGCATTCTCTACCTTATTAAACTCTGTGTCAGTGATAATTTCACCTGAAAACTGCTTTTCAAGTAACTCTAAATTATCCATATTTTATCTCCTTTATAATTTGATTTTCAAACTTAACATTAGAATCAAAACCTTCATGTTAACTTTTATTCCTATCAATTAATATCATTATATCATTCTAATTGACATAAGTCAATAGGTTTTGATAGAGTTATTTATTAAATGATAGAAAAAAAAGGAAAAAAATTATGAGCCATAGCAAAGACGATTTATTGACAGTTAAGGAAGCAGCAAAAATGTTGAAAGTATCTGAGCCTACTATCTGGAGACTTTTAAAAGAAGGTAAACTACGCAGAGTAAAGCTTGGCACTAAAACTACAAGAATTATTAAAACTGATATTGAGAAACTTATAGAAAACAGCACTGAATAAAAATAGAAAATATTATAATAACAATCATGGAGAGCAGGCTTTTAACAATAAAGGAAGCGTCTGAATATTTAAGAATTAGCAGAGCAACACTTTATAACCTAATGAAGGAAAACAGGTTGACGACAATTAAAATAGGCAAGCGGACTCTTTTCGATATCAAAAATCTTGATGAATTCATAGAAGACAGCAAGAAAGCTGCATCCTGAGTTAAAAAACATGGTCAACCACTGTTGTATAGAAGCTACGGAAGAACGAACTGAGAGAAGTACCGATATCGTGAATATCTACGAGTATACTTTATTTGGACCTGAACCTGATTATACATACAGAAAAATGATCAGGATCGCTTGGTTTTACTCGACGATCCTTTATGTCTGCACAGCTTGGTTCACGGGTGATTGGGATATGCTCATTGCAGCCCCTCTGCTTGTTCCGATTATCCCGATTATCTTTTTCCCGATAATCGGTTTTTTTGTTCTTGTCACTATGCTTATTGAGGAATTTTTCCACTATTTCAGATCATGCTATCGCAATAAAGCGTTCCTGTCACTTTTGATCCCCACCCTGATCATGAGCGGACTGCTATTACCCTTATCAACATCATCTCTCTAAACATAAAAGCATTTTTCCTGTAGGAACCTCCTAAAGGTCTTTTTATCCGACTCTCTGCCAAATCTATCAACCCTCCCCGCCCGATCCGCCAAAGCGCCTGGGAATAGCCTGCCATATATATCATCCGGAACATATCTCCGGAGACATCAAGGTTGATAGATATAGCATAAATGATAACTGCCTGCAAGCAGATCCAAATGATTCAGTAACATCTATTTGTGTAAGGTTTCAGGAATCAAGCCTTACACAGGAAAGCTTAATCCAGAAAACCCCTGACTGAAAACCATAAAACCACCACTTCCGGTCTTTCTTGTCGGGTAAAATAAACGCATTTCAATATAACCGCCTCAGAGCCATTGTAAGCCCCTCTGTTTCACACCCGATGCAATCTATTAATTGCCTCCGATTATCGCTTTACGGCGCATTCTGAGAGGTCGATTTTTAATAGAATCATTACAAGGCATTACATTACCGCCATGTCACCTTCAAAGCCTGGATTTTCTGAGATAATTATATGAAGTACTCGTTGATTAATGATGTTTAAAGTGTTATAATGAATTATAACAGGAGGTAAGCAATGCTGAACAGCCTAACTTTTTTTGAATTTTTAAGACAAAAAAGATTGCAGTCAAAGCTCGGCTTAAGAGAATTTGCTAAAGTCATTGGTATGCAGCCTTCAAACTATTGCAGCATAGAAAGCGGTTCGTTACCTGCCCCTGCTGAAGATAAACTTAAGCTTATTTCAACTAAACTTGATTTATCCACTGAAGAGCAAAGGACTTTTTATGACCTGGCCTCTCAATCACGAGACGATATACCTGCCGATTTAAAGAAACTCATCAAAAACAATGCAGTTATTCCTGCGTTACTTAGAACAGTGGAAGATGAAGAAGTGGGAGAAGAGCAGTTAAAAGGAATTGTTGAAGATATAAAAAGTGGCAAATACAGAAAACCTCAAGATCAAATTCTATAAACTATTTGAAATAGAAAGAATAGCCCAAAAAGAACTAAGCGATGCAGGCGAATTTTATAATGAGTACAGGCTCGACATAGAATCCTTCATAATAAAAAAATACAATCTTATACCTGACACTTTCCACGGCTTAAAATCCAACTATGACACATGGGCATTCATAATCAAGGACTCAAACCGTATATTCATTGACAACATATTACTTGATGATGACAGGAAAGAAAAGAAATACAGGTTTACTCTCGGTGAAGAGTTAGCGCATTATCTTATACATCATGATATCTTTGGTAACTGTAAGTCAATAGAAGAGCGAAATAAGATATATTTCAGTTTACCGGAGAAAGACAGAAACTACATAGAAAACGACGCTCGTTCCTTATCTTCTGCAATTCTTATGAAAAAAAACATGGTTGAAGAGATAGTAGATCAGCTAACTCTAACTATAGATATAGATATAGATTCAATGTCTAATGAGCATATAGTAGGCAAATTAGCCACTAAAATGACGCATTACTTTGACATAAATTTCTCTGCTGCCAGAAGCAGACTAAAGATGTTGGGCTACCACAGACGATTTTAAAATTACTATAAACCCTGCAATACTTCCTTCTATAGTAATTGATTATGTTTTTGTTGCTCCGCATATAAACGAAAAGGACAAAAAAGACTTCATAAGTAATAAAAAAGATATATTAGAAACAAACAATAAAAGCCTGATAGATAGTCAGAATGATGGAAGACTTTAAAAGGAAAGCCCTTTTAATAGGGTTAATAGAGAAAATGAAGGGTGAAAAAAGCTGGTGTGGGGAGACTCACATACAGAAAGTCATATACTTCCTGCAAAAAGTCTTTACTATACCTTTTGGTTACGATTTTATTCTTTATAAACACGGTCCATATTCTTTCGATTTAAAATATGAGCTTGGTGAGATGAAGGCTATTAATCTTCTTACAACTGTTCCTCAATATCCGTTTGGTCCTTCATATGTCAAAGGAAGCCTTGCAGAAAAAGTAACAGACAGGTTTCAGTCCGCCATAAAAAAATACGGTGAACAGTTTGAATTTATTGCAACCGAAATATCAGCCTGCTCTGTCAGAGAGCTTGAAAAACTTGCCACTGCATTGTATGTAAAGCTTGAAAATGAAATTTCCGATCAAGAAGAATGCGCATATAAAATCAATGAATTAAAACCACACATAACACTATCAGACGCTAAAGAAAGTATACAGCGTGTAGAAAAGCTTTTAAGTCAAAGCAGTTCTTTTTCTCATAGGACTCACTAAAATTACCCCACTCGTTCCGTTTTCGTTCCAGAACCACTCACCAAGCCATAATTTGCAAGCATTGACGCGGGTTCGATTCCCTCGTCTCTATTTTCTGTATATAACTCACTCCTTTATTGACCTCGTTCTTCTTCAATATATTTTCACCGATGAAAACATAAAGAAAAAACGATGTTTATATTTTCATTTTTTTAGTATAATGAAAATATAAAACTCTGAGAGAGGCCATATTTTCATTGATGAAAACAAAAGATTTCTCATCAAGGGCAGGCACCTACATCAAGCAGGCAGAGGGATTTAAAGCTTTTGTTCCCAAGCCGCTACCGCCGGAGCCGTCAATAGTATGGGATAATGAGCTGCATGATCTCCTTTCACAAGCGGATCGAGCCTTGGGCAGACTGGACGGAACAGCCTTTATACTGCCTGATCCCGATATTTTTGTAGCCATGTATGTCAAAAAAGAGGCAGTGTTAAGCTCACAAATAGAAGGAACTCAGGCATCGTTAATGGATATACTGGATTATGAGTCTACAGGAGAAATTATTAAGGACGTAGACGAAATAGTCAATTACATTAAAGCAATGAACAGAGGTTTGGAAAGATTAAAGGAATTACCTTTGTCGCTCAGGCTGATTAAGGAGATTCATGAAGAGTTGTTAAAAGGAGTCCGGGGAATGCACAGGTCACCGGGAGAGTTCAGAAGAACTCAGAATTGGATAGGATCACCTGGAGCAACTGTTAATAATGCTGCTTTTGTACCACCGCCGCCTCACTTATTATTGGATTTACTGGGAGACCTGGAGACATATATTCATGAAAAAAACAACTTGCCTGCATTAATAAAAAATGCTTTGGTTCATGCTCAATTTGAAACAATACACCCTTTTCTGGACGGTAACGGCAGAATCGGGAGACTATTGATTACATTCCTTCTGGTTCATGAAGACATCCTTCAAAAACCGCTGCTTTATCTCTCTTATTATTTCAAAAGGAATAGAGACGAATATTATGATAGGTTGAATGGTATTCGAGTTAAAGGGGATTGGGAGGGGTGGTTAAAGTTTTTTCTTAAAGGCATATATGAAGTGTCTAAAGAAGCTACGGACACTGCAAAAAGTATAATCGGCTTGCAGGAACTACACAGAGCCAACCTTGAAAACAATCCAAGGGGAATAAAGCTGTTGGAGCACCTCTTTACTACACCTATTGTAACTATTAATGACATTTGCAGGATTGCAGGCATTTCAAACGCTACGGCCGGTCGTCTTGTCAAGCATATGACAGACAAGGGAATTTTAAAAGAGATCACAGGGTATGCAAGGAACAGAAGATTTCTGTACAAAGATTACTTCGATATCTTAAAAAAGGGAACAGAGGGGCGATGAAAACTACTTTGACTCAACTTCTTTTTTATAAAAAACGTGTAATACAGTCCTTTAAATGCATCAGGTGCTTAGAACACTGTTTTGTGCACCATTTGTGCACCAAAAATAAGGATGTCTCGATAAGATAAGTTATTGAAAAATAAAGAAAAACATGCTGTTTTACCGCTGGTTCAAATCCAGTCGCCCCGACCATTTACCCCTTATTTTTCAAAGGTTTCGTCCATGTATGACAATAACAATTCCAGGTCGTCTCCGCCTTCCGACAGTAAACAGATTCGTTCTGCAAGATATTCCATGCTGTCAGGTTCCCGGTCCCGGAGCCACAAAACTGCTTCCGTATAGCCTGATATGTCTGTCTCTTCCAGTTCCTGAAGCGTTTCGATCACTGACAGAGTGGCGTATATATAACTGCACAGTCTTCTTCTCCCCATGAGCCGTCAGGGTTTTGTGTGGTTGTCAGGTAATTCAGGCCGTTGGTTACTTCAGGGGATTGGGCATGGATGGGTGTGACGATTACTATGATTAATAATACACTCAGTAATACTTTTGTTGCAGTATTCATATACGCCTCCAGGATCGATGATTGAAATTTTGTTAGAAAAAATTGCATGATTAATAAAAACAAAATTTCTCATTAAATATTAGATATATTAATAAAAATCTTATTAATTATCTATAGCTATATTCATTTTTACTTTTTAGCATAAAACTCATTAAAAAAATATTATAGAAACGATATCCTAAATTAATACTCAATTATACATATACATATTTTAACGTTATTGTCAATAAGATGCATTACATGACTTGATAACTATTTAAATAACTCTTTTATATCAAAAAAACTCTTGACATCTTTGTTTAATTCCTGCCAGATTTCTTTTTGAGCTGATTTTTTAAAATCATCCCTATAGCTTCTATCTTTTTCTCTAAGGTCAGGCCTGTAAATCACGCCCAATTGCTCTTTAACAGTATTGTCATAATCTCTTAATAATTCTAGTGTGACAGTTACTACATCTCGTAGTTTGTAATTAATAAAAAAAAGAGGTATGGAACTGAAAAAAGGTATAATAAAAAAAATTTGATTAAAACCAGTATCAATAAAAAATTGTATCAGTGTGAAAACAATAATTAGTACAATTATTATTGATATGGTTGTTAATAATTGTTTTTGTTTGTTCCATAAATAGATTAAATCGATTTTCGGAACCTTTCTGTATTCTGCATTATTTAATGCTGTAGCTGAAAACTTTTGAACAATATATTTAAAATAATTTTGCACTTTCCGGATATCATATATCGCCAAACCTAAATAAAGTAATGGTACATTAAATACTATAATTAAATAAGCTTTCTCAGGAGCTGCTAAATCGATATATACATATACTGGCAATGATATAAAAAATAAAACATAAAAAAAAATCAATCTGTTTTTATCGTTTTTTTTTATTAGCTTTTTCTCCGGGTCAGGCGTATCGTTTCTTATTAATTTATTTTTAAATTCTTCATTTTGTAAAGACAAAATTGTATTCTCATTTAATATATAACGGCATGTTTCTACTGTTTTTTCAATTGCGCCAATTCTTAGATCAAGCAATTTGAATAAGCTAAGAAACAAAAAAAGTACTACTATCACTACTGCATTAAATTCAATGTAAATAAGAGCAAGCAATAAAAAAAAATCAAACATTCTGCCTGCAAAAAAAAATGCTCCTGGTTTTGAAGAGTTTATCTTCACAGGAAATTCTTCAGTATATATAGTTTTACTTTCCATGCTTAGCTTTTTTCAGTCATAAAGAGCTGACAATTGTTTTATGATACAGCTTTTCCTTAAATAATTTTAACATAAGTAAAGCTTTTCTCCTTATCACAACCTGTGATTTAGCTCAAGGCGACAATTTTTTAGCTGTTATCAACATAAGGGCCAATACAATAGTGCAAAAAACTTTAGTACTAGTAGATGCACTTGGTGGAAGATAAAATTTACAGAAAGAATATCCAGAAAGAAAAAAAGGTGTGTAAAACATAATAGAAACATATACAAAAGTAGATGTTTTTCCGATTATAGAAATCATAAAAGCAACAAAATCAGGTACCATAAGTGCAATTAAAACAGTCAGGGCAGCAAGACCAATCGATGCTAAAAAATTATAAGAATCGTCAAAACTGCAATTTGACCACCATTAAGTCCGCCACTTATCATATAGGCGCCATCACCTGCTTCCATATCTAAAACAAGATAACCGCATCCGGTCCAACCATCTAAAGTAATATTTTTTTGTGGGATTATTACAACTTTTTTCTGATTTACTGCATTTTTAATATCAAAAATCACATCAGAATCTGCCTGAAGTTGTGGCAGAATCAAATGCATGTTAGATTGATCAATAAAATATACCGGGATATTCTGATCGTTGGCAATTTGTATTGCCTTAATAGCACTGATCCCTTCAACAGGTGCTTCATGAGTCGAATAAACATCTTCAAGCACAGCGTGCTCTAAAATAGAAGAGTTAATCCCTGAAGTCTGATTAAAGAACCTTTTTGTATCTTTGTCCCCGTCCAAAGCATTATTCATACTGATATTTCTGGCAACGTCTATTGCTATACCGCCATGCTTAGCAAATTGAGGAAATCCAAAAAGGTATGTTGTATTTATTTTATTAAAAACAGAAGATTCAGATGGGAGTCTTACGTTTACTGCACCCATCTTTTTTGACTCTACAGAATTGATTGAGTCATATTTTGCATAATACAAAAGCGCAGTAGCATAAAAAAGATCACCCAATATATCGTCTTTTGTGTATTCTGTATAGTTTTGACTCAGCATGTCTGATTTCGTCTTCTCTATTGTCTCTTCTAAAACCAGCAACTGAGTTTCTGAGATACTGCCTGGATTGATGACAATTCCATAAAACTCTCCCGCAGCTACTTGATTGAATGTTGTCGAAGAGTTAAGATTTGCTCCGCTAAAAGTCATAGTAAAAGATTCATTCGCTCCAAGATTTACAGAGCTGCCTGTAACTACGACTTCACCGTCAATCCTTAACTCAGGTATTACATTGATCAGATAGGCAGGAAGCGTATCCGGTAATTCACTTATGTCTATCGTCGTACCGTTACGCCTATTTGTGTTTGAACCGACACGGTAAGATTGAATCAAATATGGATATAGGCATAAGGCATAAGTTAAAGAAATTTGTTGCCTTTTGTGCTCATTGTAATTATATGTGACTAAAAAGCAGTCAGCCATCGGCTGTCAGCTCTGTATATGCTTTAAGCGCTGTACATTGATTTTTCTTAGCTGACTGCTGACTGCTGACAGCTGAATGCTTTTTTAGTAAATAAGCGCCCCGCCATGACATGGAAGAAAAAAGCAAACATGGCGAGATTCGTTTGAATCGTATATTTCACGCTAAAATAACATGAACGAATTTAAAAGTCAAGTTAAAAGTATAATTAAATAATTTTATTTGTGATATTTACTCTTGAATTATTTTTTGATAATTTATTAAATATTTTTATTTATTTGCAATAGACTTGTAAAATATGTGAACAGTAATTCAAAAAATAATGTTTTGTGAAAAGTAAGTGCGCTGTTTTGAGGTAGTCTGTCGAAAAATGATATTTTTTTTGATTTTCTGTTTCCTGCTGTAATTACATTGGATCCGGCTTGATCTTTGTCATTACTCTCAGGGCAAGGGACGTGGTGCGGGGTCTGCTTGCCTGCTCTGCCTTTTTCACATATTTGGGGTGCGAAACTTAAGTAATTATGTTAAACTCTATTCTCATCAAAGTAATCAACGCATATTAAATAACAGATGGTATTAAAGAATGGATAACTTTAAAATATTAGTAGTAGATACAAATGAAGAAACCAGAGAATTTCTGATTGAGGGGATTGAAAAGAATCATCCTGAAACAAAAGTATATGGATCAACATCAATGAATGATACTGATGAGCTGTTGAACAGGAATCATTATGAGGTTATATTATGCAGATATGGCAGTAATGACATTGATACAATAAGTCTGATAGGGACAATAAGGACTCACTCCGTAAATAAAGCCGCCCCGATAATTGTAATTACTGATATAGACAACAAAGACAACGCTCAGGAAATGATTAATATTGGAGCTTATGCATGTTTAGTGGAGCCCTTTTCCGTTGAGAAAGTGATTTATCAGATATTGGTAGTGAATGAGAAATTTAACAGAAGAGGAGCATTCAGATATAATGTTAATAATCCTGTGCTGTTAAAGTTTCACTCCAATTATGCAGAGGGTACATTAATAGATATAAGCATGACAGGACTGCGAGGGATTTTTCTGTTTCACAATGAGCCTCCTAAAATATTGGATGAAGTTGTATTGAATATAGAGTATGAGAATGAGGGGAAAGTATTTGAAGTAAAAGGAAGAATAGTCAGGAAGGGGCAATCGGAAACCATCGCCGATTCCTCAACTCGTATAGTAGCTGCAAAATTTATAGACATGACAGCAGATCAGGAAGAGCAGTTGTCACTATATATAAAATCGCTAAATTAATGATATCAGATACGGCAGAAATCAAACCGGGTAAGTTATTTTACGCTACCCTTAACCCGGCGTAGCCGGAACCAAACAGGATTTCCGAAACGTTTTAATGACAAATGACAAAATCCAAATGTCAAATGAAATCCAAATGACTAAATGCCAAAAGCTGCTTACATTTCTTTTTTTGATATTTGAGCTTTGACATTTGACATTCATAAATCTTGGTGCTTTTTTGCGCACAATTTCACTTGGAAGCGACTAAAACAGTCGATGGAATAGTATAACATGCTCTTTAACGCCGCATTCCGCCTTTTACCGGAATAACGAATGTTCCTTATGCCTTATTCCGTGTTTGGTGACTAACTTGCCGGGTTAAGCCTCTTTAATAGCCCCCTGGCTCATTCTGTATGTCTTCCGGCATTGCTTTGCGATATCGGTGCTGTGGGTGACGCAAATAAATGTAATTTTTTGCTCGCTGTTCATTCGATGAAAGAGAGTCATTACTTCCGCTTCGGTTTCTTCATCGAGATCGCCTGTCGGTTCGTCCGCCAGGATGATCTCCGGTCTGTTTATAAAAGCCCTTGCGATTGCGACTCTCCTTTGCTGGCCTCCGCTTAACTGCGACGGATAGCTGAACTTTTTATCTTTTAAGCCCATCAATTCAAGAAGTTCCGAGGCGTATTCCGAAGCGTTTGTGATTTCTTTTCCAAATGCTGTGGGGAGCATTACATTTTCCAGAGAATTAAGGGTGGGAATCAGACTTGAAAACTGATATATAAAATTCATCTTTCTGTTTCTGAAGACAGAAAGATCGTTATCGCTTATGGACCAAAGATTAACGCCGTCTATGGTGACTGTCCCGGATACAGGTTTTGTAAGCCCTCCCATAAGGCTCAGAAGAGTGGTTTTTCCGCTGCCCGAATGTCCCACAATGGCGACGAATTCACCCTTATCTATTGTGAGAGACACATTATCTACTGCATTTACGGTTTCGCTTCCCACTTTGTATGATTTAGACAGCTCCTTTACTTCTATCATAAACTCTCCTTATAAGCTATTACTCACCCCTGCGTATCGCCTCATAGGGTTCCATAGTCATGGATCTGAGGGCAGGGAAGAGGGCAGCGCCCGTACCTGTAATAAACGATAAAAACAGACAAATCAGAATCAGGAGTATAAAATCCGGTGTCGACGGCCAGAGATAGGGGATTTTTAGAGCAGACCGTATAAAGCTCTTAAAGAAATATAAAAAAGCCCCCCCACAGACCAGGCCGGCAATGCCTCCTCCAAGGGAAATGACGGACGCTTCAGTCAGTATAAGCCTGAATACATTACCCTTTTTGGCGCCCATTGCCCTTAGCAAACCGATCTCTCTTTGTCTTTCGTTAACGATCATCGAAAATACGACTCCAATTAACAGTAAGGCCATTACCCACAGAATCAGAGTAATCGAGAGAATACTCCTTAAAAGAACGAACAACTGTCTCCTGACAGAAGAAATTACCTGCTCCGAGACAATGGCTTTTACGCCGGGAACATTGTATTCGATAAAAATAGCCACCCTTTCAGGGGTTATTTCCGGTTTTACCTGAACCAGTACGGTCGATACATGATCTTCCAACAGTTCAACAGTTTGGACGTCATTCTTCTTTTTCGAATCCTCAGCCATCTGCTGTATCGCCTGATAGGGGAAAAAGACGGAATTATCTATAAATTTCATACCTGTTTCTTCGAGCATGCCGACAATCTCGAATTCGCTGCCGTAGAACTTCATTCTGTTTCCGATAGCAAAAGCAGTGAGCCCCCTGCCCATAATCGCCTCGTCGTGGTTCAGAGGCCTGTTTAATCTCTCGGTAAGCCACGGTATAATAGTGAAATCGTTTTCAGGATCGAACCCGATCAGCAACATATCACCAACATCGCAGCATTTATATTGAGCTGTTTTAAGATAAATCTGGCTGGAAACGTCTCTGACTCCCTCCACTTTTCTCACGGCATCTACAAGGGACTTAGCCATATAAAAAGTACCTGGTTCGCCTGCAAGCAATGCCGTTCTCGCCTCTGCTTCCGCCTCGGCGGGAACGACCATAATGTCGGCTCCCAGGCGTGCAGTGCCTTTTTTAAGGCTGGTCTCCACAGACCCCATAATCGTGGTTACGACAAAAAGCGTGGCGGCTACGATGGCAACGGAGAGACCTATTGCAACGCTGCGGAAAAATTTCCTCTTAATATTTTTTCTTGCTATGGAAAATAAACTAATTTTCATAAAATACTTAATTATTGAATTACAAATTTAGAGATTGAGGAATCAAAAGAGATTCGTTATATGCAGGTATTTTACACTTACTAATTTCATTCCGTCAAAAAGAAATTAAAATCCCTGTAATCGAGCCTGTCATACATGTGGCTATCGTGCCTGCTACTATGGATTTAAGGCCAAGAGATATAAGCTCATCCCTTCGCTCAGGCGCCATGGACCCAATTCCTCCGATCATGATACCGAGGCTGCCGAAATTGGCGAATCCGCACATGGCATATGTCATAATCAGTCTGCTCTTTGGACTAAGCGCATCTTCCGGGAGCTGCGAGAGGTCCAGATAGGCGAGAAATTCGTTGAGAATTGTCTTTGTCCCCATCAATCCCCCTGCTGTCGGGGCTTCGGACCAGGGGATTCCCATCAGCCATACGACAGGAGACATTATGAATCCCAGTATCCTTTGCAAAGTAACGCCTTTATCGCCTATATCGGGGATCACTCCCAATATTTGATTGACAAGGGAGATAAGGGCGACCATAACAATCAACATTGCTGTTATATTGATCAATAATTTTACGCCATCGCCTGTACCGGTTGCGATGGCGTCCATAAATCCCTTTGCATTTGTCGCAGGCGCCATGCCGCCCGATGTGGATTCTTCGGTTTCCGGAATCATGAGTCTTGCTACAGTGATTGCAGCAGGAGCACTTATGATTGATGCGGCAAGAATGTGACCCATAACACCCGGTATGACATCCTTTAAAATGCTGGCGTAGAGGATCATGACCGTTCCTGCAATCGTCGCCATGCCGCAGGTCATAATTGTAAAGAGCTCGCTCCTTGTTAAATCGCGCAGATAGGGTCTTATAAAGAGAGGAGATTCTATCATACCGAGAAAGATGTTCGCCGCAGTCCCTAAGCCCACGGCCCCTCCGATATCCATTGTTTTTTGTAATAAAAACGAAAAAGTCCGTACTATTACAGGCAAAACTCTCAAATAAAACAGCAGAGAAGAGAGGGCGCTAACAACAAGGACAAGGGGGAGAGCTCGAAAGGCCAGAATAAAGCCTGCTCCGGGAAACTTTTCGTCAAAGGGTATTGTTCCGCCTCCAAGATAACCGAAGACAAAAGATGTACCCCCTGTTGTTGCATTTTCCAGAGCAATGACGCCTTTATTGAGAAAAAGGAAAACTTCTTTAAAAAAAGAGAGCTTCAGAAGTAAAACCGCTAAAACAAATTGCACCGACAGGCCGAGAACAATGGTTTTTAATCGCGGTTCGCTTCTCTTTTCGCCTATTAACCAGGCGAAAAGAGAAAATACGATCAGCCCTGTTATACATTGAAACAGCATTATTTAATTCCTATAGGAATTTCAAGGAAATTCCCTCTGGTTTCCTCTCCCCTTGAGGGAAGAGGGAGTAAATGGATGAAGAAGTTATAACAGAAACTGACCTTTGATCCCTGACCCCGTGAACTGTTATAAATATTGTTGCTTTTTTTCTCGCAATTTTATTTTTTAGGGTCTTCATCCGGGCCAACTGATGTGAAATCGTATTTTCTTTCATATCCTCTGGGTGTTATGATTGTATTCCCCCAGGTAAATGTATTGCTGTTTCCCACAATTACAGTGCTTTGCATATCGACAAGAGTAAAGGGAACATCTCCCAGGGAAGTAATCAGCACCTTTTCATCAGGTCTCGTCGCTCCCTTCACAATGCCTACAGGCGTTTTTCCTGGTCTGTATTCCAAAATAATGTTAACTGCTTTTTTTAAGTGTTCTGCTCTTCCCCTGCTCCTGGGGTTATAAATCACGATAACAAAGTCCGCACCGGCGGCGGCATGCAATCTCTTTTCGATTACACTCATCGGAGTCAGTCTGTCAGACAGACTGATGGATGCAAAGTCATGCATCAGAGGTGCTCCGATTCTGGAAGCACAGGCGGCAAGAGCCGGCACGCCGGGAATAATTTCGACTTCAATGGCGGAACCCTTCAAAGCGCCGGCGCCTGAATCTCCTGAAAATATATATTCAACGGAATTGCCTTTCAGTACTTCAAGAACCGGTCCGGCCATTGCATATATACCGGGGTCCCCGCTGCATATCATTGATGCTGTTTTACCTTTCACGGCAAAATCCATAAGCATTCCGCACCTTTCCAACTCCTTTGTCATGCCGGTGGACAGAACCTCCTTATTGTTGATGAGATCGCGTATAAGGTCGAGATACAGAGTGTAACCGACTATCACATCAGACTCTTCGACAGCCCTGAGAGCCGCAGGAGTTATGTGCTCTCTCCCTCCGGGGCCAATGCCTATGATGTAAATTTTACCGCTCTTCAAAACTCGCTCAGGTCATCCGTACTGTTAATAATCAAAAAAAGCATTTAGCCATCAGCTATCAGCTATCAGTTTTTAAATTGAAACACTTATGGTTCTAAATACATTCACCCGTAAGGTGAAGCTTACTATTGGCATAAGATCAGCACTTTCATTTGCTGAAGGCTGATCGCTGATAGCTGACTGCTGTTTATGGCCAGCTATGTTACCACAGGCTAGAGAGTATAAACAATATTCCCGCCTATCCCTCCCAAACCTCAGGCCCCTGTGAGTTCATGGTATAATATTCGATCCTGTAGGGTTTTACAAGACAAATACAGTAATTGGGATCGTCGGGGCCGGAGAAATACGCTTTCAGGTCATCATGCCAAAAGCCTGCGCATTCTTCCTTGTCCTGTGTCACGTCGGCTCGACCTTGAATCTGAAGGTAGTGGCTTGCCGTTTCTATTGTAGATACGCCGCACAGTATGTGAACCTCTTGATTCTTTTTTATCTGGGTTACCTTACGAGAAGATAAAAAAGTTGAAAATCGGATAGTAAGATCGTCGTCTGCAACGCCGACTACATATCTGGCCCAGGGCTTCCCATCCTCTGTCATTGTGGCGAAACTCATTATTTGGGGCTTGTTTAAAATATTTACTATTTTACTTCTGAGTTCATTGGACATCGTTACCTCCTTATTATTACGCCCCCCCGGGGTCGTGTATGTTCATCATCGATTTTTCCACTCCCGCAACATCGAAAACGCCTGCAAAACGTGTAAGGGGAAGAGGAAAAACAGTATGATAAATGAGATTACAAGTGTCTTGACTATTACAAAGAGTGTTTTCATTACAAGACAATCTCAGGCGTTATCATCCAACGAAGAGCAAAATTACCGGATTCTAACCTCTCCAGACACAGGACTCCCCCTCTTTGGAAGATCACCGGGGTTTTATTCATATCGTTACAAATCAGCAGAGAAGCAAGCCTTCCAAGGTGAGGCATATGACCCACCAAAGCAACTGAGTCATGTATTACTTTCAGGCGTTCAAACCAAATATGGGGATCGTCCATTGGAGAAAGACCATCGGTCTCCTCTAATCCGGCCCCTGCTTTGAGCCCCCTTGACAACCTTTCGGCAGTCTGTTTTGCACGAAGTTTTTTGCTGTGATATATTTTCCCGTTCTCTATTTCGAGAGAAGAGATGTATGAAGTGACTCTCTCAATATCCGAAACACCTGTATCTGACAATCCCCTTGCAGGATCCTCGCTTTCTTCTTTGGCGTCGGCGTGCTGAACAAGAAAAAGCTGCATCTCTAATTACCTCCTGTATTGATAATAGTATCTGTTATTATATAATATTTAGTAATTACTTTAGGTATTAAGGCTGATTGTTTATGAAGCTGGACAGAAAAGCAGGATATATACTTGCCATAGGCGGAGGTAAAGGGGGCGTCGGTAAAAGCGTTTTTGCCGTAAATCTCGGAACTGCCCTGGCAGGCTTGGGGAAAAAAGTCGTTTTAGTAGATTTTGACCTTGGAGGCGCCAATCTTCACTCATATCTCGGTGTTACGGGACGCACGCTTTCACTTGCCAATTTTTTCCTGAAAAAAGTTTCGACCCTTGATGAAATCCTTTTAAACACCAAAGTGGAGAACCTGAAGCTTGTCAGCGGATCGCAATATGTTTCAGGTATGGCGAATCCCGCTTCATGGATAAAGATGAAACTCATACGACATGTTCGCGCCATTCATGCGGATTTTGTAATCATCGATCTCGGGGCCGGCACCCATTTCAGTACTCTCGATTTTTTCGCTTCCTCTGACAAGGGATTAATAATAACCGTACCGGAGCCTGCCGCTGTTATGAATGCCTACAGATTTATAAAGGGAGTTCTTTTCAGAAAACTTCAGGCAGTTTTTAAAAATCATCGCGAAATTGACTCCCTCATGAATACTCTTGGAGAAAGCGATGGTTACGAAGGTGCTATCATGTTGAAATGGCTGGATAAAAAGGTGCGGGAGATCGATCCCTCTATCTACCCCCTTATAAAGGAAGTCAGCGAAAGTTTCGCGCCCTGTCTTGTAATAAACAGGATGCCGGGCAAAGGAAAAAATCAACTGGCAGGCACGTTGTTGAAGCATTGTGCTTCAAACTACAACATACGGCTCCTCCATCTCGGAAATCTCCCCGATACAAATGAAATTAGCAAATACCTGCTGAATATACCGGGGTTTTTGAAATCATGGTCAGGTTCCTCTTATCAGACCTCTCTTAACTCAATTATAAATAATCTCTTTTCCGAGTTAAAAATATCGGGCAATATAAAAGAAAATCTTGATATAAAGAGTAATTTTGAAGATGATGAAATAGATATCCTGGCCGAGATAATTGACAACCTGGACGAAACAATTTTTGAAGGAACAAGCAGAAATGTGTGGAAACTGAGGCTCTATTTCAAACCGGTGCAGGTTGTAAATTTTCTGATTGGTAAAGGAGTCAGGAAAGATATATTTTTTGAGTCGTTCAAATGAAGTGCTCCCTAACGCTCGCCATCTTTTTTTCAGTTCTTTTGATCCCTGCCAATGCTTTGGTTTTAGCCGCCAGAGCGACGCCAAAAACACTTGACGGAATTACCACGGTAGACGCCGTTACCATTAAAGCATGGATAGATTCAAGACGCTGGATGGTTATTTTAGATCCAAGGAGAGAGGATGACTACATGAATAAAGGTCATCTCCCGACATCGGTCAGTTGCCCCGTGGGAGAGGAAAGGGATTTAAAAGAGTCTTCTATTGCCAGGACTGTCAAGTATCTCGAGGAGTGCCACTATCTTACGGAATTGAGCAAGCGTGTAAGAGTTGTGGTCTATTGTAACAGCACTACCTGATGGCAGTCCGCCAAGGCCGTGTCAGCCTTGAAAAAGATGGGATTTTCCAATCTTTACTGGATGCGAGGCGGAGTAAAAGAGTGGACGGAAAAGGGATTTCCCCTGGAGTAGTGACGGTTTCGGTTGAACGTTAAGAATTCATGGTGTCTATCAATCCAAGTTCACGTAAATAGTGTTCAAACAGCATAAGCCCTTTAAACTCCAAATCGGAGAGAGTATAATTTATGGATTTCCAGTAAGAAAGCAGAAGATCGGCGGAAAAAATTTTTGAGTAAAAAGAAGTAACCGCCAGATTTTCGAAGTTTAATAATGCTTTGTCCCTTGCCTGGTCAAGTTCTTGTCTGAAAGCATCGATTTTCGATTTTTCCACCTTTCCCTTACCCGTTATCCACAGCGCGAAGACAAAAGGCAGGTCTGTGTGTTGTTGCCAAATTTCGCCAAGGTCATAAACATAGAATTCCCCCTCTCCACTGCCATGCACTTCAAGGAGGTTATTTATTTTGCACCCCTCCCTCAGGGCGTCATCGCCTATTAAAAAAAAGGCTGAATGATCTTTCAGGCCTTCCCTCAGCGGTAAAGAGGATATCTGAAATCGGGCGTTCAGACCGTAAAATTTAGTGATTATGATTTTTAAGAGCGCCGCCCCTGTCTCCGATTGGACAGAGCTCAGAATAGTTTTATTTCCAAGGTCCTCGATTCTTACTTTGCTGAACAGAAGGATACTCTTTATGCTTCCCCCTGAACTGACGGAATGTCCCTCTATCAGATCATAGGCTGCACGATTTCTGAGATACTCTATAGAAGAGGAAGGCGCGATATCGAGGCTATTTTCTCTAAGAAGGGCGTTAATTTTGGATGGTACGCCCTTTATAAAACGACACGCTCCGAGAGTTTCGCTTTTTTCAAGAAAATGATAAATCGGATATAAATTTGCGAAATCGATTTTTCCTATTTTTACTTTCATTTCTATCCCTTTATCACTCCCATAGGTTTCAGCGTGGCCACTTTTTTGGATATCCCGGCATTATGCACCACATCCACTACATTGGAGATATCTTTATAGGCCTCTGACATCTCCTCTGCCAGAGTTCTTCTGCCGGCGCTCTTCACAGAGATTCCCATATCCTCCATTTCGCGCCATATCGCTCTGCCTTTGGATTTCTTTATCGCCTTATGCCTTGACATGACGCGACCCGCTCCGTGGCATGTGGAACCGAATGTCTCTTCCATTCCCTTTTCAAGTCCTACCAGTATATAAGAGGCTCTTCCCATATCGCCCGGAATAAGCACCGGCTGGCCTACATGCTTATAAATATCGGGCAGTTCGGGATGCTTTGCAGGAAAGGCCCTTGTTGCACCCTTTCTGTGAACGATGAGTTTCTTTTTTTCGCCATTTACAATATGAGTCTCCACTTTTGCGATATTGTGGGCCACATCGTATACAAGCCCGGCGCCGAGCTCCAGTGGAGAAATAGAAAGAAATTTCATCAGAGCTTCTATTGTCCAATGCATTATACACTGCCTGTTCGCCCAGGCGTAATTGGCTGCCGCCGCCATGGATGCGAAATAATCTCCCGCCTCTTGGGAGCGAAAAGGCGCACAGGCCAACTCCCTGTCTGGAAGTCGAATATTATACTTTTTTGCTGCAACCTGCATCAGCTCAAGGGAATCAGTGCATACCTGGTGGCCAAAACCTCGGGACCCTGTATGGATCATTATTGTAACCTGATTTTTAAACAGTCCGAAGGCATTTGCCGTATTGATGTCCAGTATTTCTTCTACATATTGTATTTCAAGGAAATGATTGCCCGATCCCAGAGTACCTTGCTGCGCCCTGCCTCTTTCGAAAGCTCTGTCGCTGATAAGGGAAGGCTCCGCGCCTTCCATGCATCCCCGGGACTCCGTTCGTTCCAGATCTTCGGCGCTTCCGTAACCATGCTCTACAGCCCACGCGGCGCCCTTTTTAATGATTTTTTTCTGCTCCTCAACGCCGAGCTTAATACGCCCCTTTGAGCCGACACCGGAAGGTATTTCTCTATAAAGGACCCCGACGAGGTCCTTTACCTTGAGAGCGATCTCTTCTCTTTTGAGATTGCTCCTAAGGAGCCTGACTCCTCAATTAATGTCATAACCGACTCCTCCCGGTGATATTATTCCGGTACCGGCGTCGAAGGCGGCCACTCCCCCTATCGAAAAACCATATCCTGTATGAATATCGGGCATTGCCAGCGAGGCCTTCACTATCCCAGGTAATGTGGCAACATTGGCGACCTGTTCGATCGCCTGACTTTCCAGGAGACTTTCCAGTTCCCTGTCCACAAAAATTATTCCCGGCGCCTGCATACCCTCTTTAAAGCCCGTTGGAATCTCTATTTTATTGTCGTCTATTCTTTTAATTTCGCTCATAATACCTCTCGGAAACAATAAAAGTTAAGTTTGGAATCTATTACCAGTGTGACGCCTGCAAGTGTTCTTTTCAACATACTTTTCAGGTTCAACTCATTTTAAAGCCACATGATGTGGGGATCGGTAAAAAACGATCTTTTGCCGACGGCAGCAATGGTATACCTTGCCTGATTAGAAACGATCATCTCTATTATACATCAAAAATCACAACAGCATCCCATATACCTTTTTTGTTTTCAATATTGAGATTGTGGTATGTGGCCGCCTTTATGGAAAGACCTCTTTCGTGTTTGTCAGGATCGAACTCCTCTCCCGACAGTTTCGCTTTTACAATTTTATCGGTCATATGGAGGATTTCTATTTCTTTTGCTACAAATCCTTTTGTCTCAAATACAAATATAAGCTCATTCAGCCATCTAATCAATAATACTTCAAGAGGTTCTCCGCTTACTTCTATATCCAGCCTCTCGATCTCATTGACTTCATCGACAGAGGTGATAAAGGTGTAAAAACCCTTTGCCGCGCTGACAAAGAGCCCTTCAATCGTCTCGCCCCACACCCGGTAACCCACATCTCCCGATATGTCTATAACTTCAAAACCATTCATATGTGTAGTCGTTATTGTTTTTTATGATCGCGTTATACTGTTTCCCGGCCTCGTCGTCGGACTTCATAATGGTCGTTTATCCCGTTTTCTCTATTTTCGTTTCATTATGGTACTCTCTCAAACCTGTTGTCAAGGAATTTTTGACTCATTACTTTTTCCTTTGCCTCAATGCTTCATAGAGGCATATAGCCGATGAAACCGCCACATTAAGACTGTCCGCCCTTTTTGTAACCGGAATATTCAAAAAGACATCAGCTCTGCTTTTAAAGAACTCGCTCACACCTGCCGCCTCTTCTCCGACAACAAGTGCAAAGGGAGAAATCAGGTCCACTGCCATAACCGCCTCTCCCCTGTAAGGATCGGAAACGACTACTTTCATGTCCCTTTGCTTGAGCAGGTTCACAATGTTTTCGGGTTGCTCAAAAATCAGCGGGATATTAAAAACACTCCCTGCCGAAGCTCTTACAGCCTTTGGAGAAAAGGGATTGCATGTGTCCGGGGTACATATAACGGCATCACAGGCCAGGGCGTCCGCCGATCGGATAACTGCGCCCATATTTCCGGGATCTTTAATGCCGTCACAGACCAATAGTACGGAGTTTTCACCTGTCACTGATTCATTTAACCCTTCTTTGGCCTTTGAGGCAATGCACAGGACGCCTTGCGGGGTTTCGGTGTCGCTTAAACGGGTCATAACGGTTTCCGAGACATGTATCGCAGTTCCTCCTCTTTTCTTAACGGAACTTATAATTATCGCACCCCTTTCGCTCGCTGCAAAGCGGTCCGTGTAAAAGAGGTCGATCAGATGAATCCCCGATTTCAACGCAGATTCAATGAGCCTTACTCCTTCAATAAAAAAGGCGCTCTCTTTCAGGGAGGCATGTCTCTTTTTTATGTTGATTGCCTCTTTTATTTTACTGTTGGAGTTTGAGGTAATCATAGTTGAATGATACTACATATTCTCCATAAAATCTATCCAGATAGGCAGGGCCGCGCTGGAGCCTGTTTCATGCTTTCCGATGGATTTGTTATTGTCTCTGCCGACCCATACGCCTACTGCAATGTTGTCGTCGAATCCTACGAACCAGGCATCGATCGAGTCATTGGTAGTACCGGTTTTCCCGTATACCGTTTTGTCCAGGACCATTGCCTTTTTACCTGTACCGTTGACGATGACCGATCTCAACAATTCCCTGATTGCTTTGACTTCTTCCTCATTTATTACTTTTACAGGGGTTTGCACCGATATGGAGTGGGAAAGGTTTTTCCTGTCTATAATTCTTTCCAAATATATCGGCTTTATTCTGTAGCCGTTGGAAAATGCTGCATAGGCGTAAACGATCTCTTCAAGAGTCACTTCGGAAGCTCCCAGAGCCGTGGAAAGGTAGGGGTGGATCTTACTCTGTATTCCAAGCTTTCGGGCTGTATTGATAACGTTTTTAATACCCAAATCATTGGCGAGAAAGACAGTCGCTGCATTGAGCGAACGAGTAAGCGCATCTTTAAGAGTTACTTCTCCATTGTAGCGTCTGTTGTAGTTGGCAGGGGTCCAGAAGTCATTTTTGCCTGTGCCTTTGTACGTAATGGCGCGGTCCTGCAAAATATGATCGGGAGAGAGCCCCTGGTTAAGGGCAGTGAGATAGACGAAAGGTTTAAAGGCCGAACCGGGCTGCCTTTTTGCCTGTGTCACTCTGTTATACTGTGTTTGCCAGAAATCCGTGCCACCTACCATGGCTTTGATATGGCCGCTTTTTATATCCACTGCAAGCAGAGCCGCTTGTACATCGTATATACAGCTCATCTCCAGATTCTTTATCCCGTTGCCAACTGCGTTTTCGGCAATCTGCTGCATCCTGTAGTCCAGGGTCGTATAAATGCTCAGCCCTGATGCATAAATCAGATCACCATATTTCTTCTCCAACTGCTGCCTGATAAATTCTACAAAATATGGGGCCTTATGCTTCCGTCCGTGCAAAGTTGTGGGAATGGGATGAACGATAGCCCGATTATACTCCTCTTTTGTAATAAAACCGTTATCGTGCATTAGTTTTAATACCAAATTCCTTCGGCCCACGGTTTCGCTTTTATTTTTAAAGGGAGAGTATTTGTTCGGAGCCTTAGGAAGCCCAGCCAGGAGGGCTGCTTCGGCGACATTTATATTTTCAGTGGTTTTTTCGAAATAGGTTTGAGAGGCCGCTTCAATACCATAGGCTCTGGTTCCGAAATAGGCCTGGTTCAGGTAGAGTCCCAATATCTCCTCTTTACTGTATTTTCTTTCAAGCTCTAAAGAGAGTATCAGTTCCTTTATTTTTCTGGTAATGGATTTTTCGGGAGTCAGAAAAAGCATCTTTACCAATTGCTGTGTGATTGTACTGGCGCCCTGAACAAAGGATTTACTCTCCAGGTTCTTTATGGCGGCCGCTATTACTCTGATAAAATCGACTCCGTGGTGCTCATAAAAACGCTTGTCTTCAATAGCGATGAAAGCGTTTTTTATATGTTCCGGTATTTCTTCGTGAGGCACGAATGTGCGCTTTTCCAAATAAAGTTCTGCAAGCATCTCATTGTCGCTGGAATATAATATCGAGGTTTCAAAGGGAGCATACGCCTCCAGTCGGGAGACATCGGGAATGTCAGAGAGGCACCAGTAAAGATAACCCCCTGTCAGACCGGCCATAAGGATAATGGCTGCTGAAATCAAGTACAAAGTCCTTCTAACTGTCCAGAGGGTCTGGCTTTTAAAGAAAAGGCGAATTTTTCTGAGCAACACCTTTCTCTTTGCTTTTACTGCATTTATCTCTCTCGCCCGTAAGACTATTTTTACAGGATCGTAATGGTCCGTTATTATGGAAAATTTACTGACTCCATAATCAATAAGTGTGTTATAATAGGATTGGTCCGCCAGGATTATAAGTGTGGGATCGGGAAGATCAGTATAGAGTTCACGCAAAAGTTCGAGTTCCTTTACAGAACACTTGACAGTGTCAAATACAAGTATCCTCGGTCTTTGCCTCCCTACTTCTTTTATTATTTCATAATAAGTCCCTAACAGGAGAGGTTTAAAGCCGTTCATACGTAAAGCCATGGTTATAATTCTGCCTCTCACGGTATCCATGGAAAAGACGATCACAGGGATTGACATTTTACTAATTTCCTACTATTTCATCCGTTTACAGCGATTTGCGGTAAGTTTGAGATAAAAGGCTTGTTTGTTGGTAACGGCTAAGGCGAAAGTGCAAAAAAAATAACACAACAGGGAGAGAAAAAACAACGAGAAGCCTTTTAACCGGCAAAGTGTCCGGTGAGTGCATGCCTATTTTAAATTAGAAGTAAGGAGGTTTGGTTGTGAAGGCGCTGAAAAAAATATTACTCATAATAACATTCATTTTAAATAGTGTTTTATATGATTCCGTAGGCTATTCGGAAGTGGGTCAATATATCGACTCTTTCGAGGCTGCCGGAACCATGCCGCGAGGGCTGGCATTTGACGGCGTATACCTGTGGAACAGTGACGAGGCATTTGACAGGATATACAAAATGGATAAGACAGGCGGGATTATAGATTATCTCGAATCTCCGGGGCCAAATCCAAAGGGCCTTGCTTATGGCGGCGGTTTTCTGTGGCATACCGATTCCAGTACTGATCTTATTTATCAAATCGATGCAAAAAGCGGAGAGATACTCGCAGAATTCGACTCGCCCGGTCCTCATCCCAGGGGGCTGGCCCATGATGGAGAGTCTTTGTGGATTACCGACGATTTTGAAAACATAATTTATCAGTTGGATACTTCCGGACTGATATTGGATTTCTTTACTTCTCCCGGAATAAATCCCAAGGGCCTTACTTTTGACGGAACTTTTCTGTGGAACGTTGACTCTCAAAGCGATAGGATTTATAAACTCACTATCGAAGGCGAGGTGCTCGATGAACTTATAGCCCCGGACATAGATCCCAGGGGTCTGACACATGACGGTGTTTATCTGTGGAATTCGGACTCTCGAAACGACATGATTTATAAAATCGATCTCGGCATTACTCCGGACACTCCGACTGCCGTTATAAGAGCCAATAACAGCATAAACTCACTCTCCGTTAATTCAAATGAAAGCGTTTCTGTGAGCATTGAACTCAATCCGGGACTTTTTGGCGGCGAATTTGCCGACTGGTGGCTGATAAAATTCGATCACCAGGAAAATTCACTCTATTATTTCGACGCCTTTTCATTTAAATGGCAAAAGATAGAGTTGGCGGTGGCGCCAACATATCAGGGCGCTTTGATGATGGTAGAGCCTCTGACAATAGAAACGACTTCAGAACTTTCCGAAGGCGCTTACGACTTCTATTTCGGAGTCGATCTCGAGATGAACGGAATCATAGATGCAGAGGTTTTTTACGATAAAATTACTGTCGAGGTATTGAGTGTTTCCACTGATGTGCAGGCCTTTTTCGAATCGGATAGTTTTCAAACGATAATTTCAGCGGAAATCGTGGAAAGAGAGGTTCTATCGGAATTGGTTTAATTCCTTAGTTCAACATTCGATGCTACGCTTACAGTACCTTTATTCCCAACTCTCTTTCCTTCATTCTTATATAACGAAGGAGCAAATCCCTGTTAAAAGCGCCTGTGTATTTTCCGTCGGACTTCTCATCTCCCAACATCCTCAGCAATGCTTCAGAGGGCGTGCGGGGGCGGCTCTGGTGAGGGCGATAGATCAGATCGCCATCGTAAGTATCGACAATGCATGCCGCTTGCACAAAAACGGGAAGCATTGAGGCGTCTACCTTTTCCGTACCTTGACCATTGATGCGTTCATGGTGATAAAGAGTAACGGCGTGCCTGACTTTGATGTGGGGATGTTCGATAAGGCCGTATTTCTCGGCAAAGGATTTTAACATTTCAGCCCCCAGGCCGGATTCTTTCTTTTTCAGCACCCTCTGTTCTTTTGTGGGCTGATTTTTTATGGACCAAATGCCCGGTTCATAAAAGGGATGTATTTTCCCTAGATCGTGAAACAGCAGGGCCGCCTTAAAATTATTGGCAGCCACATCTCCGAATCCAAGGATTCTTAGGAAATTCGCTCCTTCTCTGGATACACGCACCAGATGGCTCATTAAAATCCGACCGTAGCTGCTCATGGGAGCATAATTCATTATCTCCTGTCTAATCTTCTCATCCCAGGCATGAAAGTGCTCTTTCAGTTTAATATCTGAGGAATAATCGTACTTCTCAAGGAGAGTGTCGTCTGTTTTCATCTTAAAAACCTCGATAGACAGATGTCCTGCTATTATAAAATATTAGTGAGCTTTCACTAAAGAGCGTCTAAGGGGCGGGTAAAGTTATCAACATAGAAAGTGGTAAAACAAGTGCTCCATATTGTATGGCAATCCTGCTTTTTTTTATAATACAAACACTAGTAGTGAGTATTTCTATCCAAATATTCTTATCGGAGGCGATAACTGAATGAAAATAACAAAAATAGAGCACTTTCCGGCAGGGGATCTTATCGGACGACTTAAAAAGGTCGCAATGTTGAAAGCTCCTCAGGTGTACCCCTATAAAGACGTCTATATCTCTCTTGAACGTATCTCCGTAAACTCCCTGTGCCCTCCGCAAACCTATGTCCTTGTAGAGGAATTGAGAAAGGTGAGAGACTTGAAGTGGGCTTTACTCGAGCATAACAGAGATATTTTTAATTTGCAGGGATATGTTAAGATTTGGTTGGAAGATGCAGAAGAGCCGATAGATCTTCTTCCCCCTGTTGTGGAAGAGTCTATAGAGGCGGACGGTTCTGTCGTCAATATTGTCAATGACGGTATGCACAGAGTCTATATGGCCAGAATGGACAGGGTTCTCCCTGAAGTTATATTTGTAAGAGGCGTTCCCAAAGACCTCCCCTATTACGCCTTTCCCGTACCGGGAGGGTGGGAGAGAGTTTCCCTTGTCGATGAACTGCCCGAGGGGTATCTGAAAAAGTGGCATCGAATAAAGAATTATAAATCCCTTTATCGAAACTTCAATTCCGCTTTCGATAATGTGGGCGCACCGAGGGGATATTTTAAAAAGAAAAAGTAAGGGCAAAAATCGACCATGACGGAAACATTACACAAACAGGCTCATGAATTCGTTCCTCTACACTGTAAAGAGAATATCTCAATTGTTAATCCCTTTGGATTTATCGGGGTTGTGACGCTGTGGTCAAGAAAAGAGTACGTTACTGCCAGACTATCGGAGATGAATATCGATCTCGATCCCCTGTCTTCTCCCATAGCGGCAGTAGGCAATCTATACGGCAATGGTCTTAAATTTCTCATAGCCAACCTCCTGTATAATCCGGGAATTCGATTTTTGTTAATCTGCGGAAGAGACAGATCGGGGTCGCTCGATGAACTTACCAATTTCTTTTATAAGGGGGTTGAGGAATACGAAAGTCTGGGAAAGAGAAGAAACAGGATCATCAATACAAAAAGAACTCTTGACAACTGCCTCACCCCCTCTCTGTTCGATAATCCGCCTGAAATTGTTTGTATTGGCGATATAAACGACATCGACGTTGCGTCAAAGGCCGGGGAGTTTTTCAACAGACCGGATTTGGAGTCTTTCCGGGGAACGTCCTCTTCCTTTAAACGACTTGAGATCGAGCTCCAGGAGGCGGATATCAGTTTTTTCCCGAGTCATCCGGGGAATCACGATATAGTAAAAAAAACTCCCCTCGATGCATGGAAAGAGCTGATTTTTCGTCTCTATCGCTTTGGCTGCCTCGTTGATCTCGGTCCGGTAAAAGGAAAAAGGCAGGAGTTGCAAAACGTCAGAGTCATTGTTAAAGAGCCGGCAGAGGAGAAGAGCGATATGTTGGACAAGTACGGGTTTTCCACAGAGCTGTTTCGGAGATATGGGGAGAGTATCGTTAGCGGAGAAATCAGGGACGATGAGGATTATAATTACGGAAATCGGATAGGAACCTACTTCGGAGTCAATGGGATAGAGGAGTGCATAAGAGAGTTAAAGCAAAAGAGGCTTTCAAGGAGAGCTTTTATATCCATGTGGGATCCCGCATCGGACCTTACGGCCCGCAGAAGCGCTCCGTGCCTTGTGTCTCTCTTTTTCAGGGTCTTTGATGGCAGACTTACCCTTACGGCTGTTTTTCGGGTTCACAATGCAGTCGATGCATGGCTTCAAAATTTTTACGGTCTGATGAAGTTACTCGATGTTGTAAGTAATGAAGTCGGCATAAAATCGGGCAGTATTACGGTTATAAGTCATTCAATAAGCATAAATTCCTTGGATTACGAAAAAGTATTGCACGTTGTTCGTGAGAAGGAGAGAAACCTTGAATTCGAGGCCGATCCCAACGGCCAATTCAGGGTGAGCATCGAAGAGGACAGTATAGTTGTAAGACATATATACGATGGTGAAAACATCGGTGAGTACAGCAGCAAAAAGGCTGAAAGAATTCAGTACGAATTAAAGCGGGATCATGCAATTTCCGATATTGCACATGCCATCTACATTGGCAGACAATTGGAGAAAGCCGAGAGATGTCTTGTTGCAGGTGAAGAGTTTATTGAAGATCAATAGTCAATTCTGATACTATTATAGAATCAATGTCATTAACTTAAGGAGCAAAGCACCTTAAGTTAATGACATTGATTATTGAAGGGAAATCCATTTGATTAGAACTTTAAAAAAACTGCTCAAATCAATGACCGGCGGTTTGAGAGATTTGTCGCCCATTTTAGCGGTTGTGCTGTTTTTCCAGTTTGTCGTTTTGAGACAGCCTTTGGATAATATTCTTCAGCTTTTAACGGGTGTGCTGTTTGTTCTTTTAGGCCTGACTTTTTTTATTTACGGACTTGAACAGGGATTATTCCCTATTGGCGAATCGATGGCCCACGCCTTTGCACGAAAGGGAAGTTTATCCTGGCTGTTGGTTTTTGCCTTTGCACTGGGTTTTGGTACGACTGTCGCAGAGCCTGCATTGATCGCCGTAGCCAAGGAAGCCGCAAAAGTTGCGGCAGAAGGTAATATGATAGAGAGTACGGATTCTGCCATGGAGAGTTATGCCAATGGTTTACGGCTGACAGTTGCACTTTCGGTAGGTCTGGCTATTGTGCTGGGCGTAATACGTATCTTAAAGGGGTGGCCCATACACTATCTGATTATCTTCGGTTATATAGTCGTTGTGATAATGACCATCTTCGCTCCAAAAGAAATCATCGGCATTGCCTATGATTCCGGCGGTGTAACGACTTCCACCATAACCGTTCCTTTGGTAACGGCCCTTGGTGTCGGTCTGGCCTCTTCGATAAAGGGACGTAATCCCATGGTTGACGGTTTTGGCCTGATAGCCTTCGCGTCCCTGACTCCTATGATCTTTGTAATGGCTTACGGCATGGTGATCAGATGACATTGATATCCGAAATCTTTGCAACAACCATGGAAACGATTACCGATGTATTGCCAATTGTGGCAATCATCTTCGGCTTTCAATTTGCAGTGATCCGTAAACCGATTCCGAATTTTCAGCGAACGGTAATCGGTTTTATATATGTTATTCTTGGTTTGTCGCTGTTTTTGTTGGGCCTGGAGAAGTGTCTCTTTCCTATTGGCCGTTTAATGGCCGAACAGTTGACCGACCCTCTGTTTATTGTCGGAGCCGATGCTTCGACGGAAAGCATCGATATTGCTCAAGTAACGGATTGGAGAGATTACGGCTGGGTATACCTCTTTGCATTTATGATTGGTCTGAGTACTACGATTGCCGAGCCTTCATTAATTGCCGTGGCTATCAAGGCCAATGAAGTATCCGGCGGAGCGATAGGCGTGTGGGGATTGCGAATTGCCGTGGCGCTGGGTGTAGCCATCGGTATTGCCCTTGGCAGTTATCGTATCGTAGTGGGCCATCCGATACATTACTATATTATTGCAGGGTATGTCGTTGTCGTTGTTCAAACCTGGGTTGCACCTAAGTTAATCATACCTCTGGCTTATGATTCCGGAGGTGTTACCACATCGACAGTAACAGTACCTTTAGTCGCTGCTTTGGGGCTGGGCCTTGCAGAGACCGTACCGGGACGGAGTCCCCTTATCGACGGATTCGGACTGATAGCGTTTGCAAGTTTATTTCCGATAATGTCAGTGATGGCCTATGCGCAGTTGTCCGAGGCGCGTACTTTTCTGGCTAAGAAAAAAAAACAACGTCAGAAAGCAAAGGACTCAGATATTCAGGAGGAACCAAAAACGAATTCAGTGTAAGTCAATAAAATAGTTAGAGTGATAACGTATGTTTTACCTGAAAGTTTTTAACTTTCAGTCTATCCGCCTGAGTAATTACCGGAAAGCTTATTTAGGAACAAGGAGGGTGTGTAATGCATTTTAAAATGATCGTAGTTTTTATTGAAGATCACAAAACAGAGGTCGTGATGGAAACAGCTCGAGCAGCCGGCGCGACAGGTGTGACGGTTATTACCAATGCAAGAGGTGAAGGACTGAACCGATCGAAAACATTTTTAGGACTTGCTCTGGAAGCAAAACGTGATATGCTGGTGATATTGGCGGAGGAACATCTGAGCAGACATATTCTCGAAGAGATTGGCAGAGCGGGAGAATTCGAAGAGAAACCGGGTACAGGTATTGCTTTTCAGATAGATGTCGAAGATGCTGTGGGGGTTGGACACCAGATCGAGCAACTCAGCAGCACGGTGGAGGATCAAATATGAATAAGAGAAAGATTATCCGCGCCAGAGATGTCATGAAAAATAATTTTATCGAGTTAGACGGTATGGTGACAGTGAAGGACGCGATCCTTAATTTGCGTAATTCAGGCGCAAGCGTTATTATAGTGAAGAAAAGAAATGCCGATGACGCATACGGCATGGTTTTGTTGGCTGATATCGCCAATCGAGTACTGGCAAAGGACCGAGCGCCCGAGCGGATGAATATATATGAGATAATGGCAAAGCCCTTGATAAGCCTGCCGCCTCAAATGGATGTACGCTATTGCGCCAGATTGTTCAACGAATTCGGCCTTTCCGTTGTACCGGTAATAGAAAACGAAAAAGTATTGGGTATCGTAAGTTATGGCGATTTGGTGCTCAACGGATTGTTCAACCTCTACGAATTGGGCGAATAGAGGCTTCAGTCGTCAGGTATTCGCAATCAACTATAAGCATGGAGATTCTTTACTCACTTTACAGGGTGAGCTTATGATTGAACAGGAAGGAAAGCCGATACCTGTCAGCTTACTGCCCTTTTACAGCCTTTTACCTCTTTTATTGAACAGGGAGCAGTTTTTAATTAAAAAACTTACCTCTGTTCTCTCCCCTGCCTTTAACTTTGTATCTCCATGGACACGTACGATGAATATATTATCTGTGTTATCCGGCATTAAATGAATATAGCTCTCCCCTCCGAGACGTTCTATTATATATATTTCGGCGGAAAGTTGTATTTCTCCTTTGCCGTTAAGCAACACATGTTCCGGGCGCACGCCCAATGTTATATTGTCGCCTGGTGCGACATCTCTACACTTTGCAGGCAAAGAAAACACAATATCTCCCGGCAGTGAGACAGCCGGGGTTTTATCCGTAAGCATCACAATTTCGGCGTCAATAAAATTCATTTTCGGCGAACCTATGAATCCGGCGACAAAAATATTTTCCGGGTTGCCATATAATTCAAGGGGGGCGCCGTACTGCTGTATTGTACCTTCCGAGAGCAAGGCTATTTTGTCCGCCATTGTCATGGCCTCTGTCTGATCGTGTGTAACATAAATCATCGTTGTATTCAACTCTTTGTGCAATCCGGCGATTTCCACTCGCATACGCGCCCGAAGGTCCGCGTCGAGATTGGAGAGAGGTTCGTCAAAGAGAAAAACCTCCGGTTCTCGCACAATGGCGCGTCCTATCGCCACTCTCTGGCGTTGCCCCCCTGAAAGCTCCTTTGGCTTACGCTCCAGGAGATGAGAGATGCCCAGAGTTTCGGCTGCCTTACAGACCTTCTCCCTTATGGTCAGGTTGTTCTGTTTTGAGAGCCTCAGGCCAAAGGCCATATTTTCGTAGGCGCTCATATGGGGATAGAGTGCGAACGATTGAAAGACCATTGCCACACCCCTTTTTGCCGGCGGCAGATCGTTTACGCGTCTGTTGTTAATGAAGATATCCCCGTCAGTCGGTTCCTCCAGTCCGGCAATTAGCCTCAATATTGTCGATTTTCCGCATCCCGAAGGCCCGATAAAAACGACGAAATCCCGATCGGCTATTTCGATGTCGATGCCGTTAATAACAGGGCTTTTATGGAAGCTTTTCTTTACACCCCTGAGAATAACACTTGCCATAATGAAACCGAAACATATGCACAGGGTTGCCCCTGCGTTGTAAATCAAAAAAATTAAGCCTCCCATTGTATTTGTAGCGGAACATTTCCCCTCCTTCAACTCAATGTCATTAACTTAAGGAGCAAAACACTTTCCGCCTTCAGCGGCTAAACTCAAAGGCTCCGCTTCGCTGCACCTTCTCAAACATGACCCGCTTCCGTCGGAAGGTGCTTCACCCCTTAAGTTAATAGTATTGTCCTCCAACTCACATCAGCTGCCATGGAATTGCATAAATATCGGTTGAAAGCTGCTTTATTTCATTTCCTGCATAGATTACAAGCCCTCCGATATAGCGGTCCGATATATCTTTAAAATAGAGTATATTTTTGATATCTCTTACTGAAATATGGTCCGTAAGCTTTACTTCAATAGGGATTAACCTGTTTTCCCTTTCAAAAATAAAGTCGATTTCTCTCTCCTTGCCTCCCTGAGTCCTGAAGTAATAGATTGTTCCCCCCTTAGCAGAGGAATGTACTATAAGATTTAATAGAATAAATGACTCCAATAATCTTGATTCCATATGCCTTTGAACCGATTTCGAAGACGTATGGCCTGTCAGCGAGACAATCAGACCTGGATCGACAAAAAAACCTTTAGGCGACTTAATCAATCTCTTTGATATATTTTTTGAATATGGTCTGAGCTTAATAAACAGATTTGTAGCTTCCAATATATTAATGTATCTGCCAAGTGTAGCCTGAGACAAAGAGGCGTCTCTTGCAACTTCACTTTGTTTCAGGATATGAGCCGTTCTATCAGCCAGAAGTTCCATTATGGTACGAAAATCAGGAAGAAACGATATGTTGGCAATGTCTCTGACATCTCTCTCCAAATATGTTTTCACATATCCCTCCCACCACATGGAGATGTGTCTCTCCTTTTTCATAAAACTGACTTCAGGCATAAACCCCCTGAAAAGAATCGCTGATAATGAAACAACTTTTTCATTGACAACCTTTACGCTGTCCGGTATTTTCTTATTTTTCAAGAAAAATGTAATCCAGTCATTATCGACTTCCATTAATTCATTCAGAGAAAAAGGCATGAGATTAAGATAAATCGCCCTTCCAGCAAGGCTCTCGGAAACTCTTTTCATTAACAGAATATTAGCGGACCCGGACAATATGATTCTTTTGGACCTGTCTTGATCTACCGCAACCTTTACGGCATGTACAAAATCAGGAGATCTCTGTGCTTCATCGATAATGAGTCTGTCAGAAATATTTATGATCTCTTCAGGGTTTTCCCTGGCAAGAGCCAGCATGTCGAGGTCATCAAAACTTATATAATGCCATTGATTGAATGGTTCCTCCATTTTAAGAAGAGTGCTCTTCCCCGTCTGTCTTGCGCCTGATAGTACGACAACAGGAGAGAATTCGATTGCGTCCCTTAATCTTTCGGTAAGCAGGCGCGGTTTATATGTATGGAGGTTTGTCATATGATATATATTATATCATAGCGTGATATATTTTATATCAAATTATGAGAACTTAAGAAGAGGAATGGTGCAATAACAGTACGTACTATCCTGACCCGGCAAGCAGTCATTAAAGAAGTTTTAGGGCACAAGGCAACAGGCATAAAATTTTGCACACAATTTCATTTATAAGCGACTATTATAATTGACGATTGACGATATAAAGATTGTCAATTAATAATTATTGATGCTGACGTTTTCTTTGCGCTGTTGTATTTTAAAAACCTTTGCTTTATTTTATATATGAAAGATCGATAAAAAATTGTCGATGTAAGTTCCTTAGGGGCCTGATTGCTTGATCTCTCACATTTTAATCGATCCGGCAGTCAATCCTGCTACAATTCTGCGTTGAAAGAACAGAACCAATAATATTAACGGAATGGTTACGATTACCGATGCAGCCATGATGTTGCCCCATGGAAGTTCATAGGAACTTGACCCGGAAAGGAGTGCTATAGCCACAGGCACCGTACATTGTTCGTTTGTGAGAGTAAAGGTGAGGGCAAAAAGGAACTCGTTCCATGCTGCAATAAAGGCCAGAATTCCTGTAGCAACAAAGGCGGGACCAAGGAGCGGCATAAACACCTTTGTAATAATCTGCAAAGGTGTCGCGCCGTCTATAATTGCTGCTTCTTCAAGCTCAACAGGGACTTCCCCCATGAATGTCGTGAGCACCCATACCGTAAAAGGCAAGGTTATAACCATATAAGAAAAAATCAGGCCAAAGGGATTGTTGTAAAGACCGAGGAATCTAATAACTTCGAACATTCCCGATAAAACAGCGACCTGTGGAAACATGGAAGCACCAAGAATAGAAAAGAGGAGAAGCTTCCGACCTCTGAACTTTATACGGCCCAAGGCATAGGCCGCTGTCGTGCTAAGAAAGAGAGAGAGAATAACGACTGCCGAAGAGACTATAAGGGAGTTTACAATATTTCTTCCAAAAGGTTGGTCCCTGAATATGGTCTTATAGTTTCCAAAGTCAGGATTAAAAGGGAAATAGGTGACATCAAAAAGAGCCGCGCTGCTTTTCAGGGAGGAGACAACAGAGTAATAAAAGGGAAAGAGCGAATATACGAGTATTGCCAGAGCCAAGAGATAAAACAGTATTTTTCCTGTAAGTTTTTTTATTGACATTGTCGCTTTGTTCCACTGTTTATGTGTTGATCTCAAGTTAAGCTGCTTCAACAGCGACTTTTCTCTTACCTCAGGTCGGTTTTCACCTGATACGCCACCATTGCTTTTCCCTTCTCCGGAACTTCAATAATGAATCGGATGGTAAAGGCATCTGTTTTGCCATAAGGATGGCTGCTGTTGAGTACTTCCCAATCGCCCTGCAATGATTCTATAACCGTGACAGTTATATTCTCCTTTTTGTGGTTTCTTATCTCTATCTCCCATGCTGTTTCAAAGAGTCCGGAAGTTATTTTTTTGTACTCTTTTTGAGTGCGTACGGCTTTTACGTCAAAGGCCAGGCCTGTTTTTAGTTTCACCTCTTCATCTGTCGGTGTATGTTCTACTCTGTCCTCTCCGATAAATTGAAGACTTTCGTCGCTGTCTTTTTTATAAAGCCGCATTATCCCTTCAGGCAGTGGAGAACCGAGGTTATTGTCTTTGGAATTGGAAAAAGCGATGTACACATCCACAGGTTGGCTCCTTTCACTCTCATTATGTCTTCTTGTGAAGCGGGAGCCGGCGCTGTGTGTTATGAACTCTTTTTCTATTTTTACGCTATGTGCTTCCAAAAGGTTTATTTGCTTGCTTTGATTGTCCTTAATTGTTGTTTTTCTCTGCAAATCGTAGATATGGTATTCGAAAAATTCCTTCTCTTCAAAATACGGCGCTGCTGCTTCTGCCTGCATCATCCCTTTCATCGCTCGTAAGGGTGGCCTCTGCGCTATGGTATTTGTTTTACCTGCCACAAGTTTGAGTCTTGCATTGTTATATGTAACTCCGCTTTTATTATCTATGGACACCCATCCGGAAATATCCGCCTCACTGTCGTCTTTATTCAGTACCACTATATAATCGGCTTTCCAATAGATGTTGGTAGTGAGATAGGAGGTTTGCAAGTGGTGCTTTTTGTCGGATTTGTTTTCATAAAGCCACATCAGAGTTGGTTTGGCAATTAGGTTTTCCGGTATTTCAGGCAGAATTTTATGCCCGGAATGTCCCAGATAGATTTCATCGTTTATCTTATAGACCTGGCCATTATTATTGCTTACCAACAGGGCTTCCAGCTCCTCTTTTTTGTCCTGAAATCGGTTCCGATCGATAATCTTGATTTTTTTTCCTACATATTTGTCGAGAAGCTTTTTTTCGTTAATCAAATCGTACTCATAGTTTTGTTCAAGAATGGTAAGGGCATCGGGATTGTTTACGGATTTTACATGCACTGTAACCGGTTTGATATGGGAGGCGACATCCATGAATCGCAGTTGGCCCAAGCCCTTTGGAAGACGGATATTTCGAGTATCCTTTATAAGTCCTAAATTATTGTTGTAAATTGTTACTTCCATGTTTGTTCGATCCGATGAAGTGCTTTTAATAGTGACTTCTTCAGCCCGGACAGATACAGCTTGCAGAAAAATGAAAACCAGAAATAAGTAAATTTTTATTGCCATAGTTCCTCCTTTTCTTAGATTGTTGGATAATTCCATAAAAGATAACCCCTCTTGAACATATAATGATACCATATTTACAATGATTTTACACTCTTTGTTATTACTCCGGCAGATAGATGGACATCCGAAAACCTCTTGGCAATAACCGGACCAATGGTATTTACATTCCCGCATCCTATGTGATAATGTTTTGTAATTACTTAGGTTTTTAGGCTGAAGACTAAAGGCTGTAGTAAAAAACTAAAAATAATGATTCGTCGACCGATGAAAAGGCGTAAATATTTACCAATACACATGTTTTAACCTGACAGTCTTCGGCCTTCAGTCCAGCCACCTGAGTAGTTACGTTTTTTCTTCTCTTTTCAGCATTTTATGTCCGATACACCATGTACAAAGAAAAACTGCAAGATTTAAAGAGACACAACCTTTACAGGCGGATTCGGGACAGAGATACGTCACAGGGCAGGTTGATCGAGATCGATGGCAGGGAGTTGTTAAATTTCTCTTCCAACGATTATCTAGGACTCTCCCGGAATGACGAATTGATTCGTGCAGTGAAAGAGGCTGTCCAAAGATACGGTTTCAGCGCCGGTGCATCAAGGCTCCTGAGCGGAGGCAGCCCGTTGCATGGCGAGCTCGAGGAGATGATTGCTTCCTATAAAGGCAGCGAAGGGGCGATTGTTTTTAATTCCGGTTACAGTGCAAATATCGGTGCTGTTCCCGCTTTGACATCAGAGGATTTTACGATTTTCAGCGATGAACAGAACCATGCAAGCCTGATAGACGGTTGCAGATTGAGCAAAGCGGAAAAGCTGATCTACAGGCATAATGATATTTCCCATCTGAAAAGCCTTATGCGAGAGTGTAAAGGCTCAAAGGGTATGATAATTACGGAATCGGTCTTTAGTATGCACGGAGATATCGCCAATATACCCGAGATTTTCAAGCTTTGCAAACAAGAGGGAATGCTTTTGTACATCGATGACGCACATGGGACCGGAGTTTTGGGAAAGGGCAGAGGCGTGTTGGAGTATTTTGGTCTTAAGGCGGAGGATTTTATTGTTCTTATGGGGACCCTTTCCAAGGCGATTGGCTCAATTGGGGGTTACATTGCAGCAGCCGGGGATATCATCGATTATCTCATTAACAGAGCCAGAAGTCTTATCTATTCCACAGCCCTTCCGGTTACCGATGTGGCGGCATCCATCGCTTCGCTTAATTATATAAAGAGACATCCCGAGATAATTGCTGCATTAAGGGGTAATATAACACGCCTTGGAAAAGGTTTATCTGCAATTGGAATGAAAACCGGCGACAGGGGCACGCCGATCTTTCCGGTAATGCTGGAATCTTCGGAAAAGGCCCTTACCGTTGCAAAGCAACTATTCGACAAGGGGGTTTATGCGCCTGCAATAAGACCGCCCACAGTCAAAGACCCGATGCTTCGCTTATCCGTTACAGCAGGGCATGATGAAGAGGATATAGAGATTCTTTTAAAAGCTCTAAGGTCTATTCAAAAATGAAAACCGCCCTTGTTACAGGAGCTTCCGGCGGATTGGGACGTGAAACAGCACTCCAACTTGCCGGGAATCGGTGTCGCGTGTTCGCTCATTACTTTAGCGCCGACGATTCGTTTATCAACTATTTTGGCAGGTATAAAGATTCGATTACTCCATGTAGAGCCGATTTGAGGCGTAACGTTGACAGGAGACATTTGATTCAATTTATTGAGAAGAGAGCTCCTTCCCTCGATTATGTCATAAATTCGGCAGGTATGAATATCGATTCCCTGTTAATTAAAACCGAAGAGACGCAGTGGGACGAAATAATGTCTCTTAATCTGACAGCTGTCTTTCATATTATCAGGGATGTTGTTCCGATTATGAAAAGAGGCGGTCATATCATAAATATCTCCTCTGTTTCAGGGTTTAAAGGCAGGATCGGGCAGACTGCTTACAGTGCGTCCAAGGCTGCGCTGATCGGGCTGACTCTGACAGCGGCAAAGGAACTGGCCATGTACGATATCAGGGTTAACGCCCTTCTCCCCGGTTATATGGACACTGAAATGGGCGGAAAAAACAGGACCGCAGCGAGACGTGCAAAGGAAGAAAGTCTCTTAAAACGCCTCTCCTGTCCTAAAGAGGTATCTGAGATGATCTGCTCTTTATTGCCGGTAAAGGGAGTAACAGGTCAGGTATTTACAATGGATTCAAGAGTGATGTAAAAATATGGCGGAAAAGTTTTTATCTAAAAAGGGGGTATTTATAACGGGCAGCGATACAGGAGTGGGGAAAACAGTGGTGACCGCACTGATCGCTATGCAGTTGCAGCAAAAGGGAATCGATATTTCGGTGATGAAGCCTGTTGAAACAGGTTGTACCTTGACCAATGGCGCCTTAGTTCCCGGAGACGGTACATGGCTGAAGGAGATCCTTGATCTTTCCGACAGTATGGAACATATCGTTCCTGTCAGATATGAGCTCCCCCTTGCACCGATGGTTGCCTCAGAGATCGAGGACAGACCGGTGAATATTCAGAAGATAATGAGTAGTGTAGAGTATATGCAGGCCAGGCGCGATTATCTGATTATAGAAGGTATAGGGGGATTACGCGTACCCATAAAAGAGGATTTCTTCGTCTCCGATTTGATACTTGCCCTCTCCCTTCCTGTTGTTGTTGTTTCAAGAGTGTCGATAGGAACGATTAATCACACACTGCTTACACTGGAGTCTGCAGCGAGTATGGGGATCGAAGTAAAAGGGATAATCCTCAACCATTCCGATCCGCCTGACAACGATATTGCAGAAAAAACGAACCCCCAGATTATCGCAAGACTTTGCCAAACGCCGGTTTTAGGTACGATTCCCTATATTAAGCCGTTGACTAAGAAAAAACTGCACTCCACAGGTGAATTTTTTAACCTCTTTCATTTACAATAGCAATACACAAATATTTAGATTTATGAAAAATTTGTGCTCAAAAGGGCATCTGCCACTGTTGGACTATTCAGGATACCGCCTTTGCATTCAGGTGGTTTTTTAAAGTTTTCAGGCGTCAACTTAACGTCCATCGGACGGACTTTTCTCTTACTCCCTCTCCCCCTTCAAAGGGGGAGAGGATATCTAAAAGGAATTTCTTTGAAATTCCTTTTAATAAACTTGACTTGACAGGGGTAAGTTTACTATTTAATAGAACCATTTTTTTGTAAAATGGCTGACTGCTATACATCAAGTTAAGCTGTTTAAGCAGCGACTTTTTTTACTTAATAACATTTAGCGGGACATTGTATTTATGATTGAATTGTATTACGGAAAAGATGGCAGCGAAAAAAGTAGTTATACTTCCCTTGTCACGATTGGTCGCGATCCCGTAAACGACATATATTTGAGCGACAAAAAGATATCTGCATTTCATGCCGCCATAATCGAAAATCTCGAAGGCAATTATTTTGTCAGAGACTTGGGGAGCCTTTACGGCATCGGTGTTAACAAACGAAGCGTATATAGAAAGCTTCTGAAAGAGGGCGACGAAATCGAAATATGCGGGAATATTATCAAAATCGGAAAAATTTCACAATCCTCCGTTATAGAGGCTTCCGACAATATGGAGATGCCTGTTCTGGATATCGAAAACGATGAAATGTCTACAAGCTTTGACGAAACCATTCATCTCCAGATACAGGACAGTGACATGACCGGCGAAGTATTATCCATGATAACCAATCTGACGAGGCTAAACGATTTCAACTCCTTTTCCAGGCATCTTCTAAAAGAGATGTGTCATACGATTGTCTCTGCCGGGGCAGGTTTCCTTGCCATGTTCAATGACAATAAAAAACTCTTAATAAAGCATAAAGAAGGGGTTGGCGACTACAATATTCCTGCCGTACCGAAGCTTCTTTATCAATCTGTTTTGAGAGATAATATCCCGCACTTTTCCATGACGGCCCAGGGAATTAATGTTGCTTTGTCGCCTGTAAAGACCTTGAATGAGACGATCGGGCTTCTCTACCTGTATAACATTCCCGATGAAAAATTCAACGATTTCAGTAAAGAGCGACTTGTGCTGCTTACTGAAAACGAGACTATCAGAAAGCATATCGGGGCCTGTTACAGTACAAAAGACGATATTGCAGTTACAGAGACCATGGATTTTCATAAATGGAAAACCAAATTTATAGGCAATAGAAAAACCGGCTCCATGCAGGATGTGTATCATAAAATCGATCACCTCAGTAAAAGCGACAGAACCATATTGTTACTCGGCAGCACAGGTACGGGCAAATCCTACCTGGCGGAAATGGTCCATAAAATGTCTTCCAGAAATGAAAAAAGGTTTGTAAAGGTCGATCTGAATTCTATTCCAAACGGTCTTATAGAGGCCGAGTTGTTTGGCAGCGTAAAGAGTGCATTTACCGGTGCTTCAGACAGAATAGGATTTTTTGAGCATGCAAACAATGGGACGATCTTTCTGGACGAAATCGGTGATTTAAGTCTTGAAATTCAGAGTAAAATCAGATCCGTGCTCGACAATAAAACCTTTAACAAGCTTGGCGATCCGTCAAAGAAAATATCTCTCGACGTCAGAATTATAGGCGCCACGAACAGAGATATGGATGAGATGGTAAAGGATAAAACTTTCAGAAGAGACCTTTATGAGAGATTCGGGGGAAAATTCTCAAGCATAAAGCTCGTTGATCTCAATGACAGAAAAGAGGATGTACCGCTTTTAACGAGCTACTTTATAGACAACTCCGAGTACGGCGGCTTTGTAGAGGGAGTAACGAGAAACATTATTAAGACCTTGATGGGTTATGACTGGCTCGGAAATATCAGAGCCCTTAAGAATATTGTTGAAACTGCCGTTGAAATAGCCTATCTTGACGGAAGGAAAGTACTGACCATGTCAGATCTGCCTGAAGAGATAACAGGAAGGAGAGGAAAAACCTCAAAGAAGAAAAACAGCGCCGCCAATAACAAATTTCTTACCCTTGAGGAGAATGAAAAAGAGCACATCAGGCAGGCCCTCGACAAATGTGAGTGGAATAAATCCAAAGCCGCGGATCTCCTGGGGATACCGAGAAGAACGCTGTACAATAAGATCAAGGAACACGGTTTGCTGTCATAAACACAATGATTATTGAGTCCTTAAATATAGGTCTTCCGAAAAAGGAGAGGTTTCTGAATAAGGAAATACTAACAGGTATTTCAAAAGCACCTGTTAAAGAAGCGCTCTCTTTGGGATTATCCGGTTTTGAAGGTGACGGTGTTGGGGATTCAAAAAATCACGGGGGGCGAGATAAAGCTGTCTGTGTTTACAGCATGGATCACTATCCCTATTGGGCGGAGATTCTTGGTTTCGAGCTTCCTGTTGCTGCATTTGGAGAGAACATCTCCGTTTCCGGCCTTAGTGAGGATGACATCTGCATTGGCGATATATTTAGGGCCGGTACGGCAGTTCTTCAGATAAGTCAGCCCCGTCAACCATGTTCGACACTTTCCGCCAGAATCGGCAGGATGGATATGGCCAAGCTCGTAGTGGATTCCGGGAAAACCGGTTTTTACTTCAGAGTGCTCAATGCCGGAGAGGTGAAAAGAGGAGATTCCATCACCTTAGTGGAAAGAGACTCAAAGAAAATTACCGTCTCCTATGCAAATCTGATATTCCACCATCAAAAGGGTAATCGTGAGGGAATCGAAAAAATACTCTCTCTAAAAGCTCTTTCCGAATCATGGAGAGATTCGTTTCATAAACTGTCGGAAAACAAAGCCGATTGACAGGCAGATGAATGCCTTGTAACCGGTTTAAAATCCTGTTTCCACGCGATCGAAGTCATTCCTTTCTCTGTTCCACACAAAACATGCCGTTCCGTTGAATTTACCATTACAGATCGAAATTACAAGATGCACGGCCTCGGGGAACTCCGGCTCTCCGAATACGGTTTGTGCAGCGATATCGGTTTCCGAGAAGTAAGCCTCATTATCTGTATGGGAATGATAGAAGGCAAGTACTGTGAGACTGTTCTTTACGGCCTCCGATATAATGGCGTTTGCCTCATTTCTGTCAATGGCATATGCCGTACGTGCCGTACGGGGATGATTATCGGGGTCGTCCCCGTGAAGCCTGTTCTGAATATTCTCGCATATATGCACGACCTGGTCATTACTGTTTCCTGTAACGATACCGCAACATTCGTCAGGATAAGCAGATAGAGCATGTTTAACCATCTCAGAGACTGTCTCTTTTTTAAACTGCAATTACACCTCCGATATATTCATGTCAACAGGCAGGAATCACAACTGAAAATACAATTTACAGTTTACAGTGAACCGTCAACTGTAAACCGTAAAAAAGATACTGCCTTGCCATGTCGATACTATCTTAAAAACAGCAGTCAGCGGTCAGCCTTCAGCCATGGAAAGTATTGATGTTTTGCTAATAATAAACTTCACCCTATGGGCGAAAGTGTTTTGAACTGTAAAGTGTCACAATTAAAAAGCTGATTACTGATGGCTGACAGTTAAATGCTTTTTTTAGTTATATCTCATGACTGAGATATCTGTCTCCTCCGTCAGGGAATATTGTGACGATAGTGCCTTGTTCTATTTCTTTCGCCACGGAAAGGGCGCCTGTAAGTGCGGCGCCTGAGGAATGTCCTACTGCAAGCCCTTCGTCGATGGCAAGTTTTTTTACTGTATCGTAAGCGTCCTCTGTATTGACGAACACGGTCTTATCAGGGAAATTGGTGTCGTAAATACCTGGCACGATCGATTCGGCCATAAATTTCAAGCCCTCTAAGCCGTGCATGGAATTGTCAGGTTCAATGGCGATGACTTGTATTTCTCTATTGTACTCCTTTAATCTCCTTCCGGTTCCCATTATCGTGCCGGTCGTTCCGGTTGCTGCTATGAAGTGAGTTATCTCTCCCTTTGTCTGCCTGATGATTTCAGGCCCTGTTGTATTGAAGTGGGCTTTCGGATTGGAGGGATTGTTGTATTGATCCGGCATAAAATAGAGTTTGGGATTGCTGTCATATATCTCTTTTGCAAGCTTAATCGCCCCGTCGGAACCTTCAAAGGGGCTTGAATAAACAATCTCCGCGCCAAAACCGGATATAATCGTTTTCCTCTCGCTGCTGGCGTTTTCAGGTAAAACAATTCTTGCCTTATAGCCTTTGACAGCCGATATCATGGCGTATGCAATACCTGTATTTCCCGACGTAGAGTCAAGGATAATCTTATCTTTCGTTAATGCGCCATTGTCTTCGGCGTCTCTTATCATCCCGTATGCGGCGCGGTCCTTTACCGATCCTCCGGGATTGAACATCTCCAGCTTGGCAAATATTCTGACTCCGTCGCTTATTCCCCAAACAGTGTTATTTATGCGCAGCAGGGGGGTATTTCCTATTGTATCCAGTATGTCGGAGTATATGTTACTTATAATCTTTTTCATTAAATCTTGTGGTGTATCAGTAGATTTCCATTTTTCCCGGGCGCAATTTTTGATACCACATCAATGACCATTGGTCTGTTTTTTCACAAACAACCTGGTGCTGAGATACCTCTCGCCGGTGTCAGGGAAAAGGGTTACAATTTTCTTGTTGTTACCCGGCTCTCCTGCTACCTTTAGGGCGGCGTACATATTGGCCCCTGAAGAAATTCCACAGAGAATCCCTTCTTCTTTAATGAGTTTCCTTGTGGTTTCATAGGCATCTTCATTTGATACGGTTATAATACGATCTATGATTTCTTTGTTTAAAATATCCGGTACAAAGCCTGCTCCAATTCCCTGAATTTCGTGTCTGTTGCCGGAACCTCCCGATAAAACAGGGCTGTCCGACGGTTCGACGGCAATAATTTCAACCTTCTCCCCGTATCTCTCCCTTAAAATTTCACCAACTCCGGTAAGTGTTCCTCCGGTGCCTACTCCGGCGATAAAAACATCGGGTTGTCCTGTTTGTTCTATAATTTCAAGAGCAGTCGCCTCTCTGTGAGCTTTGGGATTATTAGGATTTTTAAATTGCTGCGGTTGAAAATACCCCATAGATTCAACCAGGTTCATTGCCTTGTCAATAGCGCCGTTCATATTTTTTTCGCCATCTGTCAGAATTACTTCTGCGCCAAATGCCTTGAGCATATTTCTCCGTTCGATACTCATGGTGTCGGGCATTGTCAGTTTTATGTCATATCCTTTGACAGCGCAGACAAAGGCCAGGCCGATCCCTGTATTCCCTGAAGTAGGCTCGATAACTGTATCGCCGCTCTTAAGTTTCCCTTCTCCTTCCGCTGCCTCTATCATAGAGAGACATATTCTGTCCTTTACGGATTTACAGGGGTTAAAAAGCTCGACCTTTGCGTACACTTCAGCCTGTCCCGGTTCAATCAGTTTATTAATCCTGACAATAGGAGTATTCCCGATTAGTTCCAATACCGAATTAACAGGGGAAGAATAAAATAACAAGTCATCCGTCATTGTCGTTCCATAAAAAACTTAAAGTTTTATCGATAATCCACGTTTTACCTGACCCGGCATAGCCTAATAATCTTCAGTCTATTTACCTGAATAGTTACCCGGTTCAGTAGAATTTAGATTCTGTTGGCGCAGATAGTTTATTACTTTTACATGTTATTAAGTCAAGAGCAGCCGGGCTGCTTACCTGAGGTGAAGGAAATTCAAAAAGACAAAAATGTAACGAGATCCGGCTGCGGCCCTGATAGACCTGTCATTCTTTCTGAATATTGACGCATGGTTATAAGATTATCGATGCTTCAAAAGATATTGTTATATCGGAAACCGTTACAGTATTGCAAAAAAAATGTTTTATCAGTATAATTAGTCATTATCTGTTTTTTTTAATTAAACCGGTATTTATACTGATATTGGAGGATCAGATGGGCACAGAGACAGACATTCCCGGCGGGACATCTTTAAAAATTGAAGTGTATGGCGTTTTGGAACCTTTTAAAGGGACATTAATAGGGATTGAAACAGGTGTGTTAATTATAAGGATACCTTCCGAAAGTTTTGTTAAAGGATTAAAAAGGAAGTTGTATAAAGGAAACTCCGCTGTAGTCAATTATAGCGCAAGTAACTGCTCCTATAAATTTGACTCCGTCTTATTAGGAAATATTTCCGACCCTCTGAATTTGGTTTTTATAAAAAAACCGGAAAAGATCGAAACAGACGACCATCGAGCTTCAGAGAGAATTGAGTGCCATATACCCGGTAAAATAAAAACGGAAGATAACGAATTTAAGGGAGTCGTACAAAATATAAGCAAAAACGGATGCAAGTGTTGTTTGACGCAATCGAGTTCCAAAGACAGAATGACACTGCTTTTTCTTTTTGAAGAGGGCAAAAATGTCAATATCTCCTTAGATGTTCCCGAGATAGGAGAAGACTTCCAACTGGCAGGTAAAATGAGGCATCTCAACAGCTCTGCAGAGTGTATGACATTCGGTGTAGAATTTGACACCTTGCCGCCGGAACTCCTTGAGAAAGTCGAGGAAGAGATTACAGGGAAAAAGTCTTCTTAAGGAAAAAAGATGAATGTCGATCATATACACGGGGAACTTTGGACGTTAAAGCATCTTTTTACTTATCCGAATGAATACATATACTGGACAGTACATATTGCTTTATACCCCTTTATTACAGGTCTTGTAGCCGGTGCTTTCGTGCTCTCTTCCCTCTATCATGTATTCGGCATAAAAGATCTTAGATTGGTGGCCAAATTCTCTCTTATTTTTTCACTGGCTCTCCTTTTTGTCGCTCCAATGCCTTTAATGTTTCACCTGACACAACCGCAAAGAGCTGTATACACCTTGATGACGCCTCATTTTTACTCGGCTATCGCGGCGTTTAATCTGGTTTTTTTTACATATATGGCTATTGTTGTTTGCGAAATCTGGTTTTCATACAGAGAGCATATCATAAGACGAGCCGAATGCGCCGGCGGCGTTAAAGGTGTAATATTTAAAATTCTTACTTTGGGAAGTCGCAATGTAAGCGAGGAAGCCTTAAAGCTTGACAATAAAATTATAAAAATCCTGGCTGCTGTGGGAATTCCCGCCGCTGCATTACTCCACGGCTATGTGGGATTTATTTTCGGTTCCGTTAAAACCGTACCTCTATGGAAGTCCCCTCTTATGCCCTTTATTTTTCTCATGTCAGCTGTTATTTCGGGAATAGCCATATGCATTCTCACTTATGTCGTAGGGATCAAATTGTCCAAGCGCCCTGTGTGCATTGATCCGATTCGAAGTATGTGCAGAGTGCTTTTGTTATTTTTAATCCTCGCAACTTTGCTTGAATCCATTGATATTATTTTTCATGCCTATATTGCAGAAGAATCATGGGGAATCATGCGTGAGCTTTTATTCGATAAATTCGCCTTTAGAATTATCTTCATTCAATGGGGCCTGGGAATGTTTTTGCCCATTATATTGCTTTCTCTCCCGGGAATGAGCATATCCAGGGCAGCCATTGTATCGGTTCTGATTCTTATCGGAGTTTTTATGATGAGATGGAATATCGTTATTGGCGGCCAATCGATGTCCAGAAGCTTTGCCGGTTTTATGACTTATCAACTTCCTGTTGTTCCCAAAAACATGGAATCCTTTAAAGAGGGACTTGCATCGGTCATTCTCCTTTTAACCGCTCCCTTTGTAATCTTTTATTTTTTTAATAAGTTTTTTAATGTTTTTTTTACAAGAGTCTCCAGAGGAGATTAGTTTATACCCAATCCTGCATTTTCACTCCCTGTTTTTTCCTTCATTCTCCAATTAAAGCAGTTTTGTAGGTAAATTACCTACAGAAAAAAAAGCCTTTTCCCTACAAAAAAATCGGTGTTTTACCGACATACTTTTTTAGATTACTTGATATATAATTATTTAACCTTTTTATTAATTTAATCTTTAGGAAATTCCCTGATTTTGCTGTTTCAACGAAATCATACGGATTGTTATGTTCCGGTTGCCGGCAATCCACTTCATCAAGAGTTCTCCCCTTAGACAACTCTTTGTTTTGTCTGAAGAAAGCAGGTGAAATGACCATACACACTCATTGGTTTCAATCTCATTTAGATATTGTATTTTTTATCTATGGTCTGGCCTTTGTCATCATGGGAATTCTCATCCTCGCCCAATCAAAGAAAAAGAGTGTTTTCAGAATAGGAGGTATTTTTTGGCTTTTGGCCTGTTTTGGTTTGCTCCACGGTATAAACGAATGGCTGGATATGTGGAATATAATCAGGGGGCAAAACGATCTGTTGGATATCGCTCGTTGGTGTTGTCTGGTTTTCTCCTACCTTTTTCTTTTTGAATTTGGCCGAAGGCTTTTTAGAATGAACATTACAAAGGCAGGCCCTTTGTATAAAAAGTTTTCCCCATTCCTCGCATGGCCGGTCACAATAACTATCACAGGAGTCATCGTTGTCAGCGCTTGCCTGTGGAATGATTTTTTCCTGTCAGGCAGCATATTGGCAAGATACTTTCTGGGATTGACAGGTTCTTTGTTAACGGCCTCCGGATTCTATTTGTACCTCAAATCCGAGGAAGCCGTATTAGCTTCCCAAAATGTGAGGAGATATTTTTTATGGACAATTTTCGCTTTTATGACCTATGGCATATTGGGAGGATTTATTGTACCGAAAGGGAATTTTTTTCCTTCCAATATCATTAACGGTGACGCCTTTCTTTCTTTTACAGGCGCGCCTGTTCAGGTATTTCGAGCGATTGTCGCCGTGTTGGCGACGTGGAGCGTTATTAATATACTGAAAATATTCGATTGGGAAAAAAAGAGGAATATCGAAGAGGCCTTTGAGGAAATAACCGAAAATTATCGAACACAAGAAGTTATCAACAATATTCTGAAAATTTCTTTAGAACCTTCATCCTTTTATGAACAGATGAAACGGATCCTTGACCAAATCCTCTCTATTTCCCGAATATCGTTACAATCAAAGGGTTGTATACTTCTCTCAGATGAAGATTCCGGTGAGTTAAGATTGGCAGCTCATCGAAATTTTACAAAATCCCAGATCGAAACCTGTTCTGTCATCCCCTATGGGAAATGTTTATGCGGACTTGTCGCCAATACAAAGGAGATTCTTTTTTCCGATCACTGTGAAGATGAAAGACACGAAATATTATATCCAGATATACAGCCTCACGGACATTACTGTATTCCCATATCTTCCAACAGCCGCCTCCTGGGAGTTATTAATGTTTATATACAACAGGGGCATCGGAGAGATAAAAGAGAGGAGGAAGTATTAACGAGTATCGCCAATACAGTGGCCGGAATCGTAATGCGCAGAAAGGCTCAGGATACAATAAGGCAGAATTACAATATCCAAAGTGTCATCAGCGCAATACTGCAGACCTCTCTGCTGCCTATAGCACTAAAAGAACACCTGGAAAAGACACTTGATATTATCAGCACAATTCCCTGGCTGTCGGAAAAGTCAACGGGATGCATTTTCCTGTTAGAGGATGATCCCGATGTACTTATAATGAAGACTCATAGAAGAATACCGGCGCAACTTCTTAAAACCTGCAGTCGTCTCCCCCTGGGGAGATGCCTTTGCGGTCGCGCGGCGTCTACGGGAGAGATTGTTTTCGCCGATTCGCTGGACGATCGTCACGATATCGAATATGAGGGCATGCATAACCACGGGCACTACTGCATACCAATTAAGTCTAAAGGCAGAGTCCTTGGAGTCATTAACCTCTATGTGAAAGAGGGATATAAAAGAAACGAATTCGAGGATAGAGTTTTTACTGCCATTGCAGATACATTGGCAGGTATTATCGAGCGAAAGCGAACGGAAGAACGACTGGAGTATATGGCCAATTACGATATCCTCACAGGACTTCCAAACAGAGTGCTCTTTCTCGACAGACTGACTCAGGAAATAAAACGGGCGAGGCGCTTTAATTATAACCTGGCGATTCTGTATATAGATTTGGATCGATTTAAATGTATAAACGACACCTTTGGACATGATTCGGGAGATATGCTGCTCCGATCCACTGCCGCAAGGATAGCAGAATGCGTAAGAGAATCTGATACTGTATCTCGCATGAGCGGAGACGAATTTACCCTGATCCTGTCGAATTTACAGGATAAAAAAGATGTAGAGAGTATTTCCGAGAAAATAATAACCAAACTAAGCCTTCCCTATGAATTATATGAAGCCAATTGCTCAGTAACTCCCAGTATAGGAATAAGCCTTTACCCGACTGACGGAGAGGATATGGACACTCTTTTAAAAAATGCAGATATGGCCATGTATAATGCTAAAAAATATGGGGGTAATACCTGGCTTTATTACAGACCGGATATGAATGATTCCATAAACGAACGGAGAGAGATGGAAAGCGATCTTCGGCGGGCGATTGACAACAATGAATTTCTTTTGCACTATCAACCTCAGATAGATATTAAAACAGGCAGGATTGTCGGTGTCGAGGCTCTGATACGCTGGCTGCATCCAAAGCGAGGTTTAATATACCCGGGCGAATTCATTTCAATAGCAGAGGACTGCGGTCTGATTGTTCCAATGGGAGAACGGATATTGCGAACCGCTTGCGAACAAAATGCCGACTGGCAAAAAACAGGCGTCGCCCCGCTAAACATGGCTGTTAATCTCTCGTTGAGACAACTCTATACGCAGCATAATCTTGTAGAAATGGTTTCTCAAATTCTTTTTGAAACCGAATTACAACCTGAATGCCTGGAAATAGAAATTACGGAAAGTTTTTGCATGCAAAACATCGGGTCAACCGTTTCGATGTTACGAGAATTCAAGGCAATGGGGATACAGCTTGCTATAGATGATTTCGGAACAGGCTACTCTTCTCTAAGCTATTTAAAGCTCCTGCCCTTTAAGAAACTTAAAATCGACCGTTCCTTTGTAAATGACATCATGCACGATCCCGATGACCTTACAATCGTAAAAACAATAATCACAATGGCGCACAGCCTGCGACTGAAAGTTATCGCCGAGGGTGTGGAAACCCGGGAACAGCTCGAATTATTACGTTCTCTCGACTGCGACGAGGCTCAGGGATATCTCTTCAGCAAACCAATCCCCTCTGAAGAGTGTACGGATTTATTAAAAAACCGGGATTTTAAGGGAGTCGGTCTTAAGGGGGACGTTTATTATAACTAACCCCATGTTATTCACTTAAGGAGCAAAGCGACTTCCGCCTTCATCGGCGAAACTCGAAGGCTCCGCTTTGCTGCGCCTTCTCAAACATGACCCGCTTCCGTCGGAAGTCGCTTCGCCCCTTAAGTGAATGGTATTGATAATTAATCTAAAAACAACATTTAGCTGTCAGCTCTTTAATCGCAACACTTTATGGTTCAAAACAGATTCACCCGTAAGGTAAAGCTTATTATTGGCATAACATCAATTCTTTCCTTAGCTGAAGGCTGACCGCTGATAGCTGACTGCTGTTTTTAGGTTAATCTGTTCGTAACGGCTCAGGCTTTCAGTCTGTCGGGCTGAATTTCTTTTCATAGGGAAAGTACAGACTGAAGGTTGTGCTTTTATTTTTTTCACTCTCTGCCGTCATAAATCCCCCGTGTTCTTCCATAATCTTTCTGCTGATCGGTAGACCAAGACCTGTTCCATGTCCTGCACCGGCGGCCTTTGTCGTAAAAAAAGGCTCGAATATCATGTTTAGATCATCCTCGCTTATTCCTTCTCCTGTGTCAGCGATTTTTACTACTATGTGACTTTTCCCTTTATAAATCTCATTATCGACCGAGACCGTTAAATCTCCGCCATCGGGCATGGAATCGATTGCATTTGATATCAAATTGTCTATTACCTCTCTTACTCTGTCCCGATCGATCGACACACTGTAATTGTCACTGTATCTCCTTACAGTTTTTATTCGACTCTTCAAGCAAATGTCCTCATGCATTTTAAGAGACTCGTCGGTGACTTCGTTTATCTTGCACCGGGCCGGGCGCAGATGGGTTTCTTTTGAAAAAGAGAGGACATCTTTTAAAATTCTCTCCAACCTGTTTACTTCCGAAATAATTATATTTGTATACTCTTTTTCTCTTGTTCCCTCTAATACGTTTTTACTCAACCTTCTGGCGAAGCCGCCCACGGCTGTCAGGGGATTTCTGATTTCATGGGCCACATTCGCCGAGATTCTTCCCAAAGCAAGAAGTTTCTCGGACAACATAATTTGTTCCCGGAGCTGCTGTTTTTCCTGTTCGGCGCGTTTGTGTTTTATAATGCCGGTTAACGTATTGGCGACTATTTCCAGGAACTCTTTGTGTTCATGTTCTCTTTTATGACCCTTATTTACATATAAAATCATGACTCCCAATAAAATATCTTCCGACAACATGGGGACATAAAAATATCCGAAGTGCGTTGAGCCGTCACGATAAATAATGTCCTGACAATCATCATAACGAATGAATTGTATTTCAGTAGAAGGTTTCGATCCGCCAAAACAACATTTCGTATCAGGGATTTTATTGCAGGTGGTTTGTTGTGAAGGGGACAAGCCTCGATTAACCTTCATTGCCAATTCATCGGGTTTATCTTCTTTAATAAAAATACACCCTTTATGCTGTAAATCGAGAAGCGGGATCGAAACGATCAAGTCAAAAATATGCGCAAGCTGATCCTCCATGGAGATCGGTTCCAAGGAAATCCTCAAGATTGCATTTATGGCGCTTTGAATGCGGTAATTACGCTCTATCCTCTCTTCCGCCTGCTTTTGCTTTGTAATGTCTCGTATAGCGCCTAAACCAAAGATTCCTTCTTCTGTTTCAAGAGTGCTGATGGCTATATCGATAGGGAACTCTCTTTTGTCTTTCGTAAGGCCGTAGGTGTCTAACCCGGACCCCATATTACGTATGTGAGGCGACTTAAAATACTCATTTCTGTATTCCCTGTGTTTGTCTCTGTACCGTTCGGGGATCAAAATTTCAACTTCCAGGCCTGACAGCTCTTCCTTGCCATATTTAAATATTTCTTCCGCCTGTCCGTTCGCCATTACAATCTGCCCGTTTTTATTAATGAGAATCATTGCATCTGGAGCGGACTCCAGCAGCTTTACAAATCTGTCTTTCGCACGGGTGCGCTCCAGTTCACAAATCTCCAGCTCATTGACTAATTCGCAGACTTCCTGTATATGGGAAGAGTTATCTTTCGTAATTTTTGTTAGTCGATCCATTTTATTCCTAGCCGTAAACTGTTACCAATATTATAAAAATACCATTAACTTAAGGGGTGAAGCACCTTCCGACGGAAGCGGGTCATGTTTGAGAAGGCGTAGCGAAGCGGAGCCTTCGAGTTTAGCCGATGAAGGCGCTTTGCTCCTTGAATTAATGACATTAAATATTATAACCCAAAAGGGGGAATTAAAAGGCGAAAGAGGAATTTTAAAATTGCCTGAACCAACAAGATATTGACGATCATTATCAATATTGTTATAATATATGAAAAACAGAGGTCAGCCTTCAGCTAAGGAAAAAATTGATGCTATGCCAAAATAAGCTTCACCTTATGGGTGAATCTGTTGTTCTTATACACTCAGGCTTGAAAAATCAGTAAATTGCCCCTCAGTGTCCCGCTGCCTAACGCCTTTCCTTTTCCCCCTTTTTCTACACATAAGTCTCTATAATGCCTTATTTAAGCCGTTTTGGCATATTCCCTAATCCTGTTTACTGGCAGCAAATCGAAAAATTCAGAGTCACTTATGGCTTTAGCTTCGACCTTCTTTAACTTACTCTTGCTTAACACTATCAGGTTATCGCTTTTTTGTTTTACAGGCTCTAAACCAAATCCCTTGATAAAATTATCGAAATAATTAATTAAACTTGAGATAGTTGAGTAATCCAGAGAGTCTTTGTCCGTATAAATGTTACCCATTCTGCTATTAGGCAATGAATTATGCGGCTCCTGTACAGCGGCGTACTTATCGTCTGTTAAAAGAAAATGCCTGAATTGACGTGTCGGGCTAATATAAAGTTTTATCGGCGCACCTTCGATGACTCTTTCAAGCATGGTGTTTTTTTTGTTTTTTGTTAAAAATACTGGACCCACTAAATACCTTACGTCTAAACATTTTTTCTTTATTATATCTATTATATCGTCTGCAATTTCATTATAAACGAAACCCGACAGTTCTCCCGCAGTAGCACGCACTATACCGCCCCTTGTCGTTCGTTTTTTATATATACGCAATATAAATTCTGCTACTTTCTTGGGGTCCTTTGGACAGATAAAACTTCTTGTAGCCACCTCATGCCTCCGATCTATAATTATCGCATATTTCCAATGGTTCTTCTGTATATCCGCTTACAAAAGCGTAAAAACAGCTCTGTAATTTCTTGCAGTCTTCAAAAGGGCCTTGCTCGCATCCATTCTTTGAGCAAAATAATTTATCTGTAAAAAGTCTCAATATGTCAGGAAGGGAGTCTGGTAATTCCTCCTTTGACTTTTGTCCGGATAAAAACATTTTATCGCATTCGACAAGCTGATCACAAGCGCTATTATGACAATTTTCTATTACATCGGACACTCTTTGTTTTCTTTTTACTATTAAAAAAGGCGAAACAGGTTGATTGACGCCTGATAATACTAACCCGGAAACCTTTCTAACCAAGTATTTATTGAGATACTTTGGAGGGGAGTCTATAACATATAGTTGATTTTTAAAAGCTTTTTTACTCACTCGAAAACAGATATTGACATTTGTTCCGATAAGACCAAAATCGCTGTAGCAGTTACTTGCTCCCCCAAATTTCCCATAGTATGCGCTACCGAATGAAATAGCTGAACTAATACCTAATTTTCGGCACTTATAATACAAAGATTCCTTTGACGATTTCAAGCTCTCCAGTGATTTATAAAACATCTTATGAATTTTATAAAAAACATTTATTGGATTGTGTTTTTTAGATGGACTAAGCCAGTAGCAGAACAAGGCGTCACCAATATACTTGCATACAATACCATTCGTCTGCTCTATTTCGGACGAAGCTCTGTCGAAAAAGTCAGAAAGAAAAATTAAGGCCACTGTCTGTTCTTCTTCACTGCTAAGAGCGGAAAACAGTTTAGTATAACCTCTTATATCAAAAGTACCAAAGGAAATTTTGTCTTTTAATTGAATAGAAGGTAATGGCTGTCTTTTCTCGTACAATTCGTTAATCAGCTTTATTCTGTCCTTAGGGTAATTGCCGGCGCTTGTTGAATCGATTAAATTGTCTATTATTTTCATGATAGTTAAGAAGTTTTTCTCCTTTCGATGCTCCTTTTTGGTGCGTGCACCGAGACCGGAGCCGGGAATGTCTATTTTCATATTTGGATCATTTAGTTACTGATATTTTTATTAATATAACTAAGTGCTGAAAGACTGTCTCCTATAGATTTTTCCACGATTTTTTTATGAAGGTCTGAATAGATGTTATCAGGTATATTGTACCGGTTAGTCTCTCCGATTTTTGGATTAGTTGCGCCAAAGTACTTGCCTAATACTCCAAACCGTCCAAATCCTTGGAAACGAGTTCCTTCTTTATGAGAGAACTCGCTTTTTTTCATGTGATTTCTCTCCCAAAAATAGCCCCAGCTTATAGTTTTTATTTTTCCGTTCACCTCGACATCAAATGTATTTTCGCTGTCAAATAAATAATTAAGCATATAAAGGGCTGAGTTTTTGTAAATGGCATACAAGTCAACATTATTCTCTGACAGGCTATCCTTGATCCATGTATCGGAAAAAGGAAGTTCTTCTATCGATTTATGTATCTGTTTTTCTGAGTATACTTCAAAACTATCCTTAATATTAAATCCGTGATAAACAGGCACAACATGTGATGGCGTACTCATATCCTGTATATGATGTAATACTCTTCCCACAAGCTGGAATAATTTCTTTGAAACACCTTTTTGAAATTCACTTTTTAACTCGGTAATCCGTCTCTTCAATATATTATCTGAAGTTGGATGTATGGTTAAAAGCGGTAAAAACGACAGGAGTCTTATTTGTTTGGGTGCTAATCGATCATTTTCTTTAAAAAAATGCCAATTTGTAATCCTGGTCAGATAGGGAGTTAAATCTGCATCTTTTGAGCCTCTTATAACAGTATTCATATAATGCTCTAAGTCTTTAGAAAAGCGGCTTGTTGAATTGGCGCAAAACAGCTTAATTGCCTTTTCAGTTAGTATTTCGTGGTCTTCAGCCTTCATTTCTCCTCCTCTTTTGTAAGTGCCAAATTCTTGAGCTTTTTCATGCTCATAATAACGACCTTGTCTCTCTGAATAGACAATACACCTTCCTCTCTGGCGGTATCTTTCGTAAAATAAACAGGACTCTGCCCACTTAATCAACTCCGTCAAATACTCCTTCTCAACATCCCCCAGCACAAAACAATTGCAACATCAAAAAGCCTTTCGCTTGCAAAATAAGTGGAATTGTACTACAAAAAAATATATTTGTCAATAATAATAAAATTCTATATTTTAGAATAGAGTTGTAAATTTTGTGAATAGTAATTCTAAGAAGTTGCTGAGAAATAAAGCTTATTACATGAATTTAAATAAATAATAACACACTTTAAATGATAATTAATGATAGAGTTGATTACAGTAAGGGGCAGGAATGAAATGAATCTATAAAAAAGCAGTCAGCTATCAGCGGCCAGCCCTCAGCTAAGGAAATACTTGAGATTATGGCTAAAATTAGCATCACCTTGCGGGTGATGTGAGTTGTTGCAATTAACAGGCTGACAGCTGATAGCTGACTGTTAATGTTTTTTGGATGAATCTTGTAATGGTTCAGGTTTCTGATTATCAGGAATCAAAATAGGGAATTTTTATACCACCCACTCCTAAGCTCTGTTGATTTTTTGCTTCAGCCTTCAGCCTAACTACCTGAGTAGTTACAGCTAAACTTTATTCTCCATATAAACAAGCAGTTCCTTAACCTCATGAAGCTCTTTATCGATGATTTCTTTCAAAATTGCATAGTCCAGTCTTTCGTAGTCATGACTTAATATATTACGCAGACCGACGATTTTGTGTAGTAAGTCAGACTGATTATCGGAGATTTCATTTTTATCTCGAAGAATATAAATATTTTCCGAATAACTGGACGCTCTGGGATAGCTTTTAAAAGCAATTAACATTTCAAGTAAAGAGATTATGCTGTCGCACAATAAATATAAAAATCGCTCCATTGATGCTTTAATTCTGGAGTCGTCTCTTATTTGTTGGAGGGATAATTTTTTAAAAAAAGAGAGTTCCTGAAGATAGTCATTGATTCTTGAGATTTTGTTTTCAATTCGATATTTTTTTGTCATATTTAATATGCTCCAAAAAATCAAGAACTCGATGGAGACGAGTTGTTTCAAAAGCAAAACGATCATCCCCTTCATCGAGATCGAATATAACTTTACCTTCATGCAAAATATCGAAAAGCAAAAAATTATTCTCAATATCGTTCAAAACGACTATATCCACACTCTTATTCAAAAGCCCGGAAAGCTTGCCGATTAACAGACGCCGGCTATTGAATCTTTTTCTAAAATCATCTTCTTTTAGAAAAACCGCTATATCGATATCACTATTCGTGTTTTCATTATCTATGGCATAGGATCCGAATAAATATGCAAAAAGCACTCTTTCCTGCTCCAATAGGGATATGATATCGGAACGTGTAAAAATAAAATGATCACTCAAATATTCAGATGGCATATTGCTTTTCCACTCTTTTATTAAAAACATTCCGTACCCAAAAGGCTTTATTCATAATGACATATTCATCGTTTAATTTATACAGAGCTGTTCTTTTCGACAATTCTTTTGTATAGCTCATTGAGTTCAAGGTTTCTGAAATTCACCTGTAGGTCCGATTAACCGCTTTGATTGATTGCTTTTTTTTCCTTAATTTTACCATTATATTACTTTCTTTTTGTAAACTGAGCAAATCAGGAATTGAAAATTTTGTAAGTTCTCAATAAGCTGAAGTAAACAGCCCCCTGCACCCCCTTTTTAAAGGTGGAATAAAAAGAAATAATGGGGGTATTGGGTGTCAGGTCAATTAATTGACAATGATTTGTGATGTGGTAGTATAGAAAAGATTTAGCCGGTAGAGCAGGGAGGGATTTCCCTCCCTCTCTACCGGCTAAAAAATCTTGTGGAGGGAGAAGATGCCTGTAGATTTAAAAGAAGATAAAAAAGTAAGCGAAATGACTGTCAGAGAGCTGAAGGATTTGATAAAGGAAACCATATATGAGACAGTTGATCCTGACTATGGGTTGGAATTAAGGCCGGAGATAGAAAAAGATATTCATAAGTCCGTCGATTCTGATGAAAGGATTCCGGTTGAAAGTGTTGCTAAGACCTTGGGATTGCAATGGTGAAATATTCTGTTGATTTCAGCAAACAAGGTTTAAAATCACTTGAATCATTAGATAAGGACATATCTCAAAGAATTCTGGATAAGTTAAAATGGTTGTTGGAGAATATTGAGTCAGTAGATTTTATACCACTCCATAGAAATTTAGAGGGTTATTACAAACTAAGGGTAGGCAACTATAGGATCATATATACCATTAACCATAAACATAAGACAATAACTCTGCATAAAGTAGGTCATAGACGAGAAATTTATAAAGAATAACAAAATAACTGGTTAGTCACAGAGAGAAAAGAGTTGTTTGAAAGGCTTAGCTCTGGAGTTAATGCAAAAATATATAATATATTATGTATCCTGAATGACTGACCAAATGCATTGCTTGTAGACTTTAGTCGGGGAAATATTATATTATCTTACCGAAACAATTCAGCTCGCAGGTAAGGAGCATAACAATGGAGGTATTTAATGGAAGAGAGGAAGAGTTCGCTTACTCCGATATTTGCTGTTTTGGGTGGTTTAGCAGGCGCGATTGCAGGACTGCTTTTAGCGCCGGGACCCGGCAGGGAAACAAGAGAAAAGCTGAAGCGGAATTACAACGATCTTGTTAACGATATTAACGCCATAGTAAGGAATGTGGACGAAAAAGTACCTGTTGTAATGGACAAGGTCTCATCGATCGTTAAAGAGACGCCTGACAAGGTGATAACCGAAGTGGATTATGTCAATAAAGAAGTATCTGACAGAGTGAATAAAGTCATGGACAGGGGAACGGAGTTATACGATGTCATAAAGAAGACAACGATCTCTTCGATCGACGCCGGAAAGAAGACTTACAAGAAGGAGATAAAGAAAAAAGAGGGTAAGTAAATTCTTACAATCTGTAAGCCAATACCATTGATCTGTAAGTAACAAAGACTACGATTTTTTCACATCCCATAGGAAAGTCTTTCTATAAGCCGATCAGGAAGCCCGACCTGCGCCATCTCCTGTTGTGTCTTTTTTATATCGTATTCGACGCGGACGATCTCAATGAAGTCGTCCCTTACTATAGAATAGGCCGATCGGCTGTTTCCGTCCCTGGGTTGTCCCACGCTGCCGGAGTTGATAATATATCTGCTGTCGGAATTAATTGTGGCATGCCCTTCATTTATTTTAATCTCACCGGCTGCATTTTTTTCCAAGATTACGGGTCTGTGGCTGTGGCCGACAAAACATAATTGCTGCTTAAAAAACCGGAAGTTCACTTCCGCCACGTCCAGCGAATAGATGTAAGACCACTTTTCAGGCTCTTTGGGAGTGGAGTGTACAAAAAAAGCGTTATTCTCTTTGGAAGACTTTATCAGCGAAAAATTCTCTAAATCTTTGATGTGCTCATTTGAAATAACGTTCTGTGTCCAAACGACCGCCTGTGCTGCATGCTCATTGAAATATTCGATGTCCGTATAACCGATGACAGCCCAGTCATGATTTCCGGCAATGAGGATTTTACAATTTTTTTTAATGATATCGATGCAAACATCGGGCCTGGGGCCGTAACCGACTATGTCGCCGGTAAAAAATATCTCATCTACATTTCTCTTTTCAATGTCACGAAGCACTGCATTTAGAGCGTGCAGATTTGCATGAATATCGGATATTACCGCGTACGCCACTCTCCCTCTCTCTAAGCCCTCAGGTGTTTTGTTTTCCTTTGATGAGCGATTTTATCAAGAACTCCGTTTATAAATGAATAAGACTCCGCAGTAGAGTATTTCTTTGCTATATCGACGGCTTCGTTAATGGAAACAACGGCAGGTATATCTTCTCTGTAGAGCAATTCATATGTCGAGAACCTGAGTATATTTCTGTCGATCGATGCAAGTCTGTGTAACTCCCAGTTCTGCGCAACAGACTGTATTAGTCCGTCTATCTCTTCTCTTTGGTTTATCGTTCCGTTTATAATATCTTCAATGAAGTCCAGAGTACTATCGACTTCCCCTTTCTTGTATGCTTTGTTTATAATCTCTTCTCTGTCAGGTTTGGCGCCTGCAAATTCATATTGATAAAGGGCCTTTAAAATATACTCCCTTGCCTGTCTTCTGGTCATGGAGTCTACAACTTTTTCATAAGATTCGCCATTTCGATTACTGTCATGGCTGCATCCCATCCCTTATTTCCGCTCTTAGTTCCAGCTCTTTCGATCGCCTGCTCTATTGTATCGGTCGTTAAGATACCATAGGCGATGGGTATCTCCGACTCCATGGATGCTGTGGCGACGCCTTTTGACGCTTCTGCCGCAACGTAATCGAAATGAGGAGTGGCGCCTCTGATTATTGCTGCAAGAGTTATTACACCGTCATAAGCTCCGCTTCGCGCCGTTTTTTTCGCTACCATGGGTATTTCAAAGGACCCGGGAACCTTTATAATTTCGATGTCGTTTTCTGCGGCGCCGTGACGCTTCAGGGCGTCCAACGCGCCTTCAAGGAGATGGCCTGTTATAAAATCGTTGAATCTGCTGACAATTACGCAAAATTTAAGACCGGTTGCATTTACATCGCCTTCCGTTATTTTCATTTGTGTCCCCCGTATAAAAAATTTTCTTTACCATCTTACCACAGCGTGGTGTGGTAAATCAAAAAAATTGGTAAGTACTTAATCATTGACAATCCTTAAAAACAGCAGTCAGCTATCAGCCTTCAGCAAAAGACAGTGTTGATCTTATGCCAATAATAAGCTTCACCTTACGGGTGAATGTATTTAAACCCGTAAGTGTTACAATTTAAAAGCTGATAGCTGACAGCTAAATGCTTTTTTTAGTTAAATCGTCAATCGAAAAAAGTCTTCAGCCTATACGCCTATAGAAAGCAGCTCTTTTCCCAGCCTTACCGGTTTGGATTCTCTGTTTACGCAGGCCAGTTTAATTTTGGATGTGGATATAACAGTGTCGGAGTTTTTCAGGGTTATTGTATGACGGAAAACAACTGTCGCCTGAGTTACTTTCTCGAGCTCTGAAGTGATAAGCAGAATATCTCCATATCTGGCCGATTTGCGGTAATGAATATCTACATGAACGACTACAAAATAAATACCGTCGTTCATCATCTTAAGAAGATCTATTCCCCTTTTGTCAAAAAAGTCGGTTCTGGCTCTTTCGAGATAGGAGAGATATTTACCGTAATAAACCACTCCGCCGCAGTCCGTATCTTCATAGTATACTCTTACTTCAATACTATCATTCACTTTGATTCAATTCCTCTCCCGGCATTACAAAGGCCCGTCCCTTTATTAAAGGTTTTGGCGGAATTAAACTATTTACAATCTCTTTTACCTTTTTCAGGATTTCCCTGTCCCCCCTGTAAATTACTTTTTTAATTGCATCGTTTATATCGAACCAGTGGGCCCCGTCTACTTCCATATCGTGATCTTTTGTGTCGCCTGTTACATACTCCATCAGGTAGTAGTGAACCGTTTTTCTGCATTTTTTGTTTTCATCTTTTACAAAATACCAGTAACTTACGGTTCCCAGCTCCTTTATAATGTTTCCCATTAGCCCCGTTTCCTCATTCACCTCCCTGATGGCAGTCTGTTCCACGGTTTCTCCGGCATCGACAATTCCTTTAGGTATGGTTAGTATTTGTCCGTTCCTCACGCTAATGAGGGCCACAGAAGTAGAATCGGATTCTCTTTTATATACGACTCCTCCGGCGGACGTTTGTCGCGTTAAACGGGCGGGTTTCGATCTTAGTCCCATGGAAATACTTAAAACACAGAATGCCTAATGCGGAGGTTGAGGCTGCAATAAACGCGTAAAATCATTATATAATGCAAAGAACATCAATGCAATGATTAACGCAAGGCCTACGCGTTGGAAGGCAATCATGATATTATCGCTTAAAGGTTTTTTCCTGATTGATTCAATTACCATAAAAAAGATGTGTCCGCCATCAAGTATGGGGATCGGAAGCAGGTTTAGCACTCCCAGATTGATGCTTATGACCGCCATAAAAGTCAGAAAGTTGGTAAGCCCTGCCTGGGCCTGCTCTCCGGCCATCTGAAATATCATAACAGGCCCGCCGATCGTATCGGCCGGAATTATCTGCTGAATCAGCTTGATAATAGCTATAAAAGTCAGTTTTGTAATGTCCCATGTCCGCTCTATTCCGAGGAGTAAGGACTCAATGGGGCCGAAAGAGATTGTCTCTGTCTTTCCTTCAGGTTTAATACCTATCATCCCTACTTCGCTTTCCTCTCCAAAGATGTTGGTGGAGGATTTCTTCTCAGGTACGATACTCATGCCTATGGTCTCGTTATTTCTTTTTATCGTGATGTCGAGTTGATTTCCCGGATTTTGGTAAATAATTTCCGTGATTTCATCCCAAAATTCTGTTTCCTTTTCTTCAATCGCCACGATCCGGTCCCCTGCCCGGAGTCCGGCGCTCATTGCAGGTGAGTCGTCCATTACCTCTCCAATAACCGCTTTGAGGCGGGGAATGCCTGTCATAAAAATTACACAGAAAACAAGGGCTGCAAAAAAGAGGTTAAAAAGCGGACCGGCAAGGACTATGGATAGTCTCTTGTAAACAGGCTGAGAGGAAAAGGAGAGCTCCCTTTCGGATTCTTTCACTTCCTCGCCGGGATCCTCTCCAAGCATCTTTACATACCCGCCCAAAGGAACGGCTGCGATCATATACTCGGTGTCATCAACCTTTTTTCCAAATATTTTGGGGCCGAACCCAAGAGAGAAGGTCAGGACCTTCACGCCCGATAGTTTCGCAAACAGGAAGTGTCCGAATTCATGCACAAAAATCAGTATCCCGAGCAGGACCAAAGCGTACAACAGTGTCATTACAATCTTCTCCTTACCTTGTCAATCGTCTCACTCCTGGCCATACGATCAGCCTCGAAAATTGTTTCCAAATCGTTAGCCGGAGAAATATTATGATCTGACATAACATTCTCTATTATAGCAGGTATATCGGTAAAATTTATATCGCCCTTTAAAAAGAGTTCCACAAGCACCTCATTAGAGGCGTTCAATACGGCAGGAAGGGTGCCTCCTCCTTTAAGCGCTTCGTAGGCAAACTGCAGGCATGGGAATGTTGCCGTATCAGGTGAATGGAAAGTCAATGCGCCTATTTCTTCGAGAAAACACCTTGAAATGACATTATGCACCCTGTCGGGGTAAGAGAGGGCGTAGGCAATAGGGCCTTTCATGTCAGGTTGAGAGAGTTGAGCGAGCATCCCGGCGTCATTGAATTCCACCATTGAATGCACGATACTTTGTGGATGAATCAATACGTCTATCTTTTCCGGCGGAAAACCGAACAGATGGTGAGCCTCTATTACCTCAAGTCCCTTATTCATCAACGTAGAGGAGTCTATGGTTATTTTGCTGCCCATTGACCAGTTTGGATGCTTCAAAGCTTCCTTTGCTGTTACGTTTTTCAGGTCTGCGGCGTTTTTGCCGAAAAACGGGCCGCCCGAGGCTGTTAGGATCAGTCTCCTTATGTCAGAGGTTTTTCTGCCCTCAAGACACTGAAATATTGCGCTGTGTTCGCTGTCGACAGGCAGAATTCGCACATTATGCTTTCTTGCCTCATCCATAACAAGATTGCCTGCCATCACTAAAGTCTCTTTATTGGCCAGCCCAATCTCTTTTCCCGCTCTGATAGCTGCAAGAGTAGGCTTTAAACCGGAAGCTCCGACAATAGAGGATATGACAATATCGGCTTTTTCATGTGACGCAAAATCGCACAGACCCTCTTCTCCCGTAAAAACTGTAAGTTCGTTAACGGCGGTTGTCGTATTTCGAGTGTTATCGACCCAGGAGATCAGGTGACGTGAAGCCTCTTCATTCGTTACAGTTACTATTTCAGGTTTAAAATTGATTATCTGCTCCTTAAGGAGATCGATGCTGCTGTTTGCGGAAAGACCGACTACATTAAACTTGTCGCTGTTAGAGGCGACAAAATCCAAAGTGCTCTTGCCGATTGAGCCTGTTGAACCTAAAATAGAAATATTTTTCATGATACTAAAACAATCTGTATTGTTAATTCAAAAGTGTTATGTAAAACCCCGGGTAATGACGCTTCAGCTCTCGGCAGACCCACCACTCACCAAAGCTTCAGTATATAATAGAGCACAGGTCCGGCAAAGAGGATGCCGTCCGTTTTGTCGAGAAAACCGCCATGTCCCGGTATCAACTGACTTGAGTCCTTTATCCCTGCGTCTCTTTTAAACATCGATTCCGCCAGATCGCCTGCAATTCCTGCGATGCTTAACACCACACCTGTGATTACAATTTTTCCCAAAGAAAAATCCAAGCCAGGGAGGAAACTCAACAGCAGGGAAAGTAATACAGCACCGCCAACGGCGCCATAAGCCCCTGCAACAGTCTTATTAGGGCTGATCTCGAAATACAACTTCCTTCTACCGAATCCCTTACCAATATAATAGGCAAAGCTGTCGGCGCCCCATATAACGGCGCCCAAAAAAATTATCCATTCCGGACCGATCGCTCTGATTCTGATTAAAAAACTCAAAGAGAGGGAAACATAAAAAAAACCGATCAACAGCGGCGCCAGATCGGTCAGTGCGCCGGTTGCATCTCTTTTCGTAAAAAGTCTGAGTAAGACCATCAAAGCGAATATTGTCAACAATGCCTCAAAAGGCAGCTCTCCATATCTGTAGGTAAGGTATACGGGAACAGTGCTTATTGCCGTAAAAAGGAGTCGCAACGGTTTTGCTACACGATACATAGAGAGAAATTCATACTGACTCAGGGCCGAGATCGTTGCAACCAGAACAAAGAAAAAGACACCGGGCAGCTTTATAATGTACAAATAGATTAAAGGGAGCAGAATAAATGCAATAATGAGTCTTGTCGAATGCATTAAAAAACGATCCTTTCCAAGGCGGCGCCGAAACGCCTCTCCCTTTGAGTATAATTATGGAGGGCGAAAAAAAATTCCTCCCTGGTAAAATCGGGCCACAGAGTGTCTGTGAAGTACAGCTCCGCATAGGCTGCCTGCCAGATAAGAAAGTTACTCAGCCTCTCCTCTCCGCCGGTGCGTATAATCAAATCAACCGGCGGCAGTTCTCCTGTGTCCAGATTCGATGTGAAAATATCCTCATCCAGATCACTTAACTTAATTCCCTTTTCCCACAATTTCCTTACTGTTCTGACGATTTCATCTCTACCGCCATAACTGATCGCTATGGCAAGAATCATACCACTGTTACCGGATGTAAGAAGCTCGGCCTGCTCGATCAAAGCCCTGATATCTTTGGACAGCTTCATCCTGTCTCCTATCACTCTGAACACGATTCCCTTTTTAAAAATATGGGGTATTTCCGCTTTAATATAGAAGCTCAATAACTGCATCAGCACAGAGACTTCATCTTCCGGTCTTTTCCAGTTTTCTGAAGAAAAAGCATAGAGCGTAAGGGCGTTTAATCCTATATCCGAGGCGGCATAAATAACATCCTTACTACGATGCGAACCCTGCCTGTGCCCTTCCACTCTGGGAAGTCCCCGTATATTGGCCCATCTTCCGTTTCCATCCATTATAATGCCAATATGTTTCGGAAAGCTTCTGTCTTTCATCACATTTTTTTGTAAAAATCAGTATAACGACTCAGGTATTTAAGTTAAGGGTAATGTCTGAGAAGGCGCAGCGAAGCGGATCCTTCGAGTTTAGCCGCTGAAGGCGGATGGTGCTTTGCTCCTTAAGTTAATGACATTGGAGCATAAAGAGAAATCGTTTCAATAAAACCGATCTTCGGGAACCGACTGTATATCACTTACTCGCAGAATATACGAACAAATAAGATACTAAAGGATTTTCTCCTTGCAGGAGGTTTTTGACTTTTAAACCGAGGAGAGGTCTTGAAAGAACGAATATCTTCTCTTTGTGGAACTGAAAATCAAGTATGGAGCCTGAAACCTCGTCAATCAGAGTCCTTTCATCCATGATAAAGCCGTTCCAGGATAGCTTAACGAGACCGGACTCCTTGTATCCGAGAGATTTCGACTTTTCTGTAAGAGGGGTTCTCTTTATGGCTACAATGCTCATTGCCGCAGAGTGTAATTTATCGCTCATATACCACTCGCCTCTGTCTACCATAACAGTGGGAGACTCTTTCTTAAATGTCCGAGTAAAACCGCCAAAGTCCTTACTGCTTTTCCATACATTAACACCCCTTTTATCGAAGACATTCATAAAATTATTTTTATCGTAGGATATAACGAACTCCTCGCCTTCGGAGGTCCGCACCGTAGTGAAATTAAATATATTCAGCTCTACTCCCTTTGGCAGACTCAGAGGGTCTCCAATGGAAAATTCGCCGTTCCAGCGTACATTGAGGATGTCTTCGTCAAACCCCCCGATAAGATCGTCTTTCTGAAAGAGGAGTCTCTTTTTCATTACTCTCAGGTAACCTTCTGTTTCCCATAAAAGTTCGAATTCATTATCATTCAGTTCGTAAATAAAAGAATAAATACCCTCTTCTTCGCGAAGCGCCGTTACAACAATTTCGTGTTTGCCATTACCATTGAGATCGACAGAGTCCACTCGCAAATACTCATCGACTTTTGAACTTTCGAATTCCCACAGTTGAAACAAATCCACGGAAGGCTCATAGACTTTAAAAAAACCGCTTGACGCAAGGACTAACTCTTCGCTTCCGTCTCCGTTAAAGTCTCCGGCTGCAATAAACTCAAACCCAATGGGTAATTCGTAAGTCAGAAGGGGTTGATTTTTAATTGTAGTAAAAAGAAACAAATCGGACTGCACCATTCCGAGAAGATCGGGACTTATCTCTATCGTTGTATCGGAAAAAACTTTGCCGTCCTCCACCCAGCAAAGCATCTGCCTCAGAAAGGTTTTCTCCTTATCGGAGGGAGATTCAATAATCATCAACAGCTCGGCGCCCTGTTTCCCGGCCTCCTTTAACAACTGCTCTTTTGTGTTGTCCTGCATTGCTGTTTCGAGCATTTCGAAACGATCGGATTTCTTAACTTCTCTATAATAGGCGTCTCCTAAATTCCAGTCCACGCTTTTATCCTGATAAAAAAGGGTCTTAATTTTTGATTTTGTAATCCTGCCTTTATCTCCCGCCTCAATATCACCGATCAAAATCAACCCCTTTGCCGTTCCTTCCTTGGATTCCGTCACCTCGATCTTACCGACAGGGCTTTCAAAATGGCCCAGCGGTTCATGAGTCACTGGGTGAAGGAAGGTCTCCCCTTCCCGTAAAACCTCCAATCTCATGCCTTTTTTTATACGTCCGCTTCCGTCAGATTCAAATATTACTGTTTTACCATTTATTGCTTTCACAGGAATTGTAAGAGGAGTAAAAAAAACGATAGTTTCGTTTTTTAGTGACACCAGTGGGCTTTCAGCCGAAAAAGCATGATTAACAAAGCAAATCAGGCTTACAAATGCGATAATGCAGACTCTGTTCATCCTAATAAAATAAACCATTTCCAAGAATATTGCAAGAGCAAAAAAACGTTTAGTTCTTTTTATTTAATATTGACTATAATGATTCTAAATTGATAAACTTTCTAAGTACTTAGAATTAACAGTTTTCATTCAATGTCATTCACTTAAGGAGTAAAGCACCTTCCGCCTTCATCGGCTAAACTCGAAGGCTCCGCTTCTCTCCGCCTTCTCAGACATGACCCGCTTCTGTCGGAAGGCGCTTCACCCTTTAAGTGAATGGTATAGAGTTTTTATTTAATAGTGAGCCCCATGCAAAATTACAGAAACCTGGGTATTAAGCTGACTCCTCAAAGAATAGCAATTTTGGATTATCTGAAAGGAAACAATAACCATCCCTCTGCTGAAGAAATTTTCAAGCATGTTTCGCAGAATTTCAGTACAATGTCGTTTGCAACTGTCTACAATACATTGGAGGCATTAAAAAAAATTGGGTTGATTTCCGAGTTAACGATAGATCCGTCAAGAAAAAGGTATGACTATGATACGAAACCCCATCATCATCTGATTTGCTCACACTGTCAAAAAATCGTAGACGTCTACAGCGATTACAAGCTAAATGTCGAAGAGAAGTACAATAGGGAATTCGAGGTTTTGGGGAATCATATAGAGTTTTACGGAATCTGTAAAAAGTGTAAAGAGACTATCAACTAATAAGGAGGTGTTGAAAATGGCTGTTTTTAAATGTGAAAAATGCGGTGCAACAAAGGAGGGCAGGTGCAAACCTCAGAAATGTCCCGGTTGTGGTGAGAAAGGAACGATGCAGAAAGAGGGGTAGGCTATAAAACGCGATTCCGGTAAAGGGTCGCCAGGCGTCAATCGAGGCATACGTTACATATTATTATTGTAATCATGACAGTAAATTTATTTTAAACTCTTAAGGAGGTAATTCGTTATGTGCATGGAACATAAATATACCTGTAAGTGCGGACAAAAAGAGGTAAGTATTACATATAAAAATGAGTTGATGCCACATGAAACTCTGGTTGCGATTTACTGCCCGCAGTGCTCTAAAAATGTAGCATACGATCAGGAAACAATGGTTGAAGACAACGGCTGGATACTCGAATATGATATGGAAGTAGCCAACTTTTCGGCGCATAAACTTCCCCCGGACCATATCAATAAGCTTTCTTCGGAGTTGTTATTCATGGAAGATTACTGCTCATGGAGGGGTATATATCCCGGAGACCATGTTGACAGCATTAAAGAAAGAGAAGCGATCCTGTCTCTGGCTAAAACAAATCCCACAGAGTATTTAAAGGAAATCAAGGGTTGGGCGAGTAACAGGATGTCAAGATTAAGCAAAGAAGGATGGAGAAAGGCTCATGAAGCAGTCGCAATTTAAAGAAAAACCGGCTTGCGCCGAAACGAAAAAAGCAGCACCTTCAGAGGCTGTGTGCCCGAAGTGCGGGGCCGTCAACGAAATGTGGTCCGACGAAACAGAGGTTAAATGTAGTTCATGTGGTCAACAGGTAGTAAAAACCCCGTGAATTTGAACTGCAGGTAACCATCACCGGGAGCAGAGATCGGTGGTCTGTTTTAATTATTCCCGAATATTGGCGGTTATGTGCAATGCTTAAACAAGATATCCTGAACTGAGTCTTGGGAATATATAATTAGAAATTTTTTTCTAAAACTGACCTCCGACCTCAAATACCGTAAACAACACTATTGGCAGGATAAAGCAAAAAGAGATTTTTTGAATTTTTATAAAACAACAGAAATGAGCAGGTGAGGGGCTAATGAATACTATTGAAATAAAGCCCGATATTTATTGGGTAGGTGCGATTGACTGGGCTGTCAGAGATTTTCACGGTTATATCACGCCAAACGGTACGACATATAACAACTATCTGATTCTCGATAAAGATATCACTCTTGTGGATACTGTGAAATACGACTTTGCCGAATTCGGTCTTACCAACATCAGAAGTCTTGTCGATCCTTCGGAGATAAAAAATATAATTATAAATCACATTGAAAACGACCATATGAGTGCATTGGACAGGATAATGGAACTCGCTCCCAATGCTGTCATTTACACTTCTGTAAGGGGTAAAGAGGGGATGGCAAGATTTTTCGATACATCTGGCTGGAATATTAAAACAGTAAAAACCGGCGATGAGATAAACACAGGCAAATACAACCTCATGTTTATTGAAACCCCAATGATTCACTGGCCCGATTCTATGATGACCTATATAAAAGAGGCTCAGCTTCTCATCTCCCAGGACGCATTCGGTCAGCATTATGCCTCAACTTCAAGATTTGACGACGAGTTTGTAAAGAACGCTTCCCTCGCCGAACTTGAAGACGCCACTGTAGATTACTACGCCAATATTTTGATGCCCTTTGGTAAATTGATCAAAACAAAAATAAAACAAATCCTCGATATGGGCATACCTCTGGACATGATAGCGCCTGACCATGGTCTGATTTGGCGTAAAAATCCTGACAAGGCGTTAAAGATGTATACTGATATGGCTTCAGGTAAGACAAATCTTAAAGTAGCCATAATATTTGATACAATGTGGCACAGCACTGAAATAATGACGCAGCCGATAATGCTGGGAGTCAGAGACGAAGGCGTGGACTGTAAAGTAATAAAGCTCAGAGCCACCCCTATGAGTGTCGCCATCAAAGAGTTTTGGAAATCCAGAGGATGCCTTGTCGGTTCCCCTACTCTTAATAACGAGGTCTTCCCCTCTGTTGCGGAGTTCACTACCCACTTGAAAGGACTCAGGCCCAAAGACAGAATAACCGGGGCTTTCGGCAGTTACGGATGGGGAGGAGGAGCCGTTAAATGGCTTTACAACGAGTTCAGGCAGATGAAACTTGCGGATTTCGAACCCGGGGTGCAGGTGCAGTACAGACCTTCATCTGAGGATCTTGAGAAGTGTTACGATTTTGGTAGAGATTTTGCTAAAAGAGTGAAGGAATATCATAAGGAATTCGAGTAAAAAAAACGGTTGGCGGAAGGCGGTAAAAAAATTTTAAAGACTCCGCCGAAGGCGTTAACTTGATAATATAAAGTTTTTCATTATTTAGCCGCAGATTTGCACAGATAAACGCAGATTTAAACAACGTTTATCATAAAGATCGAAAAGTTTACTTTTTTTATATCATCTTTTTGGTATTAATAATATTGTGGCGAATTAAAGGAGGTTTTATTATATGTACAGATGTAATGTGTGTGGTTATATTTATGATGAATCGAAGGAGGGAACTCCATTCAAGGATCTTCCCGACGACTGGCCCTGCCCGGTTTGCAATGCCCCTAAAGACGCATTCGAACCGGTTTAATCTTCATTAATCTTTTAATAAACGAAACTAAGGAGGTAAGATTATGGGAGAAGAAAAAAGTCTGTTTTGCGGAATAAATAAACCTGCCGATCCTGCCAATATGACGGAATCGGAGAAAAAGCATGCGCCGGTAATAGAATGCCCTGATCAGGTAAAATCGGGAGAGCCCTTCGATATTAAAATTAAAGTGGGAGAAATTCCTCATGTTATGCAGGAAGGGCACCATATTCAGTGGATTGATGTTTATTTCGGGCAAAATTTCAATGCCAGAATCGATTTGACGCCTGTATTCACACTGCCTGAAGTCACCATTAAAGTCGTAAAAGGCGGAAAACACAGAAAAGCCAACTTACGGGTAATAGAAAGATGTAACCTGCACGGTCAGTGGGAGACTTCAAAGGAGATAACCATTAACGAATAAACTTTTAAACTTATTCTTTAGTCCGGAAATAAGCCAAAAGAGACCGGGTTCAAATAACTACGAAGTTCACGAAGTGCATGAAGAAATATATTCTTTACTAAACTTCGTGAACATGAACATTTTGGTTATAATATACTAAATTCCTTCAATATTTCATTTTTTATACCTGGAGAATCGCGGGCTTTAATGCTGTTCAAGCTGTCATTAAAATTAAGGGCTGAAGAGTGTTTCTTTTTAAAATCGATGTTTCTATACCTTTAAACGGTTTTCAAGAGTCTTTGACTCTGTAAATTCAAATTTTAATAAGGAGTGTTACGTTATGGGTGACGAAGTAACAATGGGAACTGTATGTTGTGGCCTGAGTGTAGGTCAAAATGTACCGGATTTTACTATTACTACCTATGAATCCGAAAAAGGTGATTTTGGTGAAAGGTCTCTTGAGGAGTTGAAAAAGGCGGGGAAATGGACAATATTATTCTTTTATCCTGCTGATTTTACCTTTGTCTGAGCTACTGAATTTGAAGCTCTGGCAGAGCATTACGACAGATTAAAGGCCCTTGGAGCCGAAGTAATAACAATAAGCACTGACACTCAGTTCGTCCATCTTGCATGGCAAAGGCATGAAAAATCCCTTGAAAACGTTAAATTCCCAATGGGGGCCGATCCTACAGGAAATCTCGGCAGGCTTTTCGGTGTATACGATGAGTGTACCGGACTCACGCTGAGAGGTACTTTTATTATAAGCCCAGATGGGACCCTCTTAAATTCGGAGGTCAATTTCTATAATATGGGAAGGAATATTGAAGAGCTGAAAAGAAAGCTGAAGGCTAATATTTATCTTTCCAAAAACCAGACCGAGGGGTGCCCGGCCAAGTGGAAGGACGATGGAGACAAAACTCTGAAACCCGGTGCTGACTTAGTCGGAAAGGTATACGAAGCACTCCATTAGTAATTTTTATAATTCGTAAGATACTTTGATGATGGCAGATTTCGATATTTGCCTGAAAAGGAAAACGCCTCTCCCTGTCTGGGGAGAGGCGTTTTTTTTAGGATTGTCGAAAGTTTATTGAGAATTGGGGAATTATTGACTCCTTTCAATATTACACCGATTTATGTTAAGATTTCCCTTATGGGAAAAGTAGTATCCATTAATATAAGTGAGAAAAAAGGCGCCCGTAAAAAACAGAGAGACGAAGTGGTAATCAAAACGAATTACGGCATAGAGGGAGATGCTCACGCCTCTGAGACATGGCACAGACAAATCAGTCTCCTTGCATATGAGAGTATCGAAAAAATGCAGGATAAGGGGCTCGATGTAGGCAGCGGCGACTTTGCCGAAAATATTACAACAGTCGGCATCGATCTCTTTTCTTTACCTGTTGGCGCCAGGATGTCGCTTGGCGAAGAGGTGGAAGTGGAGGTAAGTCAGATAGGCAAGGAGTGTAAAAAGAAATGTAAAATTTATTATCAGGCCGGAGATTGTGTAATGCCGAAAGAGGGGATTTTCGTCACTGTTTCAAAGGGTGGCGTACTTCGAAAGGGAGATAAGGTTTCCATAAAGAGTTAGCCCTATGATCAAAGTAGCAGTACTTACTTTAAGCGATAAAGGCTCCAAGGGTGAAAGAAAGGACGACAGCGGTCCCGCTATAAAGGAAATAGTGAAAGAAGAGATGGGCGCCGAGATCGTTGCTTACGATATTCTCCCTGACGTAAAAAATGAAATAATAAGAAAGTTGATTGAATTTTCCAATAAGGCCGATATTGTACTTACCACAGGCGGAACAGGACTCTCACCGCGGGATGTAACGCCGGAAGCCACACTGGAAGTGATTGACAGAGAAATTCCCGGCATCGCCGAAGCCATAAGAATCGAAGGACTGAAGTTTACGAACAGAGCTATGCTGTCAAGAGCGGTTGCCGGTATAAGGGGAAACTCTCTCATTGTGAATCTTCCGGGCAGTCCTAAAGCTGTGAGGGAGAACCTGGCAATAATAGCAGATGTTCTGCCCCATGCCATTGAAAAGATAAAGGGAAGCGATGAGGAGTGCGCTCGATGAGCGATGTTTCCTTTCCCCTGGCTTTTGCGGCCGGTATTCTCTCTTTTCTTTCTCCATGCGTACTGCCTCTTTTTCCCTCTTATGTCTCCTTTATAACAGGGATATCTTTTGAAGGACTTACCGACACCAGAGACAGAAAACGTGTCAGATACCTTACAATTACCAATTCTCTCGCCTTTATTTGCGGATTTTCCTTTGTGTTCATTGCTCTGGGAGTCTCTTCTTCGGCGCTTGGAGGTTTTTTCTTTCAATTTCAGGATCAGATCAGGATTGCAGGCGGCATACTTGTAATTATATTCGGTCTCTTTGTCGCGGGATTTATAAAACTAAATTTCCTTTCTGTAGAAAAAAAGGCTCACCTCAGCGGTAAGCCCGCAGGTTATATAGGCACTTTCTTTGTTGGAATGACATTCGCCGCAGGCTGGACTCCCTGCATAGGACCGATACTGGGCACGATCCTGGTTTATGCAGGTTCTAAGGCGTCCATGCTGTACGGGATGGAACTTCTGGCCGTTTATTCTCTCGGCCTGGCAATCCCGTTTTTTTTATCCTCCCTTGCCATAAATACATTCCTTAGTTATTCGAAAAAAGTCTATAAATATATGAGGGCTGTTATGATAACGAGCGGTTTATTACTGATTCTTTTCGGCATATTGCTCCTCAGCAATAAAATTCAGATTTTAACAGGCATGATTCCGGATTTCGGTATCACTTTTTAGAGTTAGGAGGCCACCACATTGACAGAGCGATACAATCCCTCAAAGGTTGAGATGAAATGGCAGAAATTCTGGCACGAAAGCGACGCTTTCCATACAGGAAGGGATAAAGAGAGAGAGAATTTTTACTGCCTGGAGATGTTTCCCTATCCGTCGGGGAGAATTCATATGGGCCATGTGAGGAACTATGTTATCGGAGATGTAACGGCCCATTACAAGAGAATGAAGGGATTTAACGTACTCCATCCAATGGGCTGGGACGCCTTTGGAATGCCTGCGGAAAACGCTGCCATAAAAAACGGTGTCCATCCAATAAAGTGGACAATCGAAAATATCGATTATATGAAAACCCAGTTAAAGAGAGTCGGTTTGAGCTATGACTGGAATAGAGAGGTAACGACCTGTACTCCCGAATATTACAAATGGAACCAATGGTTTTTCATAAAGATGCTGGAAAAAGATCTTGCCTACAGAAAGTCGTCCTTTGTTAATTGGTGCCGTTCCTGCAGCACAGTGCTGGCCAATGAACAGGTGATCGAAAGTAAATGCTGGCGTTGCGACAATGAAGTGGTTCAAAAGGAGTTGCCCCAATGGTTTTTCAGGATTACTAAATACGCCGAAGATCTCTTACAGGGTTGCGATACATTAAAGGGCTGGCCCGATCATGTCGTGGCCATGCAAAGGAACTGGATCGGGAAGAGCAGGGGAGTGGAGATGGATTTTGGTATTGCCGGCTCGGAAAGAAAAGTCAGAATTTTCACAACCAGGCCGGATACTCTCTTTGGCGCCACTTTCGTATGTCTTGCTCCTTTACATCCCCTTGCATCGGAACTGACAGAGAACAAAGGGGCTCTTCAGAGAATTAAGGATACCTATGGCAAAGAGGATGAAAAAATCGGTCACTTCACTGGGCAACATGCCGTTAATCCGATGAATGGTGAGGAAATACCGGTTTATATCGCAAATTTCGTCCTCATGGAATATGGCACAGGGGCTATCATGTCCGTACCTGCCCATGACCAGAGGGACTTTGAATTCGCGAAAAAATACGATCTCCCGATAAAACAGGTGATCATACCTGAAAAGGAGTACAACCGCAGCAGTGATAAACACTCCGGAGGAAGCGATCTCACCGAGGCTTACACAGGCGACGGTGTAATGGTGAATTCAGGTGAATACAGTGGAAAAAGCAATCGAGACGGAATGGAGCGTATAGCGGATTTCATAGAAACAAATGCTCTTGGAAAGGTTGTTATCAACTATAAACTCAGAGACTGGGGGATATCCAGGCAGAGGTATTGGGGCACGCCTATTCCGGTGATATACTGTGATACCTGTGGCATTCTGTCTGTCTCCGAAGAGAATCTTCCTGTCATACTTCCCGATAATGTCAATCTTACAGGAACGGGCAGTTCTCCCTTGGCGGAACTGGCGGAATTTACCTTCACCACCTGCCACAAATGCGGAAAAGAGGCCAGGCGGGAAACGGATACGATGGACACATTTGTAGATTCGTCGTGGTATTTTATTCGCTATTGTATGGAAAAGGGCGACCATGATCTGAAAGAGGAGTTAAACAATGCTTCTTCGGAGATAAGAAAATGGATGCCTGTTAACCAATATATCGGAGGTGTCGAACATGCTGTGTTACATTTACTCTACTCCCGATTTTTTACAAGAGTGCTGCGCGATATTGGCCTGGTGGACACAGACGAGCCCTTTACGAACCTCCTGACACAGGGTATGGTTTGTAAAGAGACATGGAAATGCAGTGACCATGACTGGCTGTTACCGGAAGAGGTAGAGGGCGCTTCCTGCTCACATTGCGGTAAAGAGGTTGTAAAGGGAAGAATAGAGAAGATGTCCAAATCTAAAAAGAATGTCATAGACCCCGGACATCTCATCGAAAAATATGGCGCTGATACTGCCAGACTCTTTATTCTCTTCGCAGCCCCTCCTGACAAAGACCTGGAGTGGTCGGACAAAGGCGTGGAAGGGGCTTATCGATTTTTAAACAGACTCTGGAATATTGTCCATAAACTATCGGGCGATCCGGAATTCGCAGTTATAAATGAAGATACATATAAAAACAGAGATCATGTTACATCCATTGAGAGAAAGACGCATCAGACTATTCGTAAAGTGACCTGGTCGATGGACAGGGACTTCCATTTTAATACCGCTATTGCCGCTTTGATGGAGCTTCTCAATGAAATAACCGCTTCTAAACCTCAAAGTCGCAACGATTATGTCTCTTTAAAGTCATCGATCAAATCCATGCTTTTACTTCTATTTCCCTTTGCCCCTCACATATCCGAGGAACTGTGGATTGCAGTCGGAGGAAAAGGGAGTATTCTGAGTAAAGAGTGGCCCCGGTGGGATGAGGAACTTGCAAAAGAGGAAGAAATTGACCTTGTCGTTCAGATTAATGGAAAAGTGAGGGCAAAAATATCGATACCTCCCGATAAACCGGATGACGAAATAAAACAAATCGCCCTTGACAATGAAAAGGTAAAAAGCCTGACAGAGGGGAAAAATATTTTTAAAGTAATTGTAGTGAAGGGACGGCTTGTTAATATTGTGGTTAAATAAATCGTTTAAATAACCACAGAGCACGAAGAGAGAATCTTTTATTCTAAAAAAAGTATTTAGCTGTCAGCTTTTTAATTGCAATACTTTACAGTTCAAAACATTTTCACCAATAAGGTGAAGCTTATTATTAACATAACATCAATACTTTCCATGGCTGAAGGCTGACCGCTGATAGCTGACTGCTGTTTTTAGTTATGCTTCGTGATCTTTGTGGTTTAAAATCTTTTTTGATTACGGGTTTTCCAGGTTTAGGATGGAATAATAAACACACTATGAAGCATTATCGAATAATACTGGCTATTTTCCTGACATCCCTCTTAACCGGGTGCGGCTATTCTCTGTACAGAGGCGAATCTCTGCCTTTTAAGAGTGTAAATATTAAAAAGATATCCAATTTTACTACGGAACCACGGTTGCAGGATATTCTTTACAGAGAACTGACAGAGGAATTTTTAAGGTACGGCATAGACGTTAAGAATACCTCGGACACTGTAATCGAAGGAAAAATAAAAGATTTCAATGTTATCACGATATCCGAAAAAAACGATTATGCATCCGAATATAAGGTTCGAATAAAAGTCGATTTCAAGCTGACAGACAGCGAAGGAAATGTAAGAGAACTCAAAAATATATCCTCACCTTTTATCGAAGATTTCCAGGGCTCCGATTCCATAAACAGAATAATCGCCAATAAAGAAGATGCAAACACTGAAGCACTGAACAGACTCGCCATGATCCTTGTGTCGGAACTTCTTTATTAAGTCCTTATAAATTCGATTATAAACAAAAAGGTTCTAATATTTTTGTAACCGTTCACAGAGTTCAGGGATCTGAGGTCTGTTTTTTTAAAGTTGTAGTAGATATCTGATAATCATTTTATCAGGGCATTAAAGTTTATATCCTGTAAAATAAGCGGCAAAACAGTCTCTTGCTTTAAACTGACCTCAGATCACTGTGAACAGTTTCAAAATTTTCTCACCGTCCCACACAGCGCCCTCTATATGGAATTTTATGCAAAACGATTCATTTGAAAATAACGAAGTTTTATTTGGCGCCGACACGACTGAGGGGATCGTAGCCTTAGAACTTGTCGATGACAGAGAGATGCGTCTTTTTATACGCTCCAGTGAAGGGATAACTGCTATTGACGAACCATTCACCCCCTTTTTACTCGTTCAGGATTTCGAACTGCCTGAAGGTTGTAAAGTAAACTATCATATCGAGCCTCTTGCCGGTGACAATGCATTCAAGTACCTTGTTCTTTTCGATAAATGGATGGATTGGAACAGAGCGAAATCATATGTTCAAAGAAAGAGCGGAGTAACCGCATCGTCTCCGATTGCTCCTTATCTCCTGTCTAACGATCCGGTTCATCAGTTCCTCCTCTTGTCGAACAAAACTCTTTTTAAAGGACTGAACTTTAGCGATCTCCACAGAGTGGCGCTGGATATCGAAACAGCCTGCGCTGCAGGATACGAATTTTCCAATCCCCTGCGCAAAGAAGACCGGATCATTTCCATAGCACTTAAAGACAGTCGAAACAGAGAGGAGTTCATTTTCGCAGGCGACTTTGAAGAGAGAGCCATGCTGGAAAGACTAAATGAGCTGATAGCCGAAATCGATCCCGATGTAATCGAGGGGCACAATATTTTTAACTTTGATCTGGAGTATATTCTGGCCAGAGCTGCCATGCACAAAATCAGTCTGACCTGGGGAAGAGACGGCAGCGCGCCTAAAGTCAGAAAATCGCGCTTTTCGGCAGCAGAAAGGAGTATCGACTATACAAGGGTGGAGATTTTCGGCAGACATGTTGTGGATACTCTCTTTATGCTTTACTTTTACGATGTGAGCGCCAGAGAACTGGAAGGATATGACCTGAAAACTGCGGCGAGACATTTCGGTATTGCGCCACAGGGTCGAACTTATATTAAGGGAAAAGATATTATGTGGTATTGGGAAAACGATCCCGACTCTCTCAGGCGTTATAATATGGACGATGTGACTGAAACCCTGGCCCTTTCCGGCCTTCTCTGCTACTCCTTTTTTCTTCAGTCAAAGATATTTCCCTACTCCTTTCAAAATATTTTTGTACGGGGAAACGCTACAAAAATTAATTCTCTCTTCCTCAGGGAATACATTCGACAAAGGGTTTCCGTTCCCGGTGCAGAGAGGATGTCCGGAATAGAAGGGGGTTATACTGATCTGTTTATCCAGGGGCTGGTTAAAAATGTTGTTCATTGCGACGTCACATCCCTATATCCGTCCATTATGCTAACCTACGAGATAAAACCTCATAGAGACAGTCTGGATATTTTTCTCCCCCTTCTTAAAGAGCTGAAGGAGTTCAGAATCATGGCAAAGAGACATGCTCAGGATTCACCGGATACAAGAGAGAGAGAGTATTACCAGGCTCTTCAGCAGACATTTAAAATATTGATTAATTCATTTTACGGATACCTGGGAACCAATATCCATAATTTTTCAGATCCCAAGGCAGCTTCAAAAATCACAAAAATCGGAAGATCCGTTATCAATAATATACTGACGTTCATGAAAGAGGAAGGCGCAACACCGGTTGAACTCGATACAGACGGCATATATTTCGTTCCTCCTGAAAATTTGTCCACAGACCGGGAAATTACGGACTTGACGGAACGTCTCTCTGCATCCCTGCCCGAGGGAATAGAGCTTGAAATGGACGGCAGATTTCAGGCCATGTTTTCCTATAAAATGAAAAACTACGCACTTTTAGACAACTCCGGTAAAATGACAATTAAAGGGGCCGGACTGCGTTCAAGGGGCATGGAGAGATATCTGCGAGATTTTCTTGGAGAGATGATTAAGCTGATTCTTAATGACAGAAGTAATGACGTAAAAGGAGTCCTCGACGAATATATGGACAGACTGGAGAAACATGAAATAGACATTTCGCTCCTTGCCAAAACAGAGACAATCGGCGAATCGATGGAGTCCTATGCAAGAAAGGTCTCTCTGAAAAAGAGAAATCCCGCTGCAGCCTATGAACTGGCCATGAACTCGGACCGTGACTACAGAGCGGGAGATAAAATATCTTATTACGTTACTGGAAACAAGAAGAGAGTAACCGTATACAGGGACGCTAAGCTCCTTTCATCCTACGATCCGGAGGCTAAGGACGAAAACGCACCCTATTACATGTCAAAACTTCTGGATATCTACAATAAATTTAAAAAATTCGTAAATCCTCAATGAACTGAAGCTTTCAAAAGAACTATATCGTTAAGCCTTCTCCTTTTGTAACAACTTAGGGACTCTAAAAATACTAATATACCTGGATCGCGCCCGGATTTAGGCCGGATTTGGGTGCAACGATTGAGCAAAACCGCAGGCATAGCAACGCTATGTTGAGGATTTTGCGATTGAGGCGCACCCGAATACGGCCTGAAGACGGGATGCGTTATGGTATATTAGTATTTTTAGAGTCCCTAAGTTGTATAGACTGTAGGCTGAAGACTATCAGGTAAAACATGGGTTATCGATAGCACTTTACGTTTTTATTGGCTGACATTCCCAAGTCATTTGATTTTTTGCTTCAGCCTTCAGCCTAAATACCTGAGTAGTTACCTCATTTTATTCTAAGTACAGGACAAAAAAATTCATGAGAAATAGTATCATAAAGGCACTTGGTACTATCTGTATTGGTTATTTATACTGGATTGTTAACTTAAAAAGCCTTATAATATCTGATAAACAGAATGTCGCATAAAAATAAGCAAACTTTTTCCCATCTTGCAATAACAACTGCACAATATATTTTAGAAAAGGCGTCTCCCTTGTTCATGATATAATTTATCCTGCTGTTATTTGATTATAAACAACCATTAAGTA
>JAREWP010000085.1 GCA_029001845.1 Candidatus Magnetocorallium paracelense | reverse complement strand
TGAGGATTTCAGTTGATAACATTGAGAAAATGGACAATAAATCGGAAGAATATGATTAAAAATAAAGAATGTTACTAAAGAAATCGGCTGGGAGGGAGCTTTTGACAGCTGTACGAATGACACTAAAGGGGTAGACAGTCAGGTTTTCTATTCCATTAAGATTTCAATGACATGTTATTACTCCTTCATTTTTAACTTTCTTCTCCATTTTCCTCCATTTTATTGAAATTTCTTGCTTGACAAAAATTGTACATTGCCTATAACATATGATTGCGCTGATTAGTAACTGCGAATCCGGCAACCATTAGCGGTTACTATTTTTCTTTTATAAAGGGGACGTATCGATGGCAAAGAACTTGCACAGACAGACAGACAGACAGACAGACTATCCAGCCTTAAAGAAGAAATCAAATCATATACATCTAAACGTGCCTGCTTCCTAAATCTTTACTTTTTTTTAATATACAATCTCCAAAGAAAGAGCTTCTACTTTACTAACAAATCAAGCTTAAACGCTTTCTGTTTTTTTACTGCACAGTTTCTTCAAATCTATTCCAATCATTTCAAACACTGCCTTTATTTTAATAAACGACAGAGGGATATCCCGGAGTTTTACTCCACAATCATAATAATTATTTCTTAATGAGGAGGTTTTTATGAAGAAATTACTTTTAGTACTGATGGTTTTAAGTATTACATTATTTTTTAGTGGGTTGGCTCAGGCTGATCTGAATTCAGGTTTGGTTGCTCACTATCCTTTCAACGGTAATGCTTTTGACGAGAGTGGTCACGGAAATGATGGAACTGTAAACGGTGCTACTTTAACAGATGACAGGTTCGGTAACCCAAATAGTGCTTATTCATTTGATGGTTCAGATGATGATATAAGTATAGAAGACTCTGATAGTCTTGATATAACAGGTCCTATTACTTTATCTGTTTGGATAAAAACCAGCGGAACAAGTACTAATTCAGGTGTTATCAGTAAATTTGAAAGCGGTCACTATGATAGAAATGGATATAATATAAATATTAGAGGTGACTCTTTTGCTGACTTTGATATTAACTATGAATGGGAAAACGGCATAGGAACTGGTGTAATGTCTACTACTCCTGTAGAAGATGGTGAGTGGCATCATATCGCAGCAGTTTATGACGGAGTTAGAGCAAGAATATATATTGATGGTGTCTTTGAAGCTGAAAACAGCAGCGATTACACACAGGGAATAGGTGAAAATGATTTTAAGTTAAGAATAGGCTGGGATACTTCAATGTCTGGTAACGACAGACATTTTACTGGCGTCATAGATGATATCAGAATTTATAATCGTTCACTTTCTGATGATGAGATTCAGGTATTATTTGCAGGAGAAGAAACCTGTCCTGACACAGGCGGTGGAGACTATAATGAGCCCTGTATTGCATCATATAATCCAGTAACCAGAGAGTTGTATGTACCGTGCGTTGACTATAATAGTATGATGTGGGAAGCTACGGTATCTGATTTTACTATAGTTAATGTTTCACCACATTAATACAACGTTTTCTCTTACCGTCGAGAAATTCAAAGGGTCGCTTACATGAGCGACCCTTTTTTATTGACTTCAAAAAATCATATCACTCACCCGCCTGTCAACTCTAAGCCTGACTTCTTTTTAATCCTCTTCCAGATAGTTATAGAACTCTTTGAGTTGTCCTCTTTTTAGTTTTGTCGAGGTTCAGACTGCTTCTCCTGTCTTCAGAACTCAGTAATTTGGCACAAAATAGCTAAAATAATCGCAAGTTAAATTAACCACGAAGGCCACGAAGTTCACGAAGTTTTAAAATTTTTTTCTTATTTCTTCGTGCCCTTCGTGATCTTCGTGGTTAGAAAATTATTTTTTTGAGTACTTTTGATTTGCGATTGTTTTTTCAGTTTTAGCCGGATTTACTGAGTCCTGGACTTTATTTGGGGCACCAGCAGTCCTTTGAAATGTACTGACATTTCCCTCATAACAGGAAATTGAGCAGAAGATTTTGGGATATCTCTGACTTAACTCACCCCGTAAATCCAAATATGATATAATAATCCATTCAAATATTTATTCTTTTATATATATCTTCAGACAGGAGAGCAATATGACAACAGTTAGTGTAGATGAAATTCAACAGGATTTTCTTGGCCGGCTCCAAAAGGTGGAAGCAGGCGAAAAGGTGATTATTCTAAAATCCAATAAACCCATGGCTGAAATTGTACCGCTCCGATCTGACACCACAGGGCTGAGACCGATAGGACTGTGCAGAGGGGAATTTATAGTACCTGACGATTTTGATTCTCCTTTGCCCGAAGACGTCATTCAACAATTCGAGGGAAAATGAAACTTTTATTGGATACCCATATTTTTCTTTGGTACATAACAGAGGATGAACGATCGATTAATCTTTCATATAATTCTAAAGAGGTTAAATGCAAATGAAATCAATAATATCCGATCCGTCGATAATGATGGGTAAGCCTGTTATTGCAGGAACACGTATTACAGTAGAACTAATCCTTGAAAAATTATCCGCCGGTGAAACATTTGACCAGATTGTTGAGGCTCATCCCAGGTTGACACATGATTCAATAAAAGAAGCACTATCATTTGCCGCAACAGCATTAAAGGCCGATGTTGTATATCCTACAGAAGAGGCTGTGATTTGAGTTTCCTTGCGGATGAAAGTGTTGACAAACAGATCGTTGATTTTCTCAGAAATGAGGTGTGATAGACTATACTTGGTCTGACAAGTATAGTCTATTACAAGGTGTCTTCACCCATGTTAATCTCCCTCCTTGTCCCGATGGTTGTTGAAGGTTTACTTTTTGTTGTTAATCTTTTTATCAGCGAATCAATGTCTTCCATACTGTCTGCAAGCCCGGCATCCACTGCCAGTTGTCCTGTAAAGAGTCTGCCATCGGCCATCTTTTCCGATACTTCCCCGGCGGATACTCCGCGATTTCGAGCTACTGCTTCTATAAACAGGCTGTATATGTAATCGACTTTTTCACGGATCGTTTCTTCTCCCTCTTTGGTAAGAGGCGCATACTGAGATGTAATGCGTTTGTATTTGCCTGAGTAAATCTCCGTGGTTTTTACACCCTCAAGCTCTTCCATTTTCGATATGTCTCTGTGTACGGCAACCACGCCGATTGATCCGGACTCTGCAGTGGGCGATCCCATGATTACCCGATCAGCGGCGGAGCCGATCCAGTAGGCTGCCGATGCCATTAAGGAGTTCGATATGGCAATGATCGGTTTTCTACTTCTGAAGTTGTATATCAAATCCGATACATTGGCAATATCGTCCACCGATCCGCCGGGGCTGTCAGTGTCCAGAATAACGGCAATAACTTCATCGTCTTCCATGGCAGCTCTGATATCCAGTTTCAGCAGCTCTGTGGATGTGCCGCCCGAAAACTGCTGTATCAGGTTTACTCTCTGCGATATAACTCCGAAAACAGGGATCAGGGCGATGCCGTTTTGGATTTGGTATGTTGGTTTGGCTTGTAAACTGAAATCCGATTGAGTGTTAAGTCCGGTAATCTTTTTATCGAGAAAAGTAATGATATCGGTCATCTTGGCTCTTGTTATGATCCATGCTGTATCGTAAACAGCCTGTATTATGTGGTGATATTGGATGGTTTCTTTTTTATTTTCCATACCTGTTTGCCAAAGAAAAATGAAAAATGTATAATACATACATGGAAGCTGTAGCTGTCAGAGAAGAGCCTATAACTGAATTCGCCACTAAACTTGATCTTGAGATTGTAAAAGGTGTATTACGGGAAGACATTACAAGACTTGACGGTAAAATAGATACCGTCAAGAGTGAACTTAGCGGTAAAATCGATACTGTTAAGAAAGAACTTGAAGGGGAAATTAAACTTGTAAGAGAAGAGATCAAGACGTCTAATGTTGAAATTACTTCCAGACAGCGTTTATATTTTCTAATACTTCTATTTACCATGATCCTGTTGAATCCAAAGGCCATTGACCTGATTGCCAAACTGATTGGCGTTACCATTAAATAACCATCTCTCATCTTCATACATAGAGTATTTTCAACAAGAATTCCTCATCTCTCTTTAATGTCTCTCTGAATTTCCTGAATGCCTTTTTGCCAGACAGCACTGCCGGCAGAGTCTTCAGCTCTCCAAATCTTTCCCCAACGATGATACAGCCTTCTGTATCTTCTTTTGTGTTGCCCCAATGAAAAAGAATATCGCTCCTGTCCGGTACGTCTCCAACCTCAAATGTATCTCCCTATCTGTTGGATATTCTCTGTCTGCATGTGTAACTACCGGCAGGAATACAGGAGATGTTTCGCTGATTGTCACGCCACGGGAGCTCAAGGGTCAGTACAAGGGGTATGTTATTTATAAGAATTACACCAAATACACCGTGTTCCGTTACGGACACTCTCTTTAAAGTCAATGCCTTCATTATGCTGTTACCTCCTTTGATTCAAGGTCTCCGGCCACTCTTTTCTGTCTCTCGGTGACTCGCTGATCGTGGATGTCTGACCATACAGCACCCTTCATCTAGGCGGCTTCTATTTCTATAGTAGATATCCCTGATTTAATCCTCTCCTTTGCAGCCTGTATTTCCTTGAGTTCATCAACCGCACCTCTGGCAGGGCCTATCCACTTCGCCCTTGTCCATGCTTTTTGTAAGAGAGGATCGTCATATCCGATAACCTCTATCCTTCCCCTTGCTACGGCTTCGTCAAACCAGAGTTCATACACAGGCTGACAGAGCATGTCGGCAAGCCATTTTCTTCTTAACAGATAAACCTTCCATGCTATGGAATGGATACCTGCAGGTCAAGTCCGGTGCCTACGGCGTTGTCGGATGTTCTGTTGATTGCAGCTCTTGCGGCAGGCTGGTTTCTGAAAGCGTCTCTTGATCTTGAGATGAGGTCTTGTCTGGTTGCGGTGTCGAGGTCTGTGTTTGCAGGGAGTAAGTCAGGGAGCCAAGTGCCCAGTGTGCGGGTAATTCTGCTTGCTCCTCTGTAGGCTGTATCAAGGGCTTTGAGGGCTATTCGGGATTGCGCCCTTTTTAAGGCTCCTATAGGATCGAATATTTCTACTGCTTTGTCTACAGGATTCAGCATGTAAATTTAGTCAAGTAGTACAATGCCTCTTGTTTTGATCTTTTTTCTTTTTTGTTTGATTATGATGTTTTCGAGTCTTTCCTTTTCTGCTAATAATGGCTTGAGGTTTCTTTTGACTCTTCTGTCTCCGATTTGATATTCCTCTGCCTGAGATGCTTTGTCTGTGTGTAGCTCTATGTCATTAAGTTGTTTCTGATAGGTCTTAGGCATAGCTTCCGAATTCCTTTTGTCCGGCTATTTGTTGGAAATCCGTGAGTGTCATTGATTTGAGTTTGTTAAGAGATTTGGGTGAGAAGCCGAGGTTTTCAAAGAGAATGAGATATTGTTTTTCTCTGAACCACTTCATGGCGTCTTCTTTGATGCGCGGGTTTTTGTGGTTCAGGTCTGTGAGTGTTTGGGTGAAGATAGCTGAAAGTAAATATCTGATTGGTTCTGAATTGGTTGTAGGAAGTGATTTGTTGTAGTTCATGTATTTATTGTACTGAGGGTGGGGATGAGGATGTCATGAAATAGAGGGGTGAATAGGGTATAGTTAAAGACAAATAGTTGTAAAAAGACTGTAAAATATGCTTAAATTACTGCCAGATTGGGAAAGCCACGAGATTAACAAACTGATTCTTTCCATGTGAAGTAGAAGATGTCGCCTGTTATCCGGCAGGTATTGGTTTTAGAGTGCCTTTTTGTACGGATTAATTCGTATATCGTTAATTTTTACTTCGCTTTGGCATATATCAACAAAAGCAACCGGCTAATGAAAAACTGGAAAAAGGAATGGGCTTTAGCTGTAAAGTCTCCAATTCATGAATGCAAGATTGATAAAAATATTTTTGACCAGGGATTGGGGAATGTTTTTATCACAAGAATTCTCCCAAATGGTGAAATTGCATTAGGAGTATTCCTTCTTGATATTTTTTGTCTCGGAGTAAAAGATTCGTTTTACAACATCATTACGGAAGAGAAATATCAAATCTTTCTTTCAAAAAATCCAAATGAATTTAAAAATATTCATCCTACTTGTGCGAGAAAAATTATTGAAGGCGCTCTTAACTATGCAAAAGGTTTTGGTTTTAAACCTCATAAAAACTATAAATTTTCAAAAATGATTTTTGGTAAAATTGATCCTGATGCATGTCCTTCTTCTTTTGAATATGGAAAAGAAGGAAAACCTTTGTATATTCCCGGTCCTCACGATAATGAAAAACGGAAGATGAGTATAATAAATAAACTGAAGCAAAAGCTTGGACCTGATAACTTTAAATTTCTGGCTATATCTGATTCTGAGAGGAATGAGGATTTTGAAGAATGGAAAAATAATAAACTAAAGACAGTTACTTATAATATTACATGGGACTCTATCCCAAACGATGAGTTTGACACTCTTCCGAACAGAATAAAAGATGAAGTTTCCAAGCTTTCGGAAAATAAGTTTAACACTAAAGGAGCACTCGAACGTATTTATGAATTAAAAGAACAATATGATGATATACCGCAGTTTTATAATTATCTTTATGTTGCTTTAAGTGCTAACGGTAAGCGTGAAGAATCTTTAGAGCTACTCAGAGCTTCGATTGATAAATTTCCGGATTACCTATTTTTGAAATTTAATTTAGCACATGAACTTATGACCGAATATAAATTCGAGGCTATTCCAGGATTATTTGACAATAAATTTGAATTGTCAATGCATTTCCCGGAGAGGGATTCTTTTCATATTTCTGAATTTATAGGATTTCAATCTGTTATGGCCAGATATTACATTGGGATAGGTAAAAAAGAGTCTGCCAAAACGATTTATAAAATCATGAATGACATCGAACCTGATAATACTCATACAAAATTTATTAAGGCACTATTATATCCCGGACTTATTTAGAAAAGCACCAACTAAGTAATTTAGTGGAAAAAATTCGCATGTCAAATTAATCAAATTGCCTCACTTTAATTTAGGAATCGTTAGAATTTAGTCTTTAAAAAGAAAGAGGTTTATTTCCCAACATTCCTAATCTCCACCCACTCATTCAACGCCCTCACCGTAGTCATCACTGTCCCGCTCCTCTTCCCCGTCTTACTAATCGGCATCTTATACTTCTTAACCCAGTTCTTACAGGTAGTAACGGAAACATTCAGATAATTACTGATAGCTTTCCAGCCTACCAAGATTTCCTTGTTATACATACAAACCTCCTCTTATATAACCACACCGGGGTGCCTCACACGCCGGGTCTTAAGTTGTTGATTCACATTTTCCTCTTTCGGCCTCAGATTCTGCACATTCATGGAATAAGCGTCAGCAATAACCAGCTTCTTGATCTGGAGGATATTTTAAAGATGTCTTTTTCTAAATTTAGTGGTGAGAGGTTCCTTATTGCCTTGACGTTCATAGATTCAGGTTATCGGCCTGAGATGGTTTATCCTTTTTGTCAGAGGCATCCGGGGACTTATCCTGCTAAGGGGCATAAAGAGAGAAACAGGCCGTTGAGTAATTCAACGATAGATCATAAGGGTAAGTTTTATATTCTCTGGCATATAGATGACGGGTATTTTAAGTCATGGGTGCACGGGAGAATCAGGAGACCGGAGGGTGATCCGGGTGGTTGGCATATATCACGGGATGTGACCGAGGATTATTGTCAGCAGGTGGTTTCCGAGCAACTGACAAGAAAACCGAGTGGGAAGCTTGTGTGGATAAAGACGCAGAAGGCCAATCATTATCTTGATTGTGAGTTATTGGTCTGGGAAAAACAAAAAACGGCGAACCTCTCTGTATTCCTATGACTTCGATTGTCAGAGATACGATTAAAGGAATAATAAAAAGCAGAAGGGTTGTTAGTTCTTATGTCTTTACAGATGACCATGGGAAGCCATATTCAAAAGGTAAAGTCAGTCAAACAGAGGATGTAAGAGACTCGGTGAAGGTTCTTGAGCAGTAGGGAACTGGTAGAATTCTGGTACAATCTGATGAAAATAGAGAAAGCAGCAATCTCTACAAGGCTGTAAGCTATTGATTTTAAAGGGAAATTTGGCGTCCCCAACGGGATTCGAACCCGTGTTACCGGCGTGAAAGGCCGATGTCCTAGGCCTGGCTAGACGATGGGGACGGGTTGTAATTACGTTGCAAATTAGTTGAGTTGTTGTTCTTGTATATGTATTAAGAACTTAGTATTATAACACGACAGTGTTTTATTTAGTCAATGCCTGATAAAGAGGCATTGAAATTTTTTTCATAACCATCTATGGAGAAGATAGGAAGAAGGCATTTATTGTCCTTTTACACCTTTTATTATATAACGCATTATGTTTATAATATAATCGATTACAGTTTCTAAAGGTACAGGCAACCGCTCAACTTCACTCATTACATAATATTCGTTTTGCTTGCTTCTAATACTTATATTAATGTTCCTGAATCTTGACGTTCTGTCTGTCGTTTATTTGCTCATTGGAATTTATTCAGGTATTTTATGAATATTATGCCTTACAGAAGGATTGAGTGTTATGTAATGAAAGATAGAGTACCGAAAAACAGCCGATTAAGTTACTGCAAGTTATACAAGAACATCTTTTTTTTCGCTCTTTTTTTCTTTGCTCTGACTTTTGCCCGGATGTCGCCCTGTGAAGCCGGAGCCGATACATTTGAAGTACACCCCTATTTAGAATCAAATGTAGCCTTCTGGGAAAAAGTTTTCTCTGAATATTCCACAGACCAATGTGTGATCCATGATAAAAAAAACCTTGCGGTCATATATGGTACCATTAAAATCAAACCCCTTTACTCTCCTGGAAGCAGTAAAAAAAATAAGAGACTTATTAAAAACGGAAAAGCCACTTTTAAAAAGATTTTAACAAAACTTGGGAAGGGCGGAAAACCCGTCTCTTCCGAAGAGCAAAGAGTTGCAGCCCTTTTTGGAGCGTCTGCAGGTGCAACGGTTTATAAGCAAGCCACAAAAAATCTCAGGTGCCAGATAGGACAGAGGGAGAGATTTCGTGAAGGTTTAATCAGATCCGGAGCTTATATGGAAGAGATTAAAAGAATCTTTGCTCAATATAATTTACCTGAGGAGCTGGCTTACCTCCCTCATGTGGAGTCTTCCTTTAATTATAAAGCTTACAGCAAATTCGGCGCAGCCGGTATGTGGCAATTTACAAGATCCACGGGAAAGCGGTTTATGAAAATCAGTTATACCATAGATGAGAGGCTGGATCCGATTATTTCAACAAATGCCGCTGCAAGGCTTCTCAAAGAAAATTATGAAACATTCAAAAGCTGGCCTATAGCGATTACTGCTTACAATCACGGAGCAAACGGTATGAAAAGAGCTCTGCGCTCAAAGGGACAGTATGAGAGAATCTTTAAAGAATACAAGAGCAGGCTTTTTGGGTTTGCATCAAGGAATTTCTATTCGGAATTTCTGGCTGCCATGAATGTGGCTAAAAATTACAGCTTTTATTTCGGAGAAATTAAAATGGATGTTCCTGTTAAAACACATTCGGTTTCATTAAACAACTACGTCTCTTTTAGAGAACTTGCACGAGGGTTGAATATGGATATAAATACTCTTCATCTGTTCAATCCCTCACTTAGAAAGCCTGTATTGACCGGGCAGAAATATATACCAAAAGGATTTATGTTAAGGGTGCCTGCTGACAAAGCCAATGAGTGGGAAATACTAATTACAGCTTCTTCAGCAGATATTTACAGAGAGGAGCAAAAGAGAAGCCGATTTTACAGAGTGAAAAAAGGAGATACAGCAGGTAAAATTGCCCGGAAACTGCGCGTACGCCTCAAAGATTTAATCGTAGCCAATAATCTTGACAGACGTGCAACGGTATATGTAAATCAAAATCTGCGAATTCCCCAAGTGAAGAGAACCCCTGCCCTTAGGGTAAAGCAGGAGTTAAAAGATAATAGAAAAGCTAATATTCCCGTGAAACATTCACAGGTAGAAGAAAAAAAGACGATTGTTGCTAAGGTCGATTCTGCGCCTGTAGTAAAAAAGGAACCATTGGGGTCTTTAAAATACGCATCGAATCCTGAAATTGTAGAAGGCAATTTGTCAGTCTCCAACATTGCTTACCATAACAACAGGGCCGTGGGAATTATTAAAGTGGAGGTTGAAGAGACTTTAGGCCACTATGCAGAATGGCTGAATGTTTCTCCTGTCGATATAATGAGACTGAACAGATTGAAATCTTCTCGATTTATTCGACTAAATCAAATAATAAAAGTACCTCTCCACATAGTGGATAAGGAGGTATTCGAGGAAAGACGGTATGAATTTCATAAGGAACTTAGCGAAGACTTTTTTGCCAACTATCGTATAGAAAGAGTAAAGATATATAAAATCCGCAGGGGCGACAACATCTGGACACTTACAAATAAAAAGTTCGAAATTCCTCTATGGCTTTTAAGACGCTACAATACAGAGGTCGATTTCAACTCCCTGACTCCTTCACAGAAAATTTTTGTTCCTATAGTGGCAAAAAGTGCATGAAACATGATCGATCTATCAGTTAATATCAGTACATATAATAACATCAATTTTTTGCGTCTTTGCCTTGATTCAATATTACGCAAAATCGAGGGGCTGAAATTAGAGATTATTGTGGTCGACAACGCATCTACCGACGGCACTGCTGAAATGTTGCGTGATCATTTTCCTGAAGTTATTGTCGTAAAAAACAGTCTTAACAGAGGTGTTGCACCTTCGAGAAATCAGTCGATTAAAATTTCCGGAGGCAAATACATATTATTACTCGATGCCGATACTGAACTGATATCGGAAGATTTTCCCGATCTTATAGAATATATGGATTCCCAACCCGACGTTGCTCTTGTCGGCGTTAAACAGTTAACTGCCGACAATCGATTCTACCCGGCAGCCAGAACATTTCCCGGGGTTAAGCACATTGTTATGAGAAGACTCTCTTTTTTCTCTTTTATCAAACAAAGCAAAATTATTAAGGATCACCACTTGTCATTTATTAACTCCGATAGTCCTGTCCAGGTTGATTATGTTATTGGCGCCTTTCAATTAATAAAAAGAGATGTTTTCGAAAGCGTCGGGTTGTTGGATGAAAAAATGTTTTACGGATTCGAGGATTCGGATTTTTGCGCCAGAATAAAGAAGAGTGGATATAAAGTTGTTTACTATCCGCAGTTCGAAATCAGACACTATGTTCAGGGACTTACACGCAAGAGAAGATTGTTTAGTAAAACAGGGATAAAATTACTTTTTAACCATTTTAAATCGTATGCCAGATTCTATGCAAAACAACACGATGTGATATGATTCAAAAAATTCGTAACTATTCAAAATTCAGGAGTCAGACTTCTTATTAATAAAGCTTTTTATTCTGACTCCTGAGAAAGGCTATAGATAGTGTTTCAATTTTAAAAATGACTATTTGGACATTACACTGTTATATGCCTTATGCAGCACCTTCAATGCTTCATAAGGGTCACTCTCGGCGGGGCATGCATTTGGCGCAAGTCTTACGGGATAGCCGTTCATTTTTTCCAAAACAGAGAGGGAGTGTTTAGATGTTGGCGATATACCGACTGCATAGCCGTTGACATTAACTGTTTCCGGTTGATCCTCTGCGTTTACAGGCGCAATAGAAGATATTCCGGCTGTAACTTTTACGCCCATACTATCGGCAGCGGCTACAATTTCCCTGCCTGACTCGATATTTGCGTTTTTAAGCCACAGGGTAGTAAAAAATGATCCGTCCACCATTTTCTGAAATGTAAATCCTGAAAAAAACTCTTCCAGCCCTTTGTTAAGAGAAGTGCCTCTGGGCGCGTAAAAGGCGTTGTTAACCCAGGAGAGGTGTTTTTGATAATCGCCGTTGATCATAGACATGTAAAAGGCCGATTGAAGTCTGTAATGGCTGTTTAGCCGTGAGCAGACAGCAAAATTCATAACCCTCTTCGATATTTCCGATTCGGGACCGCAGGCAATCCAGGATATTTTTTCCGACGGGCTGAACTCTTTTGTTGTCATTCTCACAAGAACTGCCTTTTTCAAAGAAGGATGGGAAAGATTTACAGGACCCTCGTCTTCTGCGCCTTTTATACCTGCACCGCAGTTTTCGTAGGCATCGTCCAAATGAAGAACGACTCCTTTTGCACTGCATATTTCCGCGGTTTCATAAAGATTACTCATTTTAATTCTCAATCCCGTAGGGTTGTTATATCTGATATTTCTCCAAAAACAGGAAGGCTGATATTCATTAATAAGCCTTTCAAGCGCCTTTGTATCGGTCCCGTTATCATTCATAGGTACGCCGATAACGGTGAAGCCAAGCAATACCAGCGTTTCCAGGCATCGATCATAAAGAAATTCATCCACTAAGATCGGTTTTTTCGTTCCCAGAGCATTAAATACCATTGTATTGGCCTGCATTCCGCCGTCGAGAATATAAATCCTGTCGCTCGTTGTTCCATGCCTCTCGGCAAGATAGTCGACGAATGGAGTTATTCCCGGAAACTTAGCGTAGGTATTGGAGTAATTGGTAATGCCTTCGCCGAACTCCAAATCAGCCATTGCTTCGCCCTTGCGAAGTATTTTTTGAACTGTGGCTATCGTTCCCTGATGACTAATTCCTCTTAATAAATTATACTCTTTATTTTTTGCATTGTTCTCGGTTGTCATTGTGAATTATTATCCCCCTTTTGACCGGTTTGTATTATAGAATTGCTCATTGTTACGGATGTAATAAATTAATAGTGATAAATTTAGCACATCAATAAAGAAAAACACAACGATTTTTCTCAAGTGTCCGGAATCTTTTGTGTTTTGCTATAACAGTCTTTAAAACATTCCTGTTTATTTTCTGAAGTAAATGAATACTCTAAGCACTGAGGCGCAATCAAGATTTAGGCTGGAAATTTCAACACCACTAATATATACAAAAAGTGCTTAAAATGTTTAGAATTAAGAAAATACTAAAAAGAGAGCAGATGAAATCGACTGTACCCGACGACCATTCAGCAAAAACCACGAAGAAAGAGATTTTTTTTCACTTTGTGCTTTTTCGACCTTCGTGGTTAAAAAATATCTTTTTTTCCATCTGGATACATTTTCATGCTTTGTGGTGATTCTGAGATTCAATGATATAAAATGAGTATGACAATCAGATCGTTTATAGCCATAAACATTACGGAAACGCTGAGAGCCGAATTCTCGGAAATCATCTCTGTTTTGAAAAAAAGCGGATCCGATATGAAGTGGGTCAGACCGGAAAACCTCCACCTGACACTTAAATTTCTCGGAAACGTAGAAATCCAAAAGCTTGAAGCGATTAAAACTGGACTTAAAAACGCCCTTTCAGGCAACACTTCTTTCGACATATCCTTTGAAGGAATCGGTTGTTTTCCAAATTTCAGGAAACCGAGAGTGATCTGGATAGGAATCAAAGCAGCACCGGATTTGCAAAATATCTACCGCGATGTTGAAAATGCTCTCTTTCCGCTTGGTATAGACAAAGAAAAACGAAGTTTTTCACCTCATTTGACTTTGGGAAGATTCAATAGCACCAAGAGACTCCAAGTACTTACAGACATTATGACGCCTTTTAGAGACAAGAAGTTCGGAGCGATGCGTGTAAATAAGATTTCATTGATGAAAAGCGAGCTTTTAAAGGAAGGAGCCAGGTATTCTGTCATCGCGGAGTTTGACAGTGATCCCTGATCTCTGCAAAGGATCAGCTTTTAAACATGAAAGATGACGTCATTAAAAAGCTCTCCACTGTCCCTGATCTGCCTGGTGTCTATTTTTTTAAAACTTCGAAAGAAAAAATCCTCTACGTCGGCAAGGCGAAAAGCCTGAAAAGGAGGTTAAAGAGCTACTTCCACGGGCAGAGTTCCCTGGATGTGAGAAAGTCTTCCATGGTAAATATGGCGGACGACTTCTCCTTTGTAGTGACTGACAATGAAGTAGAGGCTCTTGCCCTGGAATCGAATTTTATTAAGCAATATAAACCGCGCTTTAATATAGTCCTGCGAGACGATAAGAACTACCCCTACCTGCGAATCACGGTACAGGAAGAGTGGCCGCTGATAGAGATCGTAAGAAAGTTCAGCAATGACGGAGCTGTATATTTCGGCCCCTATGTTTCGTCACGAAACATGCGGGAAACACTGGATTTCGTACGAAAACACTTTTCCGTGCGTACTTGTAAATACAATTTAAATTATATAACGAGACCCTGCCTTCAATACCAGATAGGAAATTGCGGCGCTCCATGTGTCGGCCTTGTTAGGAGAGAGGATTATATGTCCTCAGTAAATGAGGTTCTCGATTTTTTAAGCGGTCGAAACAGGGACTTGCTGCAAAGACTGACCATAAAGATGCAATCCCTGTCGGACAGCCTCATGTTCGAGGAAGCCATTAAGGTACGTAACAGAATCGGAGCCATTAACAGAGCCCTTGAGATGCAAAAAGTCGTTTCCCCTGAACTTGGGGACATTGATGTAATAGGATTTTACACATCAGGTTCAGAGGGGGTCTTTAATCTCTTTTTTATTAGAAACGGCATCATGACAGGGGTTAAGGACTTTTTCATAAAAGATAAAAAAGAGCTGCCCTATAAAGAAATCCTCTCTAATTTCATAGAACTCTTTTATAATAAAGAACTCATGCCTCCTGCCGAGATTATTGTAAGAGAGAGACCGGCGAATCTTGCGTTGTTAAAGAAGTGGTTCCGATTGAAGCATAAAACTGCATTAAAAGTAATAATTCCCCGAGATTCTATAGAGCAAGACATATTGCTCATGGCAGAGGACAATGCAAGGACCGCTTACAATTTAAAGAAGAACATATCTGATATCGATATCATTAAGGAGTTAAAAACTAAATTGTCGCTAAAAGTATTGCCAAGGAGTATAGGCGCCTTTGATATATCGACGCTTTCAGGGAGTGAGTCTGTGGGAGCTTTTATTTACTGGAAGGAAGGTAAGTTTATCAAGGAATTTTACAGGCGTATCAAAATAAAGACAGTCTCCGGTATAGACGATTATGCAATGATGGAAGAGGCAGTTTCACGGGTTGTAAACAATTTGAATGATGATCTGCCCGATCTGATTGTAATAGATGGAGGAAAGGGGCAGCTTGATGCCGCCTTACGCTCCTTTAAGGATTCGGCAGGCGATATGGACGGAGCGATGTTGATCTCTGTGGCGAAAAGACCTGACAGAGTGTATCTGCCAGGTGTAAAGGATGCAATAGATATTGAAGATGGTCAGCCTTCTTCTTTTTTACTGAAAAAAATCAGAGACGAAGTTCATCGTTTTGCAATTTCTTACCACAGGAAAGTAAGAGATAAAAGACTCACCGAATCCCCCTTGGAAAAGATAAGGGGGATTTCCGTAAGACGAAGAATAGAACTTCTCAGGCGTTTCGGGAGCCTCGACGGTATAAGAGACGCTTCTGTAGAGGAGGTTGCTTCGATTAAAGGATTCACCAGAGGGCTGGCCGAAAGAGTACTGGCTGAATTGAAGCGTTAGTTTAATTCCCGACATGAGACCTCACCGTTAGTACAGGACATTCAGCGTGCCTTACGATTTTATCGGTCGTGCTTCCGAATATCAATCTGTTAAGCCCCTCCTTTCCGTGGGTGCCCATGACAATCATACATGCCTTTTTTTCTTTGGCGAAATTCAGAATTTCCTCTGCAGGGTCGCCTTTGATAACGACTCGCTCGAAATTATGGAAATCCGTGATCCCTTCGAAAATCGCGTCTATCTCCTCTAATGCAGAGTCCTCTATCTCTCTGTACACCTCATCATGGGAGATATTAATCGGACTCCAGCCGGTCAGGTGGCTGAGGTCTTGTATGATATGGACCACATAGAGCTTAACACCATACATTTTCGCCATATCAACGGCATAGGGCAATGCCTTTTGAGAACCCGCCAAAAAATCCGTTGGAAATAAAATCGATTTAATACTCATAAGCACCTCCCAAAAAAACGAGCTTTTAATGCCACTTTTTTATTATTATATCATATATTTTTTCCAATGGGGCTTTGTCAATTTCAGGTTAATTCATAATGTTCGATAATTGGTATAATTTTCTTCTGATATTTTCGGCGGGACTTTTTGGTTCCTTCCACTGCATCGGTATGTGCAGTCCTATTATCATGATGCTTGTGAACAGGAAACTCGATGAATTTAGGAGCGCCCTTCTCTATAATTTCGGAAGGATATTCAGTTACTCCTTTTTGGGATTTATGTCCGGATGGATCGGGCACAGATTTATGGAGGTTTTTGACAGGTTTAAGTTTTTTCCTAAACTGATATCTGTTGTTTTCGGAGTTATAATGATAATCATATCGATCGAGATGATCTTCAGAATCAAAACCAAAGGGCTTCCTTTTTTACAGCCCTTTCACGAGCTTATGTCTGATTTTATCGCAGCAACGGCGAAAAGACCGTCTCATTGGGCACCTCTTTTTATTGGCCTTTTTAACGGCTTCCTGCCATGCCCTCTTGTATATGGCTTTATGATGCAGGCAGCATCAACAATGGATCCAATTCAGGGCTTTACAGTTATGCTTTTTATGGGGCTGGGTACGCTTCCGGCAATGCTTTTTCTGGGCAGGTTTCTCCTCTACAGGGGAAATATATGGTTGAGGAGCGGTTTTGTAAAGGTGGCCGGTCTGATTATATGTTATCTCGGGGTGGTGTCCATTCTAAGGGGATTGAATATTCTGCATGGAGCAATGCATCACGGCTCTCATGGAATGCATTAACGCAGGGATATGAAATTTCTTAAAATATCTTTCCCCTCTCTGGTAAGAATCGATTCGGGATGGAACTGAACGCCTTCCACAGTAAGCTCTTTATGTCTGATCCCCATAATCTCTCCCTCATCGGTCCAGGCTGTAATCTCGAAATCCTCGGATAAGGTATCTTTCTCAATCATGAGAGAGTGATATCTCGTTGCTTCAAAGGGATTGCCAATCCCGCTGAAAATCGTTTTCCCGTCGTGGTGGATCATAGAGGTCTTCCCGTGCATCAGTCTTTGTGCTCTCACGATTTTAGAACCGTATGCCGCGCCTATTGACTGATGCCCGAGGCAGACCCCTAAAATCGGTTTCCTGCGGGAAAATTTTTTTACAACCTCGATCGAAATGCCGGCTTCATTGGGCGTGCATGGCCCGGGTGAGATAACGATCCTGTCAGGATTCATCTCTTCGATCTCTTTAATTGTTATTCTGTCATTTCTGTAAACCAGTATCTCCTCTCCCAGTTCACCGAGATACTGTACAAGATTATAAGTAAAGGAGTCATAGTTATCTATCATTAAAAGCATTGTCTTCTACCTTACTATTCACTGTCATTAACTTAAGGAGCAAAGCACCTTCCGCCTTCAGCGGCGAAACTCGAAGGCTCCGCTTCGCTGCGCCTTCTCAAACATGACCCGCTTACGTCGGAAGGTCCTTCACCCCTTAAGTTAATGGTATTGCCTTACTATTTCTAATATTCTATACCTTCCCTGCCATTTCCAGGGCTTTCAGCATTCCTCTTGCTTTGTTCATAGTTTCTTTGAATTCCATTTCAGGTATGGAATCGGCTACGATACCGGCGCCTGCCTGCACATACACTTTATCGTCTTTCACTATTATTGTTCTGATTGTAATACACACATCCATATTGCCGGAGTAACCGAAATAGCCGACCGCTCCGGCGTAAGGACCTCTGCCCACAGGTTCCAATTCGTCTATTATCTCCATCGCCCTGACTTTGGGAGCACCCGTAACGGTGCCGGCAGGGAAGCATGCTTTTAAAACATCGAATGCATCGAGACCTTCTTTTAAAAGTCCTTCCACATTTGAAACCAAATGCATGACATGGCTGTATTTCTCTACTATCATAAAGTCGGTGACCTCTATGCTTCCCATCTCCGCCACTCTGCCTACATCGTTACGACCTAAATCGACAAGCATAATATGTTCTGCGTTCTCCTTTTTGTCAGCCCGGAGCTCCGCCTCCATTTCGGCGTCTTTCTCTTCTGTTTCCCCTCTTTTTCTGGTGCCTGCAATAGGTCTCAGTGTTACCTTATCTCCCTCCAGCCTAACCAGAATTTCAGGTGAAGAGCCTATCATTTTTACATTTTCCGTGTTCAAATAAAACATGTATGGAGAGGGATTTATCATCCTCAGGGCACGGTAGATGTCGAAGGGGTTAGCCCTGTTTTCGGCTTCCAGCCTCTGTGATAATACAACCTGGAAGATATCGCCTGCTTTTATATACTCTATCGATTTGTCAACAGCCTTTATAAACTCCTCTTGTTTCTTAAAAGAAGAGACATACGTAGTTTCCTGCTGCTCTCCCCCAAATGAAATTTTTCTGAGCTCCTTTGGCTTTCTCAGCAGATCGGCAAGGCTGTCTATCTTGCTAACTGCTTCGTCATATGCTTCTCTCGCTGATCTGCCTGACATGTGGACATTTGATATTATTTTTATAACCTGTTTAAGGTTATCGAAAACCAGGATTGTATCCATTACCATAAAACAAAGATCAGGCAGATTTAGAGACGGTTTGTCACTGACAGGAACTCTTTCAAAGAAACGAACACTTTCATAGCCAATAAACCCTACCAGGCCGCCGTAAAAGCGAGGGAGTCCGGGAATTTCAACAGGCACGATAGCCAAAAGCTCGTCGCGCAACACGTCCATCGGAGTATCGACGTTCCTGACCGATATCTCACCGTTTTCAATTATCTCCACTCTGTCTCCCCCGGATTTGATTATCTTTGAAGGAGATACTCCGATAAAGGAATATCTTGCCCACTTCTCTCCTCCAAGAACGCTCTCAAAGAGAAAGGAGTTGTCTCTCTCTATTTTCATATATGCAGACACCGGCGTATCAGTATCTGCAAGAATGTCTCTGTACACAGGTATCAGATTTCCCTGCGCGGTTAATTTTTCAAATTTTTTAAAATCCGGGGAATACATATTGACAAAAAGAATTTATTTACGATACAATCATTATTTTAATGAGGCATATATAATACATTTAAGTCCTATTAACAGGCAAGTCTGAACAGAAAAAAATATCACATCACATGCGGGCGTAGCTCAGCTGGTAGAGCACAACCTTGCCAAGGTTGGGGTCGCGAGTTCGAATCTCGTCGCCCGCTCCAATATTTTCAAGGGTTTCCGAAATCTTTTCCAATTATCTTCCCGCCTCATTGTATAGTTTTTGTATAGTTGACTTTTCGCTGAAAACGCTGTCCAATAAATCGACTGCCTTAGCCTTATGTTCCGGGGCCAAGTGAGAGTACCTGAGAGTCATTGCTAAAGTTTTATGGCCAAGCACTCCTTAACTGTTGTCAGATCGACTCCGGCCATCACGAGGTGACCGGCATAGGTATGTCATATCATGAAAATGAAAGTTCAGTATTCCAGCTCTCCGGCAGGCTGTTTTGAATGATCTCTTGACATCTCCATAGGGTTTGCCGGTTGTTGGATCATAAAACACATACTGAACGTCGAGTCGTCTTGGAATACGTAGTAGAGTAACTTTTAGGGTTCCATTTACAGAGATTTCTCTTCTTTCCCCGTTTTTAGTACGGCCAAGAAGGATAAATTTTTTACCCCCCCCCGGAAGGAGGATTAAAGGAACGTAGTTTTATTAAGCCTGAAGATTGACTCCGTTGTCAGAGAGCCCTTTGATGACGGCCGGTACGGTTATAATGAACCATCCATCTCAATAATTTAACCTCTCTGTGATTTTTTTACTCTTATCACAGCGATAGCGATTTTCTGTCTTGTTTCCCGGTTAATATTATCATTTCTCTCTAAAATATCTTCTCTTTTCCAGTTTTTCTCAATCACAGCCGTACTATTTGGATGGATAAACAGCTCAAATGCAAAAATTTGTTGACTTTTACTTCTCTTTTTGCTATTTTTCTTTTGTGTTTGTAAAAAGCAAATTCCTATCATTTTTTATAAAATTTATCAACACCCTCTTTTCCCCCCTCTTGTTGGCCCTGTAAGCCCCTTCTGCTGATGCGGTCAAGTTGACTGACGGATTTCAATGTGTTTGGATAGCCTGCTCAAGTATGTCTGCCACCCATTTGTTAAGACTTTTTCCGGCATGAATGGCGGCTACAGCAATTTCTCCGTGCAGCGAGGAGTCTATCTGCACCTCGAATTTACCTGAAAAAGGTTTATTAGGCTCCCTTCCGGCCTTTTCACAGCTCTCAAGGTAAAAATCAACTGCTTCTTTAAAAGCTTCTTTCAGTTCACTAACTGACTCGCCATGAAAGCCGACCGTGTCTTGAATGCTTATAATGTTGCCGAACAGAATGTTATCCTCCGGGGTAAATTCAATTTTGGCTGCATATCCTTTATAGCTAAGTGTATTCATGGAGTTACCCCCGCTCTATATAAAAAGTCCCTTTTACTTTCAACTGACCTCTGATCTCAGATCACGGTGAACAGTTACAAATATTGTTGCTTTTTTGCGCACAATTTTACTTATAAGCGACTAAATCATTAACTCACCAATATCTGATTCACTTCAGGCATAGCACGCCGTTTCAATCCCCTATCAACGGGTCTAATGGTTCAAATGAACGGTAGAGGGATGGCGTTTGATGGACGGGGATGGTGATTACTGTTTCAATCCCCTATCAACGGGTCTAATAGTTCAAATATGGGGATAACCCGTTGGCGAATAAAAAATTTAGAGTACCTGCAAAGCTGTTTCAATCCCCTATCAACGGGTCTAATAGTTCAAATAAAAAGCGATTGATGAGTTGCATTTGATAAAGGCAACGAAGTTTCAATCCCCTATCAACGGGTCTAATAGTTCAAATACCATATTTCATGGGCATCCCCTGCAATCCTACTACTTTTGTCTTCTCAAAGAACAACCGGCAACACCTTGATATTACTGAATTCGATCAAATTTTAACAAAAAGTACGCAAATCGATCAAATTTTACTTTCAAAACCTTGCAAACTTTGCCCTTTTTTAAGCTAAGTCATTGATTTTTCAGGGAAAAAAAGTACGCAAATCGATCACCCCTTTCCTCAAAACTCGGCATTTGCGTACTTTTTTAAAAATGACAATTTTCGTCACTTCTAACCCCTTGATTTTAAAGGATTTTTTCTGCCTGATTTTTAGGCAATTCTAAAAAGTACGCAAATCGATTTTTCAGACCTCCTGAAAACGGCATTTGCGTACTTTTTACAGTCCCCTCGGCAAAGCTCCCAAATGCCATAAAAAGGGCATTTTCCTTTAAATACAACAATTTACAAACTTTTTAAGCCATTTTTAAAAAGTACGCAAATCGATTTGCCCGTTTCGGGCATAAAAAAAGGGAGCTCCTGCTCCCTTTTTCCTATACAAAAAGAGTCTCCTGCCCCTCAGTAGCGGACACCGGCTCTACTCCCTGGTTTTCCATCAGTTTTATACATGATTCGCAAAGCGTATAGTACCTGACGTTGTCTTTGCTTTTATCTATCAGTTCTTTAACCTCTTGCTTCATCTTTTTTAACTTTTGCATAGAAAGCAAACACTCAAATACCGAATAGTTAACCCTCAATCCGCCATAGTCCAGCAATTTGTTCATAACCTTTGTCCTTCGCTTATCGTTTTTAATATCATAGGCGACAACTGTAAAATAAGCGTTTTTAGCCAAATTAATACTTTCCTAAAAAGGGATTGTAGCTCTTCTTTTTATCCAATAAATATTCAGCCAGAGCCTTTGCCTGATGGAGAATGATCTCATCGAAGGTCATTTTCTGTTTTCTGAACCCGGTCTCTGTCTTTAATCTCTCGATTATGTTTTCCACAAGCACTTTTTTCGATGATGCAGAGAGTTCTCCCTGAGTAAGCTCTATTTCAGTTCCCTTTGTAAACATCGAAAATACCGTTCTGTCTACTACCTGCTGCCTGAACTCCTCTATGAGATCAAAGGTTAAAGTCGGCTTTCCGGGTTGCTCTTTATGCAGATAACTGATCATCGGATTGAGACCCGCCTGTATTACAGCCTGCCATATCCTTGGATAGAGCATGCTGTATCCATAGTTGAGGCATGAGTTTACAATATCCCTTGCGCCCTGCCTTTCTCTCTTTATAAACTCCACATCGTCTTTAAGCAGTTCCTTTATCACCTCCCAGTAACGGGCCGAAGCCTGGCCTTCGGCTGCCATTAATCTGTTTCGATAGAGGTCCATATCATCCGTCTTCTCTATTTCAGAAACGCTCTCCATATTTTTTTCCATTTTTTCGATCTTGCTTTCTGTCTCCTCACTAAAGACCGGATCGATCTTTCTTCTATATTTAAGGAAATACTTCAGTAAGTTTATCTGATTGTTTATCTTTGACTCAACGATAGAGGAGGCGATGGAGTAACATTTTTCATTGGCAAAGGCCTTCAATTGGGCAATACCGATTGTAGTATCCGGCATAAGGGGAAGATAAATCTTTGCAGTCGGCTCTCCCTTAAAATTAAAAAAATCAATGGGTATTTTGTGACTTAAACAGAGATCGATCACATCGGATGAGAGAGATACGCTCCTTGCCTTTATGGATAGATGCTCAATTTTTGTAACAGCGATCTCTTTAATAATCTGTCTTCCCTTTCTGATAACGATTCTTTCTTTTTTCTTCCCGATAAAACAAAATGGCGTCGTAATAATCAAATTTCCGGTTAGAATCCTCTTTTTATAATACTCCTTTTTCTTCCTCTCTACTTTACTTTCCGGCTCAGGAGAGGTTTGTCGGGAAGATGCCGATTTCTCCTCTGTTTCTTCATTTTCATCACTCTCCTGTTCTTTACTTTGAGCCCTTTTATTTTCAGTACCTGATCTGTTATTGAAGGATTCTCTTTTATTCCAGGCAAAGGCAACAATTTCATTCATATATTCCAGTGACTCGCTGTGCGATCTGTTTTGTAAATATTTTAGCTGCTTCAGTATCTCCAGTGCTTTGTCTTTTGTTCCGACTTCCCCGCTGTTCTTCTTTCTGCTCATAAAAATGGATATCTGAAGTTTTATATATTCATCGATTGCCATTATCTGGTGTGTCGGCGCAAGAGGTTTATAGTAGTTAAGCACTCCTTCTATTTCCTGATTCATCTTTTTTATAAATTCATGTATCGGTTTATATATGTTGTTTATGCAGATATATTTTATTTTTGTCTTTATTCTCTTGAATTTTTGATTGTCAATTTTGAGATTTTCTCCCTGAAAGAAAAAGCCCATATAAGTAAAGCCTCTTTCTATATTCCTTACCGTATAACCGGGATTCAAAGTCAGCGAAAGACTTTTGGTCAAATACTCAAGTACGTCATTAAGGGCCTTTTTCGCCGTCGATTCATCCTCATTGAGGATTATGAAGTCATCACTATAACGAACCAAGCCGTACCCTTTCTCTGTTATGAATTTATCGAATGAATCCAAATAGATATTACTGAGCAAGGGACTGAGAATTCCCCCCTGAGCTACGCCCTTTACCCTGTCTCTCCACTTGCCGTCTCTGTCTACATTTCCGATTTTGACCCACAGTTTAATCAGTTCCATTATCTCAGGCTCCCATATCTTTTCCTCCACTTTATTGAACAATATTTCATGATCTATGGTGTCAAAAAACTTGTCTATATCGCAGATTGTCACCCATGTACGTTTTTCGTGATTTACTAAGTGACGAATTCTTCTGATTGCCCTGGCAGCCCCTTTAGAAGCACGATATGCATAGCTTACATCGAGAAAACTTCTTTCAAACAAAGGCTCTATAATTGTTTTAACGGCTTGTTGAGCGATTTTATCTCTTATGGTGGGAAGTCCCAGATTTCTCTTTTCAGAAGAGCCGGGAGATTTGGATACATCGACAGAGTAGTATGGTTCCGGTGTGTAGGCGCCTTTTTCAAGGTCTCTTTTAAGGTCAGACAGATATTTTTCCGCCTTCAGATCGAATGATTCTATATCCCTTCCGTCCACTCCTCCGGCGGATCCCTTTTTCTTTACTTGCAGCCAGGCGGCATGAAGAGTATCGAATTCAAGAATGGTTTTAAACAGGGAGGCCATACCAAAGTAAAATCAATCTGTCTTCGGGAAACGCCGCGATTCCCTTTTGTATTTCATTTTTTTGAGAATATTGGTATGATGATCCAATGATGTGATGTAAGGGAGTTCACTGTTTGCTGAGACCTTTATATGATTGTTTTCCCACTGTCTCACATTCTTTTGCGGCCACACTCCGTAACATTTATAGATATTGTGACCTTTTAATTGAAGTACAATTTCTCCATATAAAACCGACAGGTGGTAAATAAAAGAAAACAGCTTATTATATCCGCACCTCATTTGCTTTATGCTCCTGTCTCTGACTCTGTTTTCAATAACAATGGGAATCACATCAGGCAGGCTCGGACTCATCCTGATAAACTCATTATCTCTGGATATGAGGAGAACTTTTCGATTATAGCCTTGCACTGCAAATTTCGCGTAGGTTTCAATGATCTCTTCATCTTTGTCATCGATTGATCTCGAAGGTTTGAGTTGATCGCAGTCCGTTTCATGTCGAATTTTATTAAATTCCAGAAATCCGATATATCTTCGCCTGTCGGCCAGCACATTTTGATTGGAGAAACAGCGTGCACTCTTCCCAAAGGCTTCCGCCAGATCATTGATCGTCTTTTTGTTGATCTTGTTTTTCCTGTTGGTCAGTTCAGACCTCACAGTTTCCGATAAAATAAAATCGATATTCGGTGCGTCGCTATAATCGCGGAGGTAATTTGTATAGATTCTGTCCATAAGGATATTTGTGTCAAAGGCAATATAATATACATCGCCCCCTCTTATGACGGACTGCTTTGAAGCTTCATGAATATATTCAAAGAGCAGATCAAGACCGGAAGGTTTCACAATCGCACTATAAACCAGCGCATCCTGTAATTGATTATAATCAGGCAGCTCATCCGATATATATTTTCTCCCTGCCTGTGCGATCTTCTTGTATATCCTGTTATAGCTGTTAAAGGTTACGAAATTCTGAATTACAGGCCCTTCTGTCGTAATTGTGAGGTTACAGACCTCCAGGTTATCGAGAAGAGGCAAAACAAGCTCGAAATGAATATCATTACCTGAACGTAACAGAGGGTTAAAAAATATAGCCAGATTTAAATAGGGAAGGGTATACTCCTTCATAAAGAGAGTCCTTCCAGCTCTTTCATATTGAGAAGGTCGTATAATTTCTGCTCCGTATAAGGTATCAGAGGATACGGCAGTTCGCTATATTGGGGGCTTGAGTATTGCTGATACAGTAACGATGGGACTGCCTTTTTGTTTTCATCGGCAAGCAGCATCAGCGTGGCAGGGATATAGTTCCATTCCGCTGCGGTTACATCTATGATCACCTTTCTCTTGGCTTTTCTATCCTTGAGTATCAGCCCTTTTATAAGATCGATGAACCGGGGAATATTTTCATCGTCAAATATTTGCAGCTCTGTTTTTACTTCAGCTCCCATATACTCCCGGACGATTTCCTCATACCATTTTACGATAATATTGCACTCTTTTTTATGTTCCGGTACATACAGAAGAGTGCAGGATGTGGGACGAATCCACTCCTTTTCCAGAGCCGCCCAGAAAGGGTTGATAGTCTCGAATGTTTTTGACGATACAATTGTTATGTATGTTTCCATATTGCAGAACGAATAAATTAACTTACATGATCATAGATGACGACATCTTCTTCTTTAGGAGAACTATAAACAAGTTTTGCAGCCACGCCATGAAACTCTCTGGCCAAAACCAAATAAAGCCAGATTGGCCCTCTACCGGTTAAAACCACCTCTTTTTTAGTATTCGGAGGAAAAGGTCCGGCTATCATTTTCGCCTTTTTTAAATATTCATTTATTTTCTTCGCATCAGCCTTTGCATCGGGATAATTACCATAAAGCTCTTGCACGTTAATTTCAACTTTGTTATGTTGACCTAATCTCTTTGGATAAACTTTAGAAGCATCGATTGAAAGAAAATTACATATATGGGTCTTATTATTAATTAAAACTTCCTTATATTGAAATCCATTAAGAAGCTTTTTATCCTTTATGTAATTCATTACATTTTCGTTTATCAATACACCTCCATCATCGGGACATGCTTTTTGAAGTTTTCCTGCTATATTCATTGGCTCGCATATGATATCACCAATATCTCTGGAAAAATAAATATTCCCCATAGCAATTCCAACTCTTATACTGACAGGTTCCGGGAAAAAGGATTTGTTACTTTCCGGCTTTTCTATTAAGAGGATTTCAATAGCTTTTCCGATTAAATCATCGGCAACATCATTATTATCACTAAACAGTACAACAAGGCCATCACCGGTCCATGAATCTGAATAAAATCTCTTATCTTCAGCGAATAGATTGTCTATCCTGCCATGCAACTCCTTCATTCTACTTTGATGCTCTGCAGGATGAGAAACAGAAGAGATTTTCGTTGATCCCGCTATATCCAGATTTAATATAAAAACATCCGGTATTTTTACGTTTTCGTGCAGTTCAAGCCAGTTCATATTTAATAAGGTGTATGATTGAAAATTTCGATGTCCCCGGTAACAGGGCTTCTGTAAAACAGTTTCGTTGCAATACCATGAAGAGCATGACCTGTTTTCATGTACAACCACACAGGAGCGGGGCCTGTTAAGACAATATCATTACCTTCTCCGGCTAAATTTTTAGCTTTTTTAATATACAAATCAAGCTCGGAAATTTTAGCTCGCTCATTATATAGAGTGCTCAGATCAATTATTTTCATAAAAAATAGTTTGGAGATAATTATCGCTATATGAGAGGGTAACAAATAGAAGTAAGTATTCGCTTGTTAGGAACAGGAATATTATATCAACTATACAAACTTAAATCAAGTATTAGAGTGAAAATTGGAGGGTTAGTATAATCCCCTATCAACGGGTCTAATGGTTCAAATTGAAAATGGAATCTACAGAAACTCAGTATGATGCAACTATTGCAGTTTCAATCCCCTATCAACGGGTCTAATGGTTCAAATAAACCAATAAAATATACCACCAAGGAGGTTACTATGGTGAAACACGTTTCAATCCCCTATCAACGGGTCTAATGGTTCAAATGATGAATTAATTATTGAAGCAGGTAATTCTATTGCTCACCAAATAGTTTCAATCCCCTATCAACGGGTCTAATGGTTCAAATAATGTGGCTCAATAAGATTATCTTTGAAATTGCAATAACTTGTTTCAATCCCCTATCAACGGGTCTAATGGTTCAAATAGTGCAGCTGCACTTACAGCAAAGACCCTTTTACTTAGCCCGGATTCGTTTCAATCCCCTATCAACGGGTCTAATGGTTCAAATTAAAATTTAGACAAAAATTTATATGAGGAGGGCGTGTTTCAATCCCCTATCAACGGGTCTAATGGTTCAAATACATTAAAGAAAGTGAGGTGGGAAAAATTTACGCTAGTGTTTCAATCCCCTATCAACGGGTCTAATGGTTCAAATAGCAACATAAGGAGAAGATTTTTCAAGTAGAACAGGGGACAGGGAGTTTCAATCCCCTATCAACGGGTCTAATGGTTCAAATTTAATGTTAAAGGATTACTTGGCGACTTAAACTGGGAGACACAGGAAGTTTCAATCCCCTATCAACGGGTCTAATGGTTCAAATAAGTGGCTCTATAAAAAGGAGATTAAAAATGAAAAAAATAATGTTGTTTCAATCCCCTATCAACGGGTCTAATGGTTCAAATGACCATATTTCATGGGCATCCCCAGCAATCCAACTACTTTTGTCTTCTCAAAAAACAATCGGCAACACCTTGATATTACTGAATTCCTTCAAATTCTAACAAAAAGTACGCAAATCGATCCATTTTAATATTCAAAACCTTGCGAACTTTGCCCTTTTTTAAGCTAAGTCATTGATTTTTCAGGGAAAAAAAGTACGCAAATCGATCGCCCCTTTCCTCAAAACCCGGCATTTGCGTACTTTTCGGGAAATGACAATTTTCGTCACTTCTAACCCCTTGATTTTAAAGGATTTTTTCTGCCTGTTTTTTAGGCAATTCTAAAAAGTACGCAAATCGATTTTTCAGACCTCCCGAAAACGGCATTTGCGTACTTTTTACTGCCCCCTCATGAAGGCTCAAAAAGGCCATAAAAGGGAATTTTCCTTTAAATCTCAACAACTTACAAACTTTTTAAGGCATTTTTAAAAAGTACGCAAATCGATTTGCCTGTTTCGGGCATTAAAAAAAGGGAGTTTTTTCTCCCTTTGGCCGACACTATAAAGGCTCGGTAATCGGTTTGTCATCCCATATAATCTGTACAAATATTCCTATAAGAAGAGCCAGTGGAAAGAATACGAGCAAAACTTTAGGATCGATTACTCCTAATATACCACTGTGTAAATGAGAACTTCTAAATATCTGAGGATCGTTCATGTTACTAACAAAATGAGCGTTTAAAATATCCAATAAGATAATACCTATGGAAAAGGAATACAAAACACCGTTTGAAAATATGTTCACTGACCTTCTGAAAACATCCTTACCATAGCCAACAATATTGGAAATCTCATGGAGAATATATAAAAAACTGATAAACAAGGACAAGAATACTATTGCCGTAATCGTATACCTGTCCGCAAGAATAGCGAATTTCCACAACTCATCTCCTACGATTAAAGGCAAATAGCCTACAATAATACTGCCAAACAAACGAGGTATCCATAGCCTTATCGTGTTTTGATGTTTAATCAGAAAAAAGAGAATTAGGAAAAAAATTATAAAAACAGTCCACTCCAAATAGATTTCTAGTGAGTCCTTCCGAATCTCAAATGTGAGACTATTCCCCTGACTGTCCACATCTCTAAAATCATCTGAAAAGGCAAGGGGGAATATGGTTTTTCCAGGTATTGGAGCTCCCCATTCCACAGGAAAGTTTGACAGGGTAGATACGAAAAAGATAATTATAACCAATAGAATTAAAAAATTTATTAATAAGTTCCTCTCCGTTGGAATCCATTTGAATAACCAACCGGTGAATTTGTTATGAATAAAGCTTATTTCTATATCCTTAACACAGTCTAAATGGTATCGCCTTAGAAGAAGCTTTGAAAATGAATCCGTAATTTGACGCTCTTTACGTGTTATTCTTGCTTCTATTTCCCTGATATTATCTGTGGATTTCTTTCCTGATAAAATAGAATAGAGCGTTTTTTCTATTTCCGAGTCTTTATCAAGACCGTTAAATTCAAAAAAGGAGTTCCCTTTATTCGGATCTTCATAAAAATCAAGAAGCCAAATTATGCTTTTTCTTACATTATCGAAACAAATATGATCAATTTTATTCTCAACCGTTCTTTTAAAACCTATTGTTGACGCAATTTTTAATCTCGATTTGTGATAGAAATAGAGGGCGTCATCCCACTCATATCGCTCAGGTTCGCCGACCTCTTTTTCAAAATCCTCCCAACTTCTGCTGTAACTGCCACTGATATAACAATGAAGAGGCTTATAGCGATAGTTGCCCTTATGCTCTATTTCATCTTTAAATCTATTATAGTAATTCCAAATATAGGAGTATGCTAAAGGTTTATTACTTTGATCGTGCATCTTTCCTGGGCTCGATGTCAGGGTTCGGTTGACCATACACTAGATCATCTATCGCTTGTTGTTCAACATCATTCAATTCACTCCTGACTTTTAGAAATTTATCATAATCTTCATCATCCTGCACAATTATGCCCCTCTTGAAATACTCAAAAAGACCATTCTTCTTCAATATGTAACCGGCTAACGGATTTTTTACTTTATTCAGAAATTCGGTGCCGTATACAGGTTTTCCTGTCTTAGTGTCATACTCTTGAAAATCAACATAAAAGGCGCCAATGGATTGTATAGAGGCAATCGTAAATGCCCCGGCAAGCATGATCTTCTTGCCTCCTGTTATATCGATGGCAATCCTCTTTCCCTTCTCGTTTTCTATGATTTCCCCTATCTCCTCTATAATCCGATCGGAAAAAACGGAGTCTATCTCCTTTGTTTCCACATTAACTCTCATTTTGTCCATATCGATTCCGCTTAACTCAACAGGATCATCAGAAACATCCAGCTTTAAGCTCTTTTGATTGACAAAGCTTGAGATAAACTTTTCATAATTTGCACCGTAAAAATTAATTGAATCGGAAGTGCAGATTAAATATATCTTTTCTACCGGCTGTAGAGTGCAGATTGTGTGCATAATTGGTTCCGGTGAGAACCCTACAAGGGATATAAGCACATCATATCTTTTAGTTACAAAATCGGGTATGATCCGAGGGAGGTACCATTCTTTATTGTTAAATATGGCATTTAATGCTCCGTCAGAGAGCTGATACCGGGCCATTGCCTGAAATATCCTTAATGAAATCGGAAATATTTCTGTAAAATAGTACTCCCAATAACGCTTTTCATTCCCTTTCACTTCTCTTTTGAGATTATTATCGTTTTGCAACTTTTTAATATGATAGCTGAAAGCACCTTTATCTTCAGACTCCTCGTTTCCGATCAATTTTTTTAACTCCTCGCCGGGAACCCCGAATAATCGATATATTTCGTTTCTTTTATTGATTATTTGCTGTTTCACTAAAATACCTCCTGTAACCGCTTAATTGTTTTCAGCTATTATTTGTATCCTTAAATACGACATTACACCAGCCGAGAGGTTTATATGGACTCTTTTCTTTCAGTACGATTCTTCTCGATTTTGGTGCGGGAAGATTTCGTATGCTCTGCAATAATACTTCATCCCTGATCAACTTTCTTAATATTGGATCAAGCAGTAGATCTATCGTCATACCTAACAACTGAGTCCCCCATCCAAGACGGATATTGGGGATGTTACTATCGTCATAAAACTCTTTAATTGGGTTTAAATTTTTGACAAAGGGAACATCTGCTCTTGAAAATTGAGAATTCTTGTTGTATTGAAAGGAAAAAATCTGAGATGCAAATGTTTTTTTACCATCTTTTTCTTTATCGATCTGGTAGAGAACTTTCTGTCCTGCTTTTCTGACAATCTGTTTATCTTTATGCAATGTTTCCTGCTTGTCTTTGAAAAGTTTTAAGCTATCGTCTCTTATATATGTTCCGTTTCTTCTACTTTTATTGGTAAAGAAAAGGTCTCCCCTGGGATTGCTAACCGTGCCGTACTCCAGACAGTTGTATGGTTTTGAAACATAACTTCTGTTTAGTTCATTATCAATCAAATGAAACATATCTTTATTGTAGTATTTTCTCTCTTCGTACCACTGATCTTCTGCAAACTCTTTCAACATCTTCTCTATTGAAGAAATCGGGTTTTTCAAATCAAAAGGAAAATGCAAAGGAGAATTACTCTTCTCATAATTCCTATAAAATCTTTCCATTAGATAGATGTCTATCGACATCCTGGCTTTCAAGGTTTCACTTGATTCATAACATTCTACCCGGGCTCTATACTTTTCATAAGGTTCATTGTTACCTTTTAATGTAATTACCTTTATCTCTTCTTCTTTAGGTAAACTATCTCTCCTGATTTTTATATCACTTATCTTAAATATCCTCATCAAATCTCTCTGCTCATCATTTGGGTTACCTTGCGTATCTTTCATATCCTCATCATAAGGAGCAAAGTTTTTGAATATTTTCTTTTCTATCTCTTTAGCAAAGTGCTCTTTCAATTTATTCTTGTCTTTTTTAGCGTTTATAAATTTTCTTACGTTACCAAGAACAGGCAGGATTACATTTTTGCAATACCATGCAGGGTCTTTATCTTTTATACTTTTTATAATTGAATATAACACAGCAGTTCTTAATGCCCCCTTCAAAGAACTCCCGGGTATGTAATATTCCCCTTTTCGGTTTTGAATGAAATTGTTCTTGTTTCCTATAAATGCGCGTCCTTTAAAAATTTTAAAATATTTATCATCCTGACTCAGGGCCTCCAATAATGAGAGTAATGTTTTATTACCAATTTTATATGCTTTAAGAAAATCTTCTAAATAAGGTTTTCTTCTATTTAGATCATTAAATTTCTTTACCTGCTCTTCGGAAAAGAACTTTGCGTAAGCGTTTACACATGTTAAATTCTTTTCGTCCAGTTCATAGAGCCATTCACATAATATGTCATTATCTATCAGATAGGCGTAATCTCTTCCCTTTTTATCATCTCTTCGATTCAATTTGACCATTCCCTCTCCATATTCGATCTTTTTCCCTTGAATATGTATTGGAGAAATAGTGTTCACTTCGATTTCATAAGTTTGATATTTATGAGACGGTTCAGACAATTTCTATCTCCTTTTTAGAGGGCATGGTCATGGCATACCCATATTGCCAAATATCATGTTCCGTAAACTTATCCGGTTTGGTATCTACAAGTCTGCCTTTATCGATGTCTGAAAAGAGGGATCCCTCGCTAAACATATAAGCTGTCTTTTTCTTTAATGATTTGTTGGCGGAGTAAGAGCCGATCCATCCTTTTCTCAGTGTAAGGGAATACTCTGTCGCATTGCGGACTATTGAATTATTAAAAGGGTAATAGAGTGACAGCAGGCAGTAACCCATCTCTGATTTCATTGTAAAGAGTTGTGTTATCTCTTTAGGCGCCTTTTCAAATATAATGTCGCCCTGTATACTCCCCTGCCCTGTACTTCTGTTTCCCCCAAAGCCGTATTTGCCAAGATGGTCGAGGAGAGTGCAGAATTGACTTTTGGAGATAATATTTTCATTCAGTTCCACAATCACGTAAAGTCCGCAGTAGTCGTAAAAATAGAATTGGCTGGTGTGGTAGATGTTTGACTCATTGTTGAGGCGGTTGACTGGAGTTTTGGGTAGCAGCAACTCTATCCCGAAGGAGGGTCGATTCTTGTTTTCATCTGAAAGATCATGAGCCATGCCGCTCTCTTGTTTATTCTCTGTCATCCACTCTCTGAAATATTGCGCTTTCAAAAATTGTAACCTCTTTACTTTTTTACCATAAATGCTTTTGGTGATATAGTCATCATAAAGCATGGATGGGTCTCGCATCGGTTTGGGGAGATAGTAGTCATTATTAAAAAACGGGAATCCGGAGGAGAATTTAAAAGGGGGAACGCCATTTACAAAAAGCTGTAACATCTCCTGAAATGAGATACAATTCTGCTTTTGTAAATACCGGTCGATTTGCGCCCACACATTGCATATGGAGCTGAAAATCGTATCGGAATGGAGGATTGTTTTTGACGCCTCCTCTCCCACTCCTGGCATATCGCTGCCAAGGTGAAGGGAGTTGTGAAAGCGAAATTTCATTATATATCGTTCCATATTTTTCTGTTTCCGGCGATCTTTATTCAGCGGGACTCTCTTCTTTTAATGCAGAATGTTCGGGAAACTCTATCTTACTGACAAAATTCTTTTTTATGGTATCGTAGTCAGTCGCTTCATCCTCTTTATGTGTCAATGTATACTGAAAGCCATGACTCCCTCCACTAAAGGCGTTGGTTGTTAAATCGACCTTTTTTGACTCCATGCCTGTTATCACAAACTTTACCTGCCCATATCCCCTTGCCGAATGTCCGCCAAGGCCGTCGTGTTTTTCTATTATTTCCAATGCCCATAAGATATTGTTTATATCGTCGCGCACCTCTTGATTGGATTGTGTGGTAAAACTTCCATTCCCGTTTGACTGAACTCTGTAAGTGAACTCGAATGAAAACTCCGCACCGGCAGGTACACGCTCAATCACCCTGGGGTGAGCCGCCGAGGTGATTCTGTCGATGGCAGTCTCTGTCTTGACCTCTGTAACAGGGAGCCTTCCATCCATATATTCATTTTGAGCTCTTTTTGTCAGCAAACTATCCCGAACAATCAGCGGTGAGGGAATGGTGACCTTTTTATGGGTCGTTCCGAAGCTTCTACATATCTCGCAGGATTCACCCTCATTATGCTGTTCTCCTTTATGGATATAGATACCGGAAACCAGTTTGTCCAAATGCTTTCCTGTCGCCTTTTCCAATATACAGCGCATTCTGCCACGCAGTGAGCTCCCGGGAATATAGGGTTGATTGGTAACCGGATTTTTAATAACCGGACTGTCGATTCCTCCCTTGTCAATAGAATCGGAGCTTCCCCCAACATGAATTCCGGTTATGCATCTGATAACTCCTTTGATCGTAATATAGCCTAAAAGGTTTATTTGATACGCCATTTTCCAACTCCTTTTTTATTGATAGAGGTTACAGTCATTTCTCTTCATATCTATTTCAGCTCTTTAGAGAGGGCTTCAAAATAATCGAGCACAGCCTCGAGAAATTCGATAAAAAAGAGGATATCTTTCTTCTCAGGTAAATTTCCTTTCTCAATACAGGCGGAGATAATCTCATATAAGGGCTTTACTTCCTTTTTTTTAGTAGCAGCGCCGGCCAGTTTCGGAAGCAGCAGGGTCAGTTTTGCTTTTACTTTTTGGACCTCCTGATGTTCTCCCCCTTGCATCTCATATTGCATCTTTTTGATATAGTTGTAGAATCTTCTTAGCTGCGTTATGGTCAACCCTTCCTTTACCATCTCTCCGGCGACAATAAATGAATAAGCCGTTACCTTTTTTGTCTTTTCCGACGTCATTGAGAACTCGGAAAAGGTATCCGCTTTTTTTAATTCCGCCTTTATATAATCAATTTTGTTTCCCTTTATGGATTGAATCTCATTATTGAAACAGTTATATGTACTTTGATTATAGTCTTTACTCAAAATCGATTACCTCCTTAAATATGAAATCCAGGTTAGAGGAATATGTAATTTCTTGATATTATCCATACTAAAGGCATATAAGAGATTTTTCATACTTTCAAAATCCCGGGGCATCAGTTCCCTCCTTGCCTGATCGAGTACTCTTGACATGACGGCTATATAAAGATGCCCCTTTATTTGCCACTCTTCTGCAACCATAAATAATTTCTCTATGAAAGCAGAAGGCATTGCGTGAAATTGAATATGATTATTTTTTATATCCCCAAGTTCTATGAAAGTTTCTACTAAGGGAATGACAAACTCTTCCATCTCTTCCCATAATACTGTTAATCTATAGCGATCTTCACGTTCTTCAACACCGAGGTTCCTTAAGCTTGCGTCTATCGATTCCCTTCTTGCTCTTTTATTTGTATCATAGAAGAGCGCCATCCGGTTTTTCTCTCTATACTCGTTGTTGTGACTGATATCCTCTTTTGCAAAACTCTCGGCCTCTCCGCTCATTCTTGCCATCTGGTAAAGGGGATATTTGGGTTTATGCAGTGTGAGACCACAGGAAATTCCCAGCCCGGAAAAACGTTTGAAGCACCTTTGAATGTCATAGGAGAGTTCAACAACCTCGTTCCAGGCGCCTACTATAAACAGGTCATCGCCACCGGCGTAAATAATGGAAACATTTCTCCCTTTGCTCTTCTTATAATTCTTCCTGGTCAGGTCTTTGGCCTCAATACTCACACCATTTTCATCTTCACCTAAATCACCGGCGCAAATCTTGTATAAATAGACTTTAAAAAAAAGATTTAACATATGGGAGAGATGAGACAACGCAGGCAAATCAAAATCTTCATCCTTTATCCCTTCTGAAAATATCTTTCCCAAATTATCCACATCCATCCGGAGAGCGCCGATAAGCGCGGCTCCACAGGCGGAATGGGCAAGCCCTGCCCTTTACCCATAAATCACTCCTCGGTAGCCTACCCACCCCTGAGCGCGTATCCTTCGCACAAGAGTTGTAATGTGGCATAACCCCGCCATATTATCTGATGACCCGGAGGAGGGTCATTTGCACGGCCAAGGTATCCACCCATCTTCGCCACTATTGTCACTGCCAAACCTAATGAATCAGGTGGACTGAGTTTTTTTTCCCGCATAAGCTTTTAACACTTCGATTTCCATATCTGAAAACAA
>JAREWP010000069.1 GCA_029001845.1 Candidatus Magnetocorallium paracelense | reverse complement strand
CACTCTGTCGGAAGAGGATATGACTTCCTGCAACGTACGGATCAACACGCTTATAAGATCGGTATAGTAGATGTGCAACACCGTTCCCACCTTGTCCCTGGGCAACACCGACAAATCCAGAGACTCCTCCTTTATCGTCTTGATCTTGGTCGCCGACATTCCCACATCCCTGCTCACCATCGTATCTATATAGTCTCCCGCCTTCCTTATACTAAAAGAGATGACAGGCACTGACAAATAGGCCAGGCAGACATTACACATGCCCCCGCCCATGCTGATTCCTATACCGGTAAAATTATCCTCTGCAAGCTCGGACATCACCACAGCCAGTCCCTCGTTTATCGATATGGGAGAAAACCCCATACTCTCCAAATACATCTTTATGATCATCTCATGACCCGCCACATAGGCGCCGCCCTCAACGGGCTCCCCCGGTACGCTGAAACAGACGGACTCTCCGAACTTTTTGGGCTTCTGCAGAATAGAGTTTATCAGAGACTGCATGATCATTATCCCCTCGTTCTCCAAAGGACTCAGCAGTCCCCTCTCTATGGGTCTCCGGGTGTTGGCGTTAAACATATTGGCGAATCCCTCGGCAGAATACCCGATGATATAATACTCGTCGTTGTGTTCAACAAAGAGTACATTGTTCTTCAACAAAATGTCTCTTGTAAAATTGGATTGCGGCACCGTAAAAAAGGCGTTTAACTGCTTTACCACATGAACAGAACTGCCCTGATTCTGCGTCATTACCAAATTGCTCGTCCCGACATCCAGACCGACAGGGCCCTGAGGAACGGCAACGTCCGTTCCGACAGCCGCTTCAGGGGCAGTGACAGGCTTTTGAGCGGCATCAATTACCTGGCTCGTTCTAATCTCAGCAGGTGCGGATACGGGCGGTGAAGAGGGAGGACTCATCTGTACATCTACATCTTTTTTGTCCTCGATCTCCACAAGACGCTGCTTCAGCTTCTGGATTTCATTTCTGTAATCATTAATCTCCTTACCTTCAGGCATGTTCTCCTCCTGTTAATTTCTGAATTTATTGTAACTACTAAGGTGTATAGACTGTAGGCTTATTAATTGACAATCTTTAAATCGTCATTCGTCAATCGAAAATCGTCAATTAAAATAAAGTCAGGTAAAGGCTGCCTCATTTTTTATGCTATATCGTAGCGTAAATATGCTATTTCAGACGCTATTATACAATATCTCAGAAAAAAAAAAAAAAAAATAGACAAAAAAGTCAACCCACAATTAATCAATAAATCAGCAGATATTTTTAAAGTTTCTTTACTATCCTGAGAGACTGAAATTAAGCTGCAAAAGCAGCGACTTTTCTCTTACTCCCTCTCCCCCTTTGAAGGGGGAGAGGGTACGGTACGTTGCGGTAGTCGATACGGTAACGCTTCTCCACCGTCCCGCCTGTCCGTTTCAGTATAACGAACCGCCTTCATTCGCGACAGTTTGAGATTTCACTTGCAGAAAGGACTGACGAGACGCCTCTCCTGCGTATCTTGTGATTTCTTAACGCTACTCAACAAAAAACTGCCGAAACCTTCTAATTTGACCTGAACCGGACAAAACGTATAGACTAGTAAAATGATAATAGCCAATCCCATATATGACTCCGTATTCAAGTATTTAATGGAAGATAATCGAATAGCGAAAGTGATTATTTCCACAATCATTGAAGAAGAGATAAGCGAGATAGAGTTGAGACCTCAGGAAAGGACGACTCTTCTCGGAGTGTATTCAATACAGATATACAGAATTGACTTTGCAGTAAGGATAAAGAATAGAAAAGGGGAATATAAAAATGTACTCATAGAGATACAAAAGGCCGGATATCCTGCTGATATCATGAGATTCAGAAAATACCTGGGAGAGCAATATATAAAGCCCGATGTGACGATTGGAAATGGTAAAGAACGCGCTCTGCCTATAATAACCATATACTTTCTCGGATTTGAACTGAACGGCATAGAATCACAGGCCGTAAAAAACAACCGAGAATACATTGACGCTATAACGAAAGAGGAGATAGAGGAACGAAACGATTTTATAGAGCAATTAACCCATGACAGCTATGTCATACAGATACCCAGACTAAAACCTCAAAGAAGAACAAAATTGGAGTGGTTATTAAGAGTCTTTGACCAGAGTTGTAAGAGGGATGACAGGTACATATTGGAGATTAAGGAAGAACTGCCCGATGAATTCCTGCCGGTAGCGCAAAGACTGGAGAGAGCGGCAATGGATAAGGAGCTCAGAGACAAGCTGGAACTGGAAGAAGAAGTGGAAAAGATGATAAAGCAGCAGGAGCGAGAGCATTTGGAGGCAATCGAAGAGAAAGATAAAACAATCGAAGAGAAAAATAAGACGATTATGGAGAAGGATAAAGCAATAGAGGAAAAAGAAAGATTAATTGAACAACTACAACGAAAACTCAGGGGAGAATAATAATGAATGCCCTGATCTCTTCTTTAAGCATCGTGTTGATTGCCGAAATGGCGGATAAAACACAACTGATGACCATGTGTTTTGCGTCCCAATATCCGTGGAAAACCGTGGCGATAGCCGTATTCGCCGCAATCTCGGTAAGTAATCTCCTTGCTGTTGCCGCCGGCGGAACGCTTGCATCTGTTATCCCCTTTTTTTACATTAAAATTGCAGCGTCCCTGTTATTTATTCTGTTTGGAATTTTAAGTTTAAAAGCAGAAAACTTTGCTTGCGAAAACAAATCCTCTAATTACAGCCCATTTTGGACGATTTCAGGAACCTTTTTTCTTGCCGAACTGGGCGACAAAACACAACTGGCGACACTGGCGCTGGCGGCGAAACACAACTATTATATACTGACATGGCTGGGAGCAACCTTAGGAATGGTTTTAGCCAACATAATCGGAATCGTAACAGGAACGATAATGGGTAAGGGAATACCCGATAAAGCATTAAGATACATTGCCGCAACGGTCTTTATCTCCTTTGGCCTGGCAGGGCTTTACAGCGCATGGAACTAAAACAACTGGGCAATACCGATATATATACAACTCCCCTTACATATGGCGCCTGGGAGATTGGAGGCGCTCCTTTCTTTTTCGATCTGCCCGAAAAAGAGGCTGTCAAGGTAATCCGACACTCCTATGAAGCCGGAATAAACGCCTTTGACACCGCACCGGTTTACGGTTTCGGCAGATCGGAAAAAATCGTTGGCAAAGCAGTAAAAGGGTTCAGAGATAAAATTATAATAACCACCAAATGCGGACTCCGCTGGAAAGAGGAGAAATTAAACAGCATATATAAAAACGGAAGCAGACAGTCTATACTTCATGAAATCGACTTGAGCCTTGAAAGATTGAAAAGCGATTATATAGATGTCTATCTTGTTCATTGGCCGGACAATGACACAATGGCGCCATTGGGCGAGACCATAGAAACGTTGGAAACTATTCAAAGGGCCGGCAAGATCAGATATTACGGCCTTTCCAATTTTAATTTAGACCAGATAAAGGAGGCGCAACAATACGGAGCCATTTCATGCCTTCAATCTCAATACAGTATGCTTTTTCATGAAGTGAAGGAGAAAGAACTCCCCTACTGCGGCAATAACGGAATAGGCTTTCAGGCTTACTCGCCGCTGGCAAGGGGCCTGCTGACCGACAAATCCCCTGATTTATTAAAGAAATCCCGTCAAAGGGCAATACAATACTTCATAAAAAAAACCGATGAATCCAAACATAGCAAGGTCGAGAAGATTAAAGAAATTTCCGCTAAATATGAAATTCCTCTGGCCTCCTTTGCCATAGCCTGGACAATATCTCAACCCCATATTACAACAGCCCTGACAGGCTCCGTTAATCCGGCCCATATAGAGGAAGCAATAAAGGGTTTGCAAATAAGCATATCCGATGAAGACTGCAATGAAATCAATTCCATAATTTTGGAGTAAACGTCCATGGCCCTCCGGGCCACCACAAAGCATGAAAATGGTTAGAAGAAGCAGTGATGTCCTGCCAGAACAAGGTGGTGTTTGAGTTTACGAGTTTCAGCTTGTTCTGGCAGGACATCACTGCTACTTCCGGTGCGCATTCGTTTATTTACGGAGTAAACTACTACCGACTGAATTAAAGCATATCTTTAAATCCTCTTACAAAACACACCCCAATGATCGCAAGTCAACAACTTGACTATTTGAAAAAAAAAGAGAGATAATTGTCAAGGCCTATTTATTAAAATTCGGAGGAACTTTATGAGTAGAGTTTTTTGCGCTCTTTTTCTATTTCTATTTATTTTCCCAAATATCTGTAACGCACAGCTTTCCGATAATGAAGAAATAACCGAAGAAGAGCTCCTATTCATGGAGATACCTCTTGTTATAACAGCCTCCAAAAAAGAACAGCCCATTACCGAGTCCCCTGCCGCCGTGACTGTCCTCACAAGCAAAGATATTAAAGAGTCCGGGGCTTCCAACATCCCCGATTTATTACGTTCCGTATCGGGAGTGCATGTCATGACGAAATCTGCAAGGGATCAACAGGTGAGCATTCGCGGTTTTAACGAAAATCTGAATAACAAACTCCTCGTACTGATAGACGGACGATCGGTTTACTGGGACGGATTCGGCAATGTCTTCTGGCAAATGTTTCCAATCGATCTCGACGAGATCGATCGCATTGAAATAATTAAAAGCCCTGTGTCCTCTCTTTACGGAGCAAACGCCTTTAGCGGAATTATCAGCATAATATCAAAATCTCCGGACAAGCTCCCCGGAGCCGGTCTTACATTAACAGGCGGAGAGGGAGACAGTCTCGGATTTTCTTTAATTCACTCGGCAATGGCCGGGAAAGTCGATTACAAAATCTCTATCGGCTGGAATGTAACCGACGAGTGGGAATCCGACGACGACGCCGGCGAAATCAGGAAAGGAAATTTTCTTCTCAGATACAAAGAGAACGAAAAAAGCGAAGTCTCGCTGTCAGGCGGCAGAGTCAGCTTCGAAGACGCCGCAATATTCCCGAACGAACGATCGGGGCTGACGCAAATCAAAGGAGATTTTGACTACCTTAAACTGGACTATGAATATTCCGATTTTAAAATTCATACATACTATAAAAATGAAGACATCAATTCAACGGCCCTAATGTCGGGCAATGACATTACACTAAGCACATCTACATACGATACAGAGCTGCAATACTCCCATGACTTTGATAAAGAATTCTCTCTGGCGGGAGAGAAACACTCGGTTATCGCCGGCGCCGGTTATCGCCATTACAGAGTAGATAAAAACAGAATCATTCCTGACACTTCCAATCAGGACCTTTGGTCACTGTTTTTTGAAGACCATATCGGGATCACCGAAAAAGTCAGATTTACGGCAGGCGCCAGATATGATATCCACCCCCTTGCTGACAGCCATTTTTCGCCCAGGCTGTCCCTGTCTTATACGCCTGTCAGGGATCATGTATTCAGGTTGTCTTTTACAAAGGCCTTCAGAAATCCCACTTTTATCGATTCCTATCAATATACGGAAAGCGAGAAGCTTACCGAGATCATGCCGGGTACAGAGATTCCTTTTAAAGTAAGCGCCGGCGGGAGCAAGGATCTTGATTCCGAAGGTATTACTTCCTATGAATTCGGATACTTCTCCAGGTGGTCCGGAAGGGTCAGCACAAATCTCAATCTCTTTTATAATAAGTATAAAGACCTTTTTACCTATGACACATTCGTCTATTTCAATTACTATGACGCAAACGAATTATACCCCGGCTCCCCGCCCGACACCATTCCAAAGGAAATGCAACTTGAATTTATCGCCAAAAACGGAGAACAGGCAAGAGGCATAGGCGGAGAATTCGATATTAATGTCTCTATATATAAGTGGTTATCCCTTTATGCAAACTACTCCTACCTTGAAATCACCGATAAAAAAGACGATCCCTATACGACCATCATAGACGAACATGACAGAGAACGTAGAGAAAATCCGGAGAATAAAGTAAACGCCGGCATTAAAATGAGGTTTAAAAACGATTTATTTGTTAATTTCTATATGCACTGGGTAGATAAAACGGAGAATCATGTATTCGATATAGAGGGGGCTGAATATATTATTAAAACAGAGGATTACGCAATTTTTAATCTGAGCCTCAACTATCCCTTTTTGAAAGACAAAGGAGACATCTCTCTCTCAGCCTTTAACATCTTTAATAACGAGCACTATGAATACTCCATCTTTTATGACGACAGAAGTAAAGAAATCGGCAGTAAATTTACAGCCATTTTAAGATACAGATTTTAATCGCTTATAAATGAACCTAAAAAAGCATTCAGCTATCAGCAGTCAGCTGTCAGCTTTTTTTATTTGCAGCGCCTTACAGTTCAAAACACATTCACCCGTAAGATGAAGCCTGTTATTGGCATAATATCGTTACTTTCCTTAGCTGAAGGCTGACCACTGACAGCTGTTTTTAGATAAAACGTGCGCAAAAGGGTCACAATATTTTTAAACTTATGCCTTGCGCTTGTTGCCTTATCTCTTAATCGCATACAATGAAAAACCAAAAATATATTACATTTTTGCTTCTTTTTATTATTCTCACGATATCTCTCTCCACTCCCTATGCAAGTGGAGAATCGTTACCTGTTACCCTTATATATTCCTCTAACAGAACACCATACACACTTATCGAAAATGGAATTCGCCGTTTTTTTACTGACAAAAGTATCGATATCTCTATTTCCTCCTATAATCTCAAAAAGCAATCGCCTGACGTTATTTACAGGAAAATAGAGACAAATGCTCCCAAAATCCTTTTCACTATCGGAACCAGAGCCACTCGCTTTGCAGTGAAGAAAATAAAGAACAGCCCCGTCGTTTTTTCGATGGTCCTCGATCCTGAAAAATTTCTTGGCCCAAACGTCAGCGGAGTGTCTCTCAATGTACCGACGGAGATGAAACTGGAAATCGTTAAGGAAATAATACCACAGGCAAAAAAGGCGGGAATTATTTATTCTCAAAAATCTCTGCCCTATTATCAAGAAACGACAGAAGCCTGCAAAAAGCTGGATTTTGAGCTTATTTCAATAAAACTTGAAGACAAAAGCGAATTTCCCGATGCTGTCAATGAAATATCAGTCAAAGCCGACTTTCTTTTAATGGTAATGGACAGCACCATCTATTTTTCTCAATCCATAAAATATCTGCTCACAGAAAGCCTTAGACATAAACTTCCTGTTATCGGCTTGTCGTCGCTCTACACAAAGGCAGGCGCTCTGATTTCATTTGAGTCGGACTATAACAATATTGGCAGACAGGCCGGAGAGCTTGGTCTCATGAAGTTTAAAGGACACACGTCCGGCCGGAGCAGCTTAGTAAAACCCCAAAAGATTACCTTTTCTTTAAATATGATTACAGCAGACAGAATGAACATAACCATTCCCTCTGAAATAATCAATAAAGCCTCGGAGACTTTTGGAAAATGAGGATAGGAATAGATAAAAAATTCGGAATTTTGACAATAAGTATCATAATAGTTCTGGGTCTCACACTCGGTCACTATATGAATCATCATCAGGCGCTGCTATTGCGTGGAGAGCTGGAAGACAGGGCGAACCTTCTTATAAAAAATCTGGCTTATAATGTGGAATACCCTGTATTAATTAACGATCAGGAGAATATTGCAAGGTTGGTGGAAGGCGTTATGTCTCAAAGAGATGTGGAGTCATGCAGGATTACGGACAAAAGGAGCAAAATAATCTATCAAAGCGGCCTTCCTGCTCCTGAGGGAGTCAGAGAGTTTGTCTGGTCTGTCATTACCGAAAAAAACAGTGACGAGATGGAAGAGGATCTGATGTTCGGAGGAGAGCCCGAGAAAGAGGAAATAGGTAAAATACACCTCTTCATATCTACGTCTTCCCTTGACAGAGAGTTGTCCGACGGGAGAAAAACAATTATACAAGTCGTAATAGGAGCGATTCTGGCGACTTCATTACTAAGCTCCATTTTATTCAGGTTGTTGGTCAGCAGACCTGTTAACAGGCTTGTCAGGGCTACGGAAAAAATTGCTAAAGGGGAGCTGAATGTCAATATACCTGTAAACACAAACGATGAATTTGCCATTCTGAGCAACTCCTTTAACATGATGACAGGTGAACTGCTCAAACACAGGCACGAACTCGAAGAGCTGGTTAAGAAGCGAACTGAAGAGCTGGAAAAGGTCAACGAGCAACTGAGTGTTGAGCTTTCGGAGCGAAGGAAAACGGAGAACGCTCTGAGAGAGGCCAATAAAGAACTCAGAAAAAGCCAGGAGCAGCTTGTTCAATCCGAAAAAATGGCATCTCTGGGGCAACTGGTAGCCGGCGTGGCTCACGAAATCAATACCCCAATAGGCATAGGCGTAACAGCGGCCTCTCATTTAATGAAAACGACAACTGAAATTAAAACTTCATACGAAAATCAACAGATGACAAAGTCCTCCCTGGAGAGCTACTTTTCCGATGCATCGGAAATCAGCGGACTAATTCTGACTCATCTGAATCGAACATCGGAACTGATCAGGAGTTTTAAAATGGTTTCCGCAGATCAGACAAGTCATGACAAACGGATTTTTAATATAAAATCTTACCTTGAAGATATTGTCATAAGCCTTCAGCCAAAGACAAAAAGAACGAATCACAGTATAAAGATAATCTGCCCCGACGACATCGAGATAGACAGTTATCCCGGCGCCTTTGCGCAGGTAATAACAAATCTCATATTGAACTCCATGATTCACGGATTGGAAGACAGAGAAAAAGGTGAGATAGTGATTGAGGTAACTGTCCGCGACGAATCCCTTCATATCAGTCACAGCGATAACGGAAAGGGAATCGATCAATTACACATAAACAAAATTTTCGATCCCTTTTTCACTACCAAGCGAGGCTCGGGAGGAACAGGCCTCGGACTGCACATCGTATATAACACTGTTACGCACACCCTAAATGGAACGATTAGTTGTAATAGTGTCGTTAATGAAGGTACAATATTTGTAATAGCAATTCCAATAATTTTGGAACAGCCATAAAAACAGTTTACCGCGATCGGGAAACAGTGATCAGTTTATGGAACAACTAAAAACGGAAATACTTACAGGAGATTGCCTGGAGGTTCTAAAAAACCATCCTGACAACTCCTTCCATTTGATAGTCACCTCTCCTCCGTACGCTGACAGCAGAAATAATACATATGGAGGGATAAAACCCGATAATTATGTAAAATGGTTTATGCCAAGAGCAAAAGAGTTTCTCCGGGTTTTAAGAGATGACGGCACATTCATCTTGAACATTAAAGAGAAAGCGGTAAACGGAGAAAGACATACATATGTTCTTCAGTTGATTTTAGAGATGAGGCTGCATGGCTGGCTGTGGACCGAAGAGTTTGTCTGGCATAAAAAGAACTGCTATCCCGGCAAATGGCCCAATCGCTTCAGAGACGCCTGGGAACGGTGCCTTCAATTCAATAAATCGAAAAATTTTAACATGTATCAGCAGGAAGTAATGGAACCTGTGGGAGAGTGGGCGAAAAGTCGTCTGAAAAATCTGAGTGCAACCGATAAAATCCGTAATAACTCAAATGTGGGAAGCGGATTTGGCAAAAATGTTTCTAACTGGTTAAATCGAGATAAAGCATACCCCACGAATGTCTTGCATTTTGCAACTGAATGTAATAATAAAACCCACAGCGCTGTTTTTCCGAAAGCCTTACCACGTTGGTTCATAAAGCTTTTTACAAAGGAGCACGATTGGGTGCTCGATCCTTTCGCCGGATCGGGTACGACTTGTGAAGCAGCTCAAGAGATGAACAGAAATTCCGTTGGCATTGAAATCCTGGCGGAATATTGTGACCTCGCAAAAGAAAAAACATCGAAATCACAGAATAGATTGTTAAATAACCATTCATCGGTGTCAGGGATCGGTGGTCTGTTTTAAAATTTTTCAACAATAGAGATGCCTGTTATTTTAAACTGACCACAAACCGCTCTGAAGGGATTCATTAATTTTATGTCATTACTCAAGTTTTTTTAGTAATCGAAGTAATATAATTCCAGAGTAGTCACATAATTTCCAACCGGTTTCATATGAGGTAGTTATGAAAGAGGAAAGCAATATCATTTTCGCTGAAGAGACAGATACGCAATTAGATAAAGAGACATGGAAGATCATGATTGCAGATGACGATCCGGGCGTACATGATATAACAAAAATCGCATTACGAAGAATCAACTTTGAGGGAAGGAAACTGAATTTCCTCTGCGCATATTCAGGAGCCGAAGCAAAAGATTTGATAGAAAAACATCCCGACACTGCCCTGCTTCTGCTGGATATCGTAATGGAGCAGGAAAATTCGGGACTCCATGTGGTTAAACACATCAGAGAAACTCTTAAAAACAATTTTGTAAGAATAATCCTCCGTACTGGCCAACCCGGCGAAGCGCCTGAGGAAGAAGTAATAACAAGCTATGATATTAACGACTATAAAACAAAAAACGAACTGACCTCGGAAAAACTATTCTCCACTGTTGTTGCCTCACTGAGATCTTTCAGCGACATAATGACAATTGAAGGGCTGCGTAATAACCTGGAAAAACTTGTAGACGAAAGAACAGAAGAACTAAGGAAGACCAACGAACAACTTACGGAAAGAAACCTGGAGTTAAGTGAAGCCAGAGACGCCGCAGAGGCCGCGAACAGGGCGAAAAGCGATTTTCTTGCCCATATGAGTCATGAATTAAGAACGCCAATGAACGGAATAATAGGGATGACAGATCTTCTTCTCGATTCGGAGATGTCTAAAGAACAAAAGGAGTTTCTTGAAATAGTAAAGAACTCCGCCGATTCGCTGTTGTCGATTCTTAACAGTATCCTCGATTTCTCAAAGATCGAATCAGGCAGGCTGGAGCTTGAAGAAACCGATTTCGATCTCCATTCATTACTGGAAACCATATCGGACGGAATGTCGGTACAGGCCAACAGAAAGGGACTCGAACTTTTTTGTCATATAAAGAGAGGAGTACGAAGCAAATTTAAAGGCGACCCTGTACGCCTAAAGCAAATCATTATTAATCTGGCGGGCAACTCGATTAAGTTCACTCAAAGGGGTGAAGTGGTTATAAAAGTAGAGCCCGAACAGGCAGGGGAAATTAGCGGGTTACCTGTGGAAGATAAAAAAGAAAGCAACTCTGTTAATCTAAGGTTTTCGGTAACCGATACAGGGATTGGAATCCCTGACGAAAAGAAAGAACTTATATTCGACAGCTTTTCACAGGCGGACTCCTCGGTAACGCGTAAGTACGGCGGTACAGGATTGGGCTTGACAATAACAAAACAATTGGTTGAACTGATGGGCGGAACGATATGGATCGAAAGCGAACCTGACAAGGGCAGCACCTTTTATTTCACAGCAAAATTCGGCCTGTGCGAAGAAAGTAGCGACTCCGTCGAACCCGATGTAAGCCTGAAGGATCTGAAAACTCTGCTGGTCGTGGGAAGCAACACAAACAAAACGATATTGTCTGAAATACTTTCCGAATGCGGCGCCCTGGTGTCTACGGCCGATGACTGTGAGCACGGCCTTGCCGAGATTAAACGAAGCGTAGACGCCTCCGATCCATGCGAGCTGGTAATTTTGGATTGCAGGATGAAGTGTATAGGAGGATTCGAACTGGCCGAATATATAAAGGAGGACTTAAGCTTTAACGGCAAAACTATTATGCTGCTCAATACAAACCACAGACGTGACGATACAGGCAGGTGCGGTGCATTGAAAATATCGGGCTACCTCTTTAAACCCGTTAAAAGAGGAAATCTGCTGAAAGCTATTCAGAATGTACTTGAAGAGTCAAGTGACGAATATGAAACAGAGGCTTCAAAGACCGAAAGCATTGAAAAAAGCGAAAAACCGCTGAATATACTTCTTGCCGAAGACAATGTCCACAGTCAAAAGCTGACAACGGAAATACTGAAAAAACGCGGCCATTCTGTCACAACTGCCAATAACGGCGCCGAGGCTCTGAAAGCACTGGAAAAAGAAAAATTCGACCTTGTATTAATGGATATTCAGATGCCGGAAATTGACGGATTCGAGGCCACAAAGAGAATTCGATCGTCTAAGGAAGGGATAAACGATCCCAATATTCCGGTAATCGCATTAACGGCCTTCGCCATAAAAGGAGACAGAGATACCTGTCTTGAGGCTGGAATGAATGAGTATATAACCAAGCCGCTGAGAGCAAAAAAACTGATAGAAACCATAGAACAATACGCCTTGAAAAAAAGAGATAAAGAGTACGAACCGAAAAGAGCCGACGATAAAAAACAACTCCCTTCTACAGAGTCTGAAAGGAATATCGGCCTTACTGAATTATTGGAAAAAATAAAGACAACCAATGAGATTTCCGGACAACAGAGAGAGTTTTTGAAAGAAGCTGTGAGCCACATGAGTGATCTGTCGGCAGGCATAGGAACAAATAACATGGAAATGATAGAACAATGCGGACAGCTTATAAAAGAGAGCGCTCAAAAGGCCGGAGAGGAGGCGATCCGCAGTGATGCCTTCAGAATAGTGATGGCTTCAAGAAAAGGGGATATAGACAAAGTATGTGTTATTTTTGAACGTTGTATTGCAGAATTAAGCAGACTGATTGGAAACCGGGAGAGCAAAAATGAGTAAACCTGCTTCCGATGCTGAGTACCTTCTGGATCGACTGGGAGACCTGAGTTTATATCTGACAACAATAAAGGAGTCCGATGAAAACTGTTTTGAAAAGCCCCTCGATATTATGACAAAGGCGATGGGCTTCGATATCAGTGTACTCTACAGAATATTGAATGTAATTGAAGACGATCTTATTGTAGAGGTCGTTAAATTATTCGATCCCGAGTGGATAAGAGAAGATCTGACTGAAGGCGCAAGACTCTGTTTATCTATAAGCAATCCGAAGAGCATATATATAAATGAAGTGAAGGCCTTTCTCGAAAAAGGTACGGCTTCCAGTAATGTTCCAGGTATAGGGTGTGATATGGTCGGCTACATCTATCTCCCTCAAAGTCAGGGCGGCGGGTATCTCTTTGGAGGCGATTACTATGGAGAGGAATCCAGGGTCAAAGAATATGAAGTACGAACATGCGAGATAATGTGCAACCTCCTTAGTTCCATATTAATGAAAGTGCAGTTCGAACATTTTGCCATTTATGACTCTCTCAGCGGTCTTTATAACAGCCGGGCGATAAAAAACGAGCTGGAAAGGGTATTCAGCAGATTTCAGCGTAAAAAAGAGATAAATACGACAATCGTTCTTTGTGACATAGATTTTTTTAAGAGAGTTAACGACACATATGGTCATATACAGGGAGACATGGTGCTTTCGGAGATCGGTGAAATATTCTCTGCAACAATAAGGAAAAATTTCGATCTCGTAGGAAGATACGGCGGTGAGGAATTCCTCCTTATCTTCGAGGGCGCCGACGAAACCAAGACATTTAAAATAATTGAGCGCCTGAGAAAGCGTATTGAAAAACACCCTTTCAAAAGAGTCGAAACAGACAGCGACTGCTTGGAGGATCGACACATCAACGTGACAATGTCCTTCGGAATATCCTGCTTTGCAAAGGATTCCCAGTCGGAGAGTATTAATAACGCTCTTTCCAGAGCTGACGCTGCTTTATACGAATCGAAAAAAAAAGGAAGAAACAGGGTGACTGTCGGAAAACAGATTTAATCGTTAACAATTTTTTCTATAACAGTACGGGCGTCCATGACGGCCGTGTAGATAAGATTGGAGTGTTTTGTCTCCTTGATTACGCCTTCTTCATCTATTTGCATGTATGACGGGCTTATGGCGCCGCCTATGGCGTAGATTCCTCTACTGCTGGTCTCAAGATGCTTTGAAAGCATTAAAAGCCTCTCACCTTCCTTTGCGATTTTGCATATTGTTCCTGTACAGGTAATCTGCTGCAGATTCAGCGAATCGTAAATAGCCGCAGGACCGTGGGTTCCTATACAGGCAATCACATTTTTCATTGGAAAGCTCATTCCCTGGTACATATATAAGTCGTTCCCTACATTTGAAGTGGTGGTCTGGTGAATATAAAGCCTTTCTACACCGTCTGCGTCGACTTCCCCTATTTTCGGAACCGCCCTTTGGAGTATTTTAATCTGTCCCCCCAGAAGCATCTCTTCTCCCAAGTCTCTTGCCGTATCAGTATTGATTTCAAATTTTTCCTTAATATGAGCCCAATAGACGGATGTCGTATCGTTCGCCTCGCGTTTTATTTTAGAAAGAGAGGAAACAACATCGGCAGCGGCATTCCCTCCACCGATAACAAGAACATTGATACCTATATAGTCTTCTCCGTTTTCAATATTTCTCGCCACTGTTTTTGCTTCGCCGTAAACTCCCAGTTCATTTGGTATATTACTGCCAAAAGCGAGAATTATATTTTTCGTAAAATAAGACTCTCTTTCCGTTTTTATTATATAGTCAGGATAAGCACCGGAAATTTCCTTAAATTGTTCGTTAAGCTTAATTTTAAGATTCTTTTTTGCAGCAACACTGTTGATCTGATCGATGTATTGTTCCACCGATACTTTTTCATCCGGAGGTTTTACCTCTTCCACGGCAAAGGGATCTGTATAATTTTTGGGAATCGTGGGAAAAACCTTCTTGCCCTTCGGGTAAGTTTCAATGATTCCCTGCATAATATTGTTACCCTTTTCCAGGATAACATAAGATTTTGCACTTCTCTCGGCTAATAATCCGGCAGCCAATCCCCCGGGGCCTGAACCTACAATAACAATATCCAGCTTTTCCGGCATTTGAGAAATCTCCTTTATTTAAAACATGGGTTATATCGTTGGCTAATCTAACATATAGAAATTAAAATTGTCCATTGTAAATGTTTTGTAATGAATCGGGTATATTATTAAAGACTTTAGTGGAAAAATCAGAAAAAAGAAGTATACTAAAATGTCTCCCACAAAGCTTATCCCAATAAATTAGCATCCTTCGGAGGGACTCTTAACTAAAAACAGCAGTCAGCTAAGAAAAATCAAAGCGTTACGTTACAAACAACACTCACCAAAAGTGGTATGCCGGTTCTTATGCAAAACCTTGAAAACAGAGGGCTGACAGTTGAATGCTGTTTTTCGGCTAAAATATTTCGGTTCCGCAACCAACAAAAGATTTTTTTTTACCAATTATTCCTTCTCATCGGCTTGCCGGATTAGGTTAAAATAAAGGCATTACAACGTTAGGCCCCCAAATGTTTTGCTCTATGGGAACGAAAGAGCCTGTTATTTCATGAGTATCGGGTGTAATGTCAATTACGACGATTGGAGTGGTGAGTACGCCTGCGTCCAGTGCTTCCTCAAGTGCTATACGTTCCTTATAAGCCTTAACAGCCCCGGAAAAGACAACTTGCACGGGCTTGTCGGTCGAATCAGGATCAATGCCCATAAAATTTCTTGGAAGAATACCCTTAACAGGCAGGAGAAAGTTGAGGGATATCCGCCCCAGCCTGGCAAAACTGAATCCTTCCATGGTGGTTTTCGCCCTGCCATCGGCATATGACTTCTTGTAATACATTGACTTCATTATGTACCCGGGCGGAAGTATCGTGACCACGATCGGATTCTTCTCCGCGGCATTTTGTAGTTTCTTTTCGGCGTCTTTGTCCAAGAGTGCAGCTGAGTAGATGCCCTTCATCCAATCCTCAGGCTGGGGCCAGGCGCTTATTAGCACCATATTATGCTCACGAACAAAAAGGACTGCCGAGCTTGCCTGCGTATATGCTCGAAGACCGAAACCGATAGAGGCTGCTACAATCAGGGCGGATACATAGGCGGCCATAAGGCCCAACGCTCCCGGCCTGATCTTTCCGAATGTGGATCGATACATCCTCCGAACAGGACTCTTGGGCAAGAAAAATCCCAAATTCTCGGCGTAATCCGCATAATTTCCACCAAATCGCTCCTTCATGCGGGACTCCTCGAAATTCGCTAAAGCAGCATAGAGAAAGAGCATGGTAATCCAGATTAAAAGGAGCAGAAATCTGGGCCAGATGGTCAGGATACCCCAGCCTGCGATCCCCAGGCAGAGGTATTGGGGGTGGCGGACGTATCTGTAAAGAAGCCCTTTGGCGACTCCGCGTCTAAAAAGCTTATTGTAATAAACCTGAAAGGCGGATACAAAAAATCCCCACAGACCCAAAGCGAACATTATCCTGCCTGCCTTACGCTGCCATTCAAGGAGGGGCGATTCAGTCACGACCGAGTGGTTCAGAAAAAAGCCGTCGAGCCATGCCGTAAGCGGATACTTCGAAAAAAAACCCAAAAAAGAATCGTATCTAAAACTCGTATAAAACAGACCGGCAAAGGGACTTATCATTATGACAACTTCCGCAGAAGCGATTCCCAGAACTATAAGCGCACCTAAACGGCTCATTCTCGATGAGACGCCCATTTATGACCTCCCTTTTCGAATCGAAAGCGTCATTCTTTCATACAAAATCAGCTAAGTATCAGCAAGACATTAATCACTAACCTATACAAGACTCATTATAACATAGAAGTAATTATTCAGAACGAACAACAGAATTGAGGAATGCACTCGGATTTCGGATTGGAAAGCTTAAAAACGATATAGATAAATGGGTGTTCTGTAAATGTCCTTTACCCGGAAAACTCTGATTGGTTCCGCTGACGGCAGGGCAAAGGTACTGCTTATAATGAGGACGTCACTTATATTGTCATCCTTCAGTTTATCCTCAAGAGAAATCATACCTCCGGGAAACAGGTAACATGTCAGAACAGACGCATCAGACAGATCGGCATCCAGGAAATCCCTGCGATAAAGTATTAGGTTATCCAGCCCTGAGAGAGACTTGCGAATCCATGTGAACAACCATGGAACATATGATAATTCATAACCACTTACTTGTCTGTACGGATGCTTTTTGGCAAGTTCAACAACAAGTGTTCCCCATCCGGATCCCAGATCCACTATGGGCCCTGTTCCTGAATTGTCCGTAGCCTCAGCAATAACCCGACGAGTCTTATATGAACTGGGCGCAGGGGGAATTCCGGTTTTCATGGATGTCAACACAATAGAGATGGCCGCAAAGGTTGTACATACGATAAGGATAATTTCAATTATTAACATAATCACTGAGATAGCATTTAATAGTTTTAATAACAGTTAATGCAATAAAATTAGGAAATTAAAAACTTTGTGTCTCTGTGTGAGTTATATTTATGTACTATATGGTGAACTATTATATAATCACTATATCACAAACAGTCAATCAATTCAACAACTTATCATAAGGGAGACTAAACAGGGGACAGGAGAAAAAAACAACTTTCCTTAGCTGAAGGCTGACCGCTGTTTTTTTATAACAGGCAAAATCATATTGACAAATATAGATCCGAAAAGGATATAATCCAGACAGACTAGACATATATAAGATTGGAGGTGTTTACTATGGGAAATGTATGGCAACTTCAAGAAGCTAAAAATAGATTCAGTAACTTGGTTGATAAAGCACATCATGAGGGGCCCCAATTTGTAACCAAGCATGGTAGGAAATCGGTCGTTGTTATCGCAATTGAAGATTATCAAAAACTCAGCGAACCGGCATCGGATTTACTATCATTTTTTAAACAATCACCCCTTTCCGGTCTAAACCTGAATTTAGACAGAGATAAAAGTCCTTCAAGAGATATTATGTTATGAAATATTTATTGGATACATGTGTCATTTCTGAGTTAGTCCGTCAAAGGCCTTCGGGAAAGGTCACTAAATGGATAAAAAATGAAAACGAGAATAATCTGTATATTAGTGTGTTGACAATCGGCGAACTTCATAAAGGTATTGAGAAGCTGGCTGAATCAAAGAGAAAGGAAGAATTACACAATTGGGTTGAAAATGATCTTAAGGAAAGGTTTTGGAACAGAATCATTAACATTAATACTCATGTTGCAATGATCTGGGGAAAGATTCAAGGACTGGCGGAAATTTCCGGCAAACCGATGCCGGCTATAGACTCTATTATTGCGGCCACCGGAATTGCCTATCATTTAACAATTGTAACCCGAAACACTTCAGACATACGGGAAAGCGGAGTGGCTCTCCTGAATCCATGGGAGTTAACAGAATGATTGACTCTTTAATCAAATTGTCGCTTAATAGCATGGGTGGCACGGATAAACTTGTTTATCCGTGCTCGTTTCGTTTTCGATATACAGCAATCGTTACACGGACAAACAAGTTTGTCCGTGCCACCCGAGCAGATACGTCGATTAATACTCTTCGCTGAATAATTACAAAAGGTTTTTACTATCACACAAAGAACACGGAATAATTTACTTGGAAATCGATACTATAATTACAGACGAATCTCTTTAGGATCTGCGCAAAAATAAATTGGTCTGTTGGCGTTCATACAGGTAAAACTGAATTTGGGCAAAAAAAAGGAGTTACCGCCACAGCGGTAACTCCTTGATTTTAAAGGATTTTAAGTGGCACGCCCAGGAGGAGTCGAACCCCCAACCTTCGGATCCGTAGTCCGACGCTCTATCCAATTGAGCTATGGGCGCAGAGTTTTATAGTAAAGGATTTGGAGCAATTACGTCAATGCCTGAATGTGACAATGCAAAAACAGGAATTCGTCTTTTAATTAGCCTTATTAGCATGATACCTAAAAGTGACAATTAGGCAATAAGTAATTACTGCACCCAGTCATCCCATTCAAACGGTAGGAGGTGAGTCTTTTTATTGTTACACTCCTTACAGGCTGCGACTAGATTACTTCTTATCGATTTGCCGCCCTTTGATAGAGGAATGAGGTGGTCCATGGTAAGCTGTCTCGGCGGGACAGGGTTATTACAATAATAGCAATGACCTTGTGAAGTTTTATTTCTCCACCATTTGGTTTTTCTTAATTCCCGGGCCTTTTGCCTCTCTCCGTTTATGAATTCATCATTAGACGAGGCCCTTTTTCCCTTCCTCTTCCCTATAGAATTTTTCATAAAGGATTTCCCACTCCGGGGTCCCTTCCGGAATGTTTTTTGAGAAAGATTTTAGTTTCGCCCTGACCTTTTCGTTAATCTCTTCACTGATTTTTAACTGAGAGGTAATAGTGTTTTTAATTTCCCTGCGAATTTTGTGGTCCTCCGTCTTTGGAGAAATAAAACCCTTTTCATTTAGGTCTCTGAGAAGAATATGCGAGATGTGAGAGATTTTATCGTCCGATAACATTATATGACTATATTTCTTTCTTTAATCAGTTTTCGTTTTGTCATGTCGAATAGTTTTTTGTAATCAAGACCTTTTTTTTCTATCTCCCCCTGATACCCCTTGAGTATTTCCCTCACCTCATCATTGAGCCTGTCTTCCTCGGACAGTTCATTAAACAGGACATCCTCAATTCTCTGCTTTAACTTATCAATGGAAACCTGTGGTTCGATCAATCTTTTTGTAATCAGGTTACCTGCGATATTTTTGGAGATTATGGGAATCCATGAGTGGGGGATTCTCATGGTTATTTTTCCATAAAGGATAAGAGGGCGATACTTCTGGCCTTTTTAATAGCCCCTGTAAGCTCCCTCTGGTGGCGAGCGCAAGTGCCGGTCATTCTGTTAGGCAGTATTTTGCCTCTCTCGGTTATGTAAGATTTAAGTGTCCTTATGTCTTTGTAGTCGATGAAATCAGTTTTTTCGGCGCAAAACTTACAAAATTTTTTTCTTGTAAATCTTTTATATCTCATTTAAACAGCTCCTATCGTTTTTTACTTTGAATCTGCAATATATCCGGAACTTAAAATAAAATTCTCGGCTAAGTGCCTTTAAGTCGTTTTATTTTTATATCTTTAAAGTCTTGCCGGCCCTGAACCGCTCAATTTATATAAAGGTAAAGTGTCAAATTCTTTTATCAAAACGGTTCTATTTCGGTAGCTTCGTCAGGAGGAAGAGATTCTCTGGGAGGCTCGTAGTGAGAATCATGACCGCCTTTTCTCGGTAAAAATCTGACATCCTGAGCCAGAACTTCTATTTTACTTTTTTGTTGACCGTCAGCTTCCCATCTCCTTTCCCTCAAACGTCCTTCAACCAGTACCCCCCTCCCTTTGTTCAGGTATTCCGAGCAGTTTTCAGCCTGCCTCCCAAAAACAACAATATCGATATACAGCGTTTCTTCGCGCCACTCGTCACCATGCTTGTATCTTGAATTCACGGCGATTCTGAATGAGCTGACCGGTGTACCCTGAGGCGTATATCGTAACTCCGGGTCTTTTGTTAAATTGCCTACCAATATTGCTCTGTTATACATGCGCTCTAATTCTCCCCTTCTTCATTGTCTTCGTTTGCCTCGTTTTCTTTCTCCTCCTGTTCCTCGGTTTTGACTTGCTCTTCTTCTATGGATTCGCGGAGTTTTAGAATTTCTTTTTTCTTCAATCTGACAATCATGAATTTAAAGACGGGATCATAAATTTTAAATAAATTCTCCAGTATTTTTACTATTGAAGGAGGCGCCTTGAAGACAAAAAGCACATAAAAGCCCTTGTCATGCTTGTTAATATTATATGCAAGCCTTTTTCTCCCCCATTTTTCGCGTTTGATTATTTCACCTTCGGATTTTTCAATAGTGTCAATAATCTTTTGCTCCGCTGCTTCGATATTATCGTCGCTCAATGACGCATCAATAATAACTACATTCTCATAATAATTCATCACTCCTCCTTAAGAGTAACAACCTGCTGAAAAGTGTGTATTCCGGTTTAAGGTTTTTGTACAATCAATATTTTTAACATAATTAAATATTAAAAATCAATCTTAGAGCCCGGGCAAAGCAACTTATTTTTTCACTCTCCCCTTGACAGGACAGAAGGAAAAATAAAATAGTGAGCATGTAAGATTCAACCCCAAACATCCCCACTCATGGAATCCACTTTTTTTAATAAAGACTTAATAGTATGAAATCAAAACCATTAACTTAAGGGGTGAAGCACCCTCCGACAGAAGCGGGTCATGTTTGAGAAGGCGCAACGAAGCGGAACCTTCGAGTTTAGCCGCTGAAGGCGGAAAGTGCTTTACTCCTTAAGTTAATGACATTGAGTATGAAATATTATTTTCTTTAATACTCAATTTATTGACAACATACTAATTTTACAGGTAGGAACTTGAAAAAATGTTGACTTTTCAGTTAGATTAGTTATTACGAATCAATCTGGATACTATACAATTTCAATATAAAGGTCAATACCATTAACTTAAGGTGTGAAGCGCCTTCGACATAGGCGGATCATGTCTGAGAAGGCGAAGAGAAGCGGAGCCTTTGAGTTAGCCGCTGAAGGCGGAAGCTGCTTTGCTCCTTAAGTTAATGACATTGATATAAAGGTAAAAAAATGACGGATCTGAACGAATGCAGAAAACAAATTGACGATATAGACGAACAAATACTCAATTTACTGAATAACCGCGCCGAAATCGTTATGGAGATAGCTGAGGTAAAGAAAAGAGATAATGTCAGCTTTTACATTCCGGAAAGAGAAAAAGCAATTGTCGACAGACTGAAAAGTCTGAATAAGGGAAGATTTCCCAATGAAACGCTGGAGGTGGTTTTTAAAGAAATTTTCTGCGCCTCCCTGACACTTGAGCAACCATCTGCAATTAAAATCGCCCATTTAGGCCCTCAGGCCACCTTTACGCATCAGGCCGCATTAAAACAATTCAGCGCAGCCTGCGTCTTTCTGCCTGTTGCAAGTATAAAAAAGGTATTTGAGACCGTTGAGGCAGGCGAAGCAGATTACGGCGTCGTTCCAATCGAGAATTCCAATGAAGGTATTGTTAATTATACACTGGATATGTTCATCGATTTCGGATTGAACATCTTCTCGGAAATACTCCTTACAGTAAAGCACAACCTTTTATCAAAGACCTCGGAGAGGGTTTCGATAAAAAAAATATATTCCCATCCCCATGCTACGGCTCAGTGTCGGTTATGGTTGGAGAGCAATATGCTCGGAGTTCCCATATTCGATTCGCCAAGTACTGCCGAAGCCGCCTCTTTGGCTTCCCTTGAAGAGGGCGCGGCCGCTATTGCCAGCGATGTTGCGGCAAAGATATATAACCTGAATTTTATTGAAAAACAGATAGAGGATAATAAAAATAACATAACACGATTTCTTGTCATATCCGGGAAATCACACCCAAAAACAGGAAACGATAAGACCTCCATAATGTTCACCCTGAAAGACGAGCCCTCTGCTCTCCACAGTATCCTCTCTCCTTTTAAAAAATTCAGGATTAATCTGACTAAGATAGAGTCGAGACCTTCGAAAAAGAAGGTCTGGGATTATATCTTTTTTGTAGACCTTGAAGGTCATATTGAGGACAAAAAGGTTAACAAGGCCTTAAACGACGTGAAAAAACATTGTCTGTATATGAAAGTACTGGGATCATACCCTCAGTCTGCTATCTAATTATCAATACCATTAACTTAAGGGGTGAAGCGACTTCAGACTGAAGCGGGTCATGTTTGAGAAGGCGCAGCGAAGCGGAGCCTTCGAGTTTAGCCGGTGAAGGCGGAAGGTGCTTTGCTCCTTAAGTTAATGACATTGATTTAATTATAGTAACCGTTTACAAAGGTCAGAGGTCGGTTAGAAGAAAAAAACCTATTAAACAGAGTTCATCTTTAGTATTTAAATAAAACGGACCACCGATCACTAACCTTCGTGAACGGTTACTATTTTTTTCGGAGGAAATTCTTTGATAAAAGCCCCTGAATATGTCAGTGCAATAAAGCCCTATATACCCGGCAAGCCAATCGAAGAACTTGAGAGAGAACTTGGAATTAAAGATACCATAAAATTAGCCTCAAACGAAAACCCCTTGGGCCCTTCGCCTCTGGCGCTCAGGGATTTAGAGAGCAAAATAGAAACTCTCAACAGATATCCTGACGGAGAAGGTTATTATTTAAAAAACACCCTTTCCGGCATGCTCGGAGTAGAAGGCGACGAACTGATTCTCGGCAACGGCTCCAATGAGCTTATAGATATTGCAGTATCTACATTTTTTACCTCCAAGAACAACGCTGTTATGGCGGATCCCTCTTTCGTAGTTTATCAAATGTCGATTACATCATCGGGAGGCCGTGCGATAACGGTACCGCTCAAGGATTACAAACATGATTTGGACGCCATGCTTAAGGCTGTTACAAAAGAGACAAAATTGGTTTTTATAGCTAACCCCAATAATCCTACCGGTACGATCGCAGCTTCGGACGAGCTCGATCTCTTTATGAAGCAAATTCCGGACGACGTACTTGTCATTGTCGATGAGGCTTATTACGAATATGTCTCCGATCCCTCATATCCCGACACCCTGCGATATCAAAAAGCCGGAAAAAATATTCTTGTTTTGAGGACCTTTTCCAAGATTTACGGTCTGGCCGGCCTGAGGATAGGATACGGCATAGCGAAAAAAAATATAATAAAGGAAATGAATAAAATCAGAAACCCCTTTAATACAAACTCCATGGCCCAGGCAGCGGCGCTTAGAGCTTTAGAGGACAGAGAGCATCTTAAAAAATCTCTTGCCATAAACAGTCAGGGCAGGGAATATTTGTATAATCAACTTGATAAAATGGGTGTAGAATACATTCCCAGCGAAGCCAACTTCATATATATCCTTTTAAAAAGAGATACAGGTGAGGTGTATGAAGAGCTTTTGAAAAAAGGCGTTATAATCAGACCAATGGGTAAACACTCTGTAAGAGTTACAATAGGACTTCCGGAGGAAAACAGAGAATTTATCAGGAAATTCAGGGAGGTGCTTTGACGAACGAGGTCAAAGGAATATGCATTTCAAAAAAATTGTCATAGCAGGTGTGGGTTTACTGGGCGCTTCTTTCGCCATGGCGGCGAAGGAACAGAATGTAGTTAAGAATATAGTCGGTTTTGGCAGGAGCGAAGACAACCTGAAAAGGGCCTGTAACAAAGGAATAATTGACTCCTATGAACTTAATCCGGAAGAGCTGTGCAAAGATGCAGACCTTGTCTTACTTGCAACTCCGGTCGGAGCTTTTCATGATATCTCGACTGCCATTGCCCCTCACCTGCAAAAAGGGACGATTATAACAGATGTGGGAAGTGTAAAAGGATCACTGGTATACTCCCTGGAAAACACCTTTACCAACGAAACATATTATGTAGGATCACACCCTATTGCCGGAGACGATAAATCCGGCATAGATGCAGCAAATGCAAAGCTGTTTAAAGGCGCCAGATGTATACTGACACCCACGGATAATACTGATCGAGAATCACTTACCAAAGTCGGGAGTTTATGGGAAACCTTAGGCATGGAAACCAAAACACTTACTCCTGAAACTCATGACCTCATTTTTTCATCCATAAGTCATCTGCCTCATGTCGTTGCCTTTGCTCTTGTAAACAGCATAGAAGAGATAGACAGCTCTTTTCTTGATTTAGCCGGCCGAGGTTTTATTGATACGACACGCATAGCTATGAGTTCTCCCCCGCTCTGGAAGGATATTTGCCTCTACAACAAGAAAAATATACTTGCACATATAGATATATTAAAAAACCGCCTTGAAAGCATCTCGAAATTTATCTCCGATTCAGACGTCGAATCCATACTAAGGGAGTTTGATAATGCAGGAACTTTGAGAAGGAGGATAGGGGAAAATAACAATGAAAACTGAAAACAGCATATCCTTGACCAAATGTTCTTCACTGAAGGGAGAGTTCAACCCGCCACCTGATAAATCAATATCTCACAGATCTATTATTTTTGCTTCCATCTCCGAGGGAAGATCGGTAATTGAAAACTTTCTGGATGCCGAAGATCCTATAAGTACATTAAATGCCTTTAAATCGATGGGAGTAGAAATTAACAAGTCCGGCAATACGATTGATGTTAAAGGTAAGGGGCTTCTCGGTCTCAGGGAACCTGAAAATATTATCGATTGCGGAAATTCCGGCACTACGATGAGGCTGCTTTGCGGTCTTCTGTCGGCCTGCCCCTTTTTTTCGATACTTACAGGCGACGAATCTTTGGTTCACAGGCCTGTATTGCGGGTAACATCGCCATTGAGAGAAATGGGCGCCGCCATAACGGCAAGAGATAACGGGAGATTCCCTCCTGTCGCCTTAAAAGGAGGCGATTTAAAGGCTATCTCATATAAAATGCCTGTTGCTTCAGCACAGGTAAAGTCATCTATTATCCTGGGAGGTCTGTTTGCCGACGGTGTCACAGTGATCGAAGAGCCTGTAAAGTCAAGAGACCATACGGAGAGAATGCTGCCTTCCTTTGGCGCCAATATCGAAGTGAAAGGATTGTCCGTTACAGTTACTAAGGGAAGCCGATTATATGGAAGCAAAGTCCTGATCCCCGGAGATTTCTCTTCGGCCGCCTTTTTTATAGCCGCCGCCATGATGGTGAAAGGATCAGAGGTTATCATAAAGGATGTAGGTCTGAACCCTACAAGGACAGGATTCTTAAATGTAGTAAAGAAAATGAACGGTAACGTTGAGGTTGTAAACAGCCGAAGTGTTTCCGGCGAAATAATCGGGGACATAATCTGCAAATTCACGCCTGAACTTCAATCCGTTACACTGGGCAAAGACGATATTCCCGCCATGATAGATGAATTTCCTGTTTTGTGCATACTTGCCAGCCAGGCCGAAGGAGTAACCGAAATCAGAGGAGCAGAGGAATTGAGGATTAAAGAGTCGGACAGAATTTCAGCCATGGCCCGGGGATTAACACAAATGGGTGCTCATGTAGATGAGTACGATGATGGTATGGCTGTCAAAGGACCTGTAAAACTGACAGGAGCAGTAACGGAATCGAGAAAAGACCACAGAGTGGCGATGGCTTTTTCCGTAGCTTCCATGATAGCAGACGGACCTACCACGATTGTGGACAGCTCCTGTATCGGCATATCCTTTCCCGGATTTTTCGACATATTAAAGAGACTCTCTAAACCTTGAAAAAAGTAATAGCAATAGACGGTCCATCTGGTTCCGGCAAAAGTACAATAGCAAAGCTCCTTGCTAAGAAAACGGGATATACTTTTCTCGACTCAGGAGCGTTGTACAGAGCGACTGCCCTGAAACTCCTTAATCTTGACATAAAAGAAGACACTCCTGACAGGATAATCGAGACGATTCTCAATAATACGAAAATATCTTACAATAATGGGAGGGTTTTTCTTGACGATAAAGATATTTCCGAGAAGATCAGGACTCCCGAAGTCGATCGATATACATCAATATTTTCTTCCCGCAGTTGTGTCAGAGACTTTTTACTCCATATCCAAAGAGAATTCTCCTCCAACAACGATATTGTAACAGAGGGCAGAGACATGACTACCATTGTATTCCCCAAAGCCTGGAGGAAATTTTTCCTGACGGCTTCGGATAGAACCAGGGCAATGAGAAGATACAATCAATTAAAGGTCGCCTTTTCCGATATAAGGTATGAAGATATTCTGAACGACATTATAGAAAGGGACGAAAGAGACAGCAAAAGGAGTATCTCGCCATTGAAAGTCGGTGAAGGGGTTATTGTAATCGATAACTCGGAGCTTACGGTAGAAGCGACGATTCAAAAAATGCTTGATGAAATTGGCGCCATAAAGTAATGAGGATAATAGTAGCAAAAAGGGCGGGATTTTGTTTTGGTGTAAAGAGAGCGGTGAATATCGCCTTCGATATGGCCAGCCGCAAAGAAAAAGTTTGCACTCTTGGTCCGATTATCCATAATCCCCAGGTTGTTGAAAGCCTGAAACAAAACGGAGTTAACTATATAGATGAACCTACCATGGAAGATGGCACGATTATTATCAGAACTCACGGCATACCGGTAGACCAGTATAAAAGAATCGAAAAGATGGGTCTGGAAATTGTAGATGCAACCTGCCCATTTGTAAAAAAAGCACAGCAATATGCTAAACTCTTAAGTACCGAAGGTTACCAGGTAATTCTCTTGGGGGACAGAGATCATCCTGAGGTGAAATCTATTATGAGCTTCGCCGGTAACGATGTCGTTGTTGTTAAAGATGGTGAAATCCCTTTGAATATCAGGACCAAAGTCGGCATAGTAGTGCAAACCACACAGCCTGTCGACGCACTGAGGCGTTTACTGTCAGAGATCATCGAGAAGACAAAGGAACTGAAAATATACAATACCATCTGCAATTCAACGGCTTTGAGATTAAAAGAGACCTTTGAGATTTCAGGAAGTGTAAACCTGATGCTGGTGGTTGGTGGCAAAAACAGCGCAAACACTTCACAACTGGCCAATCTGTGCAGATCAAACGGAGTAAATACCCGTCATATTGAAACAGCTTCGGAAATTCAAACCGACTGGTTTCACAACGTAGAATCAGTGGGAGTAACTGCCGGTGCTTCCACCCCGGATTGGATAATCGAGGAAATAAAGGCCAAAATAGACGTTATCGCCTCATCCAATGCGGCTTAAAACGAACCGGCGGAATAGAACATTTTTTTCATTATCGATATAAAGTAGTTAGACATATATAAAGAGGAGGACATTTATTTTAATGGAAGTACAGAACAATGATTTAGAACAATTATATGCGGATACATTCCGAGGAATAGAGGTAGGGTCGATTCTGCAGGGGAAGGTGGTGTCCAGAAAAGCGGATTCCATAGTAGTCGATATTGGATACAAATCGGAGGGATTTGTACCGATTGACGAGTTTACTCAGGAAGAACTGAGCGATCTCGACACAGGGGCTGAGATAGAAGTCCTCGTCGCCGGAATGAAAGACTCCGAAGGTACAATAACTCTTTCCAAAAGAAGAGCGCTCATAATCAAATCACAGCAGAAAATACAGGATGCTTACAAAGAGGGAAGCCTTGTTGACGGAAAAATTATCGAAAAGACAAAGGGCGGATTTTTCGTAGATATCTCCGGTGTCAGGGCCTTTCTGCCAGGTTCTCAATATGACGTCAAACCTGTTAAAACCTCGGACGATTTAATCGGAAAGACCGGAAAGTTTAAAATACTGAAACTCAACAACAAACTGAACAATATCATAGTATCCAGAAGAGTAATAATAGAAGAAGAGAAAAAACAGAAAAAAGATGAAGTTCTGTCAGTGTTAAAGGAAGGGGAGCTGGTTAAGGGACGTGTGAAAAATATTACCGATTACGGCGTGTTTATCGATATCGGAGAGGTCGACGGGCTGCTTCATATATCCGACATTTCATGGGGCAGGATAAATCATCCTTCAGAGGTCTTTTCGGTAGGTGAAGAGCTTGAGGTACTGGTACTCAAATTCGATAAAGACTCCGAGAAAGTCACCTTCGGTTATAAACAAAAGAAATCCGATCCCTGGCTGAATGTAGAAGAAAAATACCCTGAAGGCAAAACCATTGAAGGAAAGGTTGTCAGTTTTACCGATTACGGTGCTTTTATTGAATTAGAAGAGGGTGTCGAAGGACTTGTTCACGTTACGGAACTCGACTGGAATCCAAAACCGAAACATCCTTCCAAATATATCGAGTCAGGCGATCTGGTCGATGCAATCGTATTGAAGGTCGATCAAAAAGAACGCCGCATATCTTTGGGAGTTAAGCAGTTAAAACCAAAACCGTGGGAAGTAGTGGCTGAAAAGTATTCTGTAGGTCAGAAAGTTAGCGGAAAAGTAAGAACAATTACAGACTTCGGAATATTTGTCGAGGTTCCTGAAAACGTCGACGCCCTGGTTCATATTTCCGATATTTCATGGACAAAGCACATAAAACATCCATCGGAAGTTTTTAAGCGGGGCCAAAAACTGGAAGCTCTGGTGTTGAGCCTCGAGCCCGATAAAGAACGTATGTCTCTGGGAATAAAGCAGATGGAACCTGATCCCTGGCTCAACGATATTCCTGAAAAGCTGAAAATCGGAGAAGAAGTTAAGTGTAAAGTATTGAGAATAAGCGAACACGGAATGTTTGTAGAAATTGATGAATGGGTTGAGGGTCTTATATATGCGTCGGAAATCGTAAAGCAAGAGAGTGAGTATAAGGAAGGCGATACAATAACGGCTTGGATTATCAGAATGGACCTGGAGCAGAGAAAAATCGGACTGAGTATGATTAACAAACCTCAGGATTGATAATGAAGAAAATCGTTTTGTTTTTTTCACTTCTAATTGTGCTGCTTTTGGTTATCAGTATTTTCGTGACTGCTGTTCAGGACAAAGTTCAAGGCGGAGAGAAAATCGGCCTCATAAGAATAGAAGGGCCGATTTTGAGCTCTAAGGACACAATAGAGTCACTAAAAGAATTTAGAGACGATACGTCAATAAAAGCAATTGTTTTGAGGATAGATACTCCCGGGGGGGCTGTCGTACCGGCCCAGGAGATTTACAGAGAAGTCAAAAAGACGTATTCTTCAAAAAAGGTCATTGTCTCAATGGGGTCACTCGCTGCTTCGGGAGGTTATTATATAGCTGCGGCAGCAACTAAGATAGTAGCCAACCCCGGTACTATTACCGGCTCTATTGGCGTGATAATGGAAATACCGAATATTAAGGGCTTGCTTGAAAAAATCGGTATCGCCTCGGAAGTAATTAAAAGCGGAGAATTTAAGGACATGGCCTCATACACCAGAGAGATGGACGATAATGAAAAGCTGCTTTTGCAAAATGTTCTGGATGATGTGCATACTCAGTTCATTGAAGCCGTTTCCGACGGGCGCGGAATTCCTGCAGAAAAAGTAAGAGAGATTGCCGACGGCAGGATTTTCACCGGTTTACAGGCCAAAGATTTAGGGCTTGTGGATATTCTGGGGAATTTACAGGATTCCATAAAAGTCGCCGCCGAAATGGCAGGTATCGAAGGTGACCCCGATGTTGTTACACCAAAGGATGACTTATCTATTGTCGATATGCTTGTGAACACTTTGGCGATAAAATTATCATCATATTTTCCGTCGTTGAAACTGAATTATCTGTTAACTCTTTAATCGTATGTAATTAAATCCTGTACAAAGAGATGACAAAATCTGAACTAATAGACAGAGTAACGAACCAAATATCGGGCCTCAACAGGGACCAGACAGAAATTATTATAGATACTTTTTTTCAAACAATAATAGGTTCTTTAAAAAACGATGAAAAAGTCGAACTCAGAGGCTTCGGTAACTTTAAACTGAAGCTGAGAAATCCCCGTAAGGCGCGTAACCCAAAAACAGGCGAGCAGGTAGAAGTTCCTTCAAAAAAAGTCATACATTTTAAAGCCGGCAGAGAACTGAGGGACATCCTCAAGTAAATCGGCATGCCTTAATCATTTGTAAACTTAAAAAAACATGCTACGTCACGGAGATTTCCGTTGTCTCACATCGCTCTCTTTTCTTATTACGCTGAATATTGCACTGCAACACAGAAACCACACCGGGGACTTTCTAAAACCAATTGGCCGCCGGTTCACTACAATCGTTTTTGGCCAAATAATACTGAAAGTGGCAATAGCTCCTTAAAGCAGCAATTATTCTCTAACATCAAACCTGTTTGGTTCCGGTTACACCGGGTTAAGTATAGAGTATTAACCGGAAAACAATACCATTCACTTTAGGGGTGAAGCACCTTCCGACGGAAGCGGGTCATGTTTGAGAAAGCGCAGCGAAGCGGCGCCTTCGAGTTTAGCCGCTGAAGGCGGAAGGTGCTTTTCTCCTTTAGTTAATGACTTTAAGTCGGAAGAATTCACTGCTTCATAATAATTAACGACTCCCTCTATAGGGATAATCTACGGGCTGACAGCTAACTGCTTTTTTAAATTGATTTATGGAGAGAAGGGTCTTTCTTAAAAAATATTTAAAAGTCTCTGTCTTTTTTTTATTAACCCTTTTTTCTGCTATAGCATCATTGTTTATTTTTCCATCTGTTAAAAGAGAAAAAAAAACCTTGTTCTTCAAGGTTTTTAGTGAGTATAATTTGCCTAAAAGAGGGTTGAAAAGAGTAGATATAAAAATAGAGAACAACGTCAGACATTATAGTATGGCCGTTTTCATAGTGAATCACGACAACGAAATATTCGCTCTTTCTCCGGTTTGCACCCATCTTGGCTGCCTGGTAAACTGGAGCAGGCACAAAAACCTTTTTATCTGCCCCTGCCATGGAGGTGTATATGACATAAAGGGATTCATTAAGGAAGGCCCGCCTCGTAAACCTCTTTCACGACTCCCTTTAAAAACAGACAACGGTGAAGTCTATATAGGTTTAAAGGTTTGAAATGGGGAGACTTTTTAACAGATTCGACGATAGATTCAAGGTTAAGGCCCCCCATAAAAGATTTCTGGAAAGGTCGCTTCCTGAGGGGCTGAATTATTTTTACTGCCTTGGAGGACTCGCATTCTCCTGCCTGCTCGTCTCCTTTGCCACAGGACTCATGCTTTCTCTTTATTACATCCCTTCAGAATCTCAGGCATTTAAGAGTATAATAACGATACAAAAAGAAGTCAGGCTGGGATGGCTGATAAGAAGCGCCCATAAATGGTCCGCCAATCTGTTGATAATTTTCCTGCTGCTCCACATGGCAAGAGTTTTTTTATCCGGCGCCTACAGACCTCCCCGTGAATTAAACTGGATAGTAGGCTCTCTTACACTGATTATAGCCTTTGCTTCAGGATTTACAGGTTATCTCCTCCCCTGGGATCAAAAGGCCTATTGGGCGACCGAAGTCGGCACCTCTATGGCCGGCACTGTCCCCCTTATCGGCAATGAGATAATACTCCTTTTGAGAGGTGGCATGGATGTCGACGGTTCGACGTTGATTCGTTTTTACAGTATACACATATTATGGCTCCCCTCACTGATGACTGTGCTGTTATGGCTCCATTTCCATATGGTGAAAAGACAGGGTATAAAGGGAGGGCTTTAGGTGGTTAGCAATAATGGTGTAAAATTGATATGTAGCTCACTAAAATAATATTCACGAGGAGGAATGAAGGAATATGAAATTAAAAAATTTCAACATTGCTACCAAATTGATTGGGAGTTTTCTGATATTAATCGTAATTTTCATTATTGTCGGTGCTCTGGGTTATCTTGATATAACAAGAATAAACGGTAAGACCAAAGAGATAATTGAAATATCTCCTTTAAGCAATGCAGCCAAGGAGATGAAATACGCCGTTGCCAGAGACTTGAATTTAATAATGTATATTATAATCGCCGAAGACATTGAAAACATCGACGCCCTGTGGGCCAAACATGAAAACATGGTGGAAAGATTTAATTTGCAGGCAAAGACAATCCTTGACAGAGTGAACTCCGAGAACGGGGATTTCAAAGGAGAAAGCAATGATAAGGTAAAGGAGTTGGTCCTGGAAACCATAGCTTTCCATAAAGATAACTTTCTGTCAATAATAAAAACCATCTATGAGCTTAAAAATAAAGTCATCGTAAATACGGAAAAACAGATGCAATATGCATACGGAACCGATGAATATGATGACCTTGAGCTTGAGGTGGAGGATCTGACGTCTACGTTGGATTCTTACACGGTCAGAGCCGATGACTTTATAAAAAAGATGAATCTTTTGCTGAAAAATATCGACGATACAATAAAAGAAAATATTAATCATGTCGTTGCCTCTTCAAATGAAACCGTTAAAAGCTCAACGACCAGGTCATTAATCCTGAATTTTGTCGGCATTGTTTTAGTAATTATCCTGGCTGCCGTGATAACCGTATCGATAACGATTCCTTTAAAAAAGGCGGCTCATATTGCCGGGCTTGTGGCTGAAGGCGACCTCACAGTAGCAGTGGAAGTAGACTCTAAAGATGAAATCGGCCGTCTCCTTGAATGTTTAAAAGATGTCGTCGAACGACTGAGAGATGTTATCGGTAATATTGCCTATGTCGCCAATGGCGTTGCATCCGGAAGTAATGAAATCAGTAACAGCTCGCACCAACTGTCCACCGGGGCATCCGAACAGGCGGCGTCTGCCGAGGAAGCTTCATCTTCTATGGCTGAGATGGTTTCAAACATTAAGCAAAACTCGGTGAATGCCCAACAAACCGAGAGTATAGCAACAAAAGCTTCGGCAGATATGCAGGAAGGAGGAAAGGCTGTTTATGAGGCAGTCAATGCGATGAAACAAATTGCCGAAAAGATTTCAATAATAGAAGATATTGCCAGGCAAACAAATCTTCTGGCTCTGAATGCCGCCATAGAAGCAGCGAGAGCCGGAGAGCACGGAAAAGGTTTCGCCGTTGTGGCGTCGGAAGTCAGAAAACTGGCCGAAAGGAGCCAGACAGCTGCCGGCGAGATTAACGAACTGTCCAATTCCAGTGTCGAGATATCGGAAAGAGCAGGTAGCTTCTTAGATAAAATCGTTCCCGATATCAGAAAAACAGCAGATCTTGTTCAGGAGATTTCAGCAACCAGTAACGAACAAAATACAGGTTCCGATCTGATAAACAAGTCATTACATACCTTGAATAACATGATTCAGGAAAATGCGACCTCTTCAAAGGAGCTGGCCCTGACTTCGGAGAAGCTCCTGTCCCAGTCGCAACAGCTTCAGGATACAATCGGTTTTTTTAATATAGGCAAAGTCCTAAGCAACAATGAATGAGAGTAAATAATGTAAAATTAGTAACAGTTCACAGTGACCTGAGGTCAGAGGTCAGTAGAAGATAAAAGGGACTTTTTTATTGAATGTCATGATTATAATTGGTATTAAAGCACTTTTCTGAGTTCTTACCATGAAAAAAAGACAAATCTCTTTAACAGACCACCGATCCCTGATATCCATGAACAGTTACTAAAATTATTATAAGTTATGAATTAATACCATTAACTTAAGGGGTGAAGCACTTTCCGACGGAAGCGGGTCATGTTTGAGAAGGCGCAGCGAAGCGGAGCC